>NZ_JAKRFX010000002.1:0-474339 GCF_022347825.1 Pseudoalteromonas sp. OF7H-1 | reverse complement strand
TTACTCACCCGTCCGCCGCTCGTCATCTTCTAGCAAGCTAGAAATGTTACCGCTCGACTTGCATGTGTTAGGCCTGCCGCCAGCGTTCAATCTGAGCCATGATCAAACTCTTCAATTAAAAGTTTTTTGAAGCCTAAGCTTCAGCTCAATGAATTCTGATTGTTTGTTTCTACTTTTCAAAAAAGTAAAATCAAAACGAATTGACTATATAGTCACTCAGTTACAATTGAGACTCTAAATTTGTTTGCGTCATCTAGCGAACTAGAATCTGCTGTTAGAACTCAATCTGTACGAGTGCCCACACAGATGATTGCTTCATATTTTTAAAGAACATTTCGAAACATTTCGTTGTTTCGAGGGATGTGCATTCTAAGCATTCCCGATTTTTTGTCAACACTTAATTTTGAATTTCTTGAGAAGAAGTTTCGAACTTAAGTTTTACTTGACGCTAACTCGTTGCTGCTTTGCTTTTCAGCGTAGCGCCCCGTGTCAGTGGGGTCGCATTATAGGGCGATCCGATTTTAGTGCAACCCTTTTTTCATTAAAACTTATAAAAATGGTTTGTTCGAACAAAAAACAAACGAAACATACCAAAGCAGTATATTTTTCACTCAAAAAGACCGAATTGAAGTCACGCGAGTCTACATAAACTTTAAGCATCACTAAGGAACAACTGAACAAATGGCGTTATATAACATCTGTTAGCATATCAACTTGCCTACTTACATATAGAACTCGAAACAAAGCCAGGTCAATTCTGCTTTATGTAGAGAAGGTGTACGTAAATTATGTGGAAGTGAAAATGTAAAGCGACTATGAAGCAGTAAGTCTATCCAATAAGCAGGACTAGATACCAAAATGATACCTTTTATCGAAAATATGAATATAGGTGCGTTTATAAAGGCATTGAATACTAACTTTCGATCCTTCTTATTATTGACTAGTAGCTATAGCAATGATTCTGGGATCTAAAGAAACAATGTTTAAGTAAAAGAAGATGTGGATAAATCAGTAACAGTGAAGTTCTTGGATAATAAAAAGATAAATAAGCGAGGGTATTAAGAATAAAGAGAATATGCGATATGGAGGCGGAACCCGGAGTCGAACCGAGGTAGACGGATTTGCAATCCGCTGCATGGCCACTCTGCCATTCCGCCATGAAGAATATTGGAGCGAGTAACGAGGTTCGAACTCGTGACCTCGACCTTGGCAAGGTCGCGCTCTACCAGCTGAGCTATACTCGCATTCCATTTTTCACACTGGTAAATTTGATATGTGAAAAATAAATGGTGCCCGGGGCCGGACTTGAACCGGCACGCTGTTACCAGCGAGGGATTTTAAATCCCTTGTGTCTACCAATTCCACCACCCGGGCATCGGGTGTGAAAGCAAAAATTGGAGCGAGTAACGAGGTTCGAACTCGTGACCTCGACCTTGGCAAGGTCGCGCTCTACCAGCTGAGCTATACTCGCGTTCCGTTTTGTATATAAAAACCATATAGATTTGTTACATACAAATCCCGATATAAATGGTGCCCGGGGCCGGACTTGAACCGGCACGCTGTTACCAGCGAGGGATTTTAAATCCCTTGTGTCTACCAATTCCACCACCCGGGCATCGGGTTTGCTTTCGCATGTGGATATGTTGAGAAATGGAGGCGGAACCCGGAGTCGAACCGAGGTAGACGGATTTGCAATCCGCTGCATGGCCACTCTGCCATTCCGCCGCAAATTTGGAGCGAGTAACGAGGTTCGAACTCGTGACCTCGACCTTGGCAAGGTCGCGCTCTACCAGCTGAGCTATACTCGCGTTCCATTATTTAAATCTACTTATTTATTAAGTTTCATTAAACTTTAACTTGCTAGGTGATGCTATCTAAATTTCATTTAGATGACATACTGCCCTCTCAACACGGACGCATTCTACAGAAGTTCTGGAACGCGTCAACATAAAAAATGAATGTTTTGAATCGTTTGCTCAAAATTTATCTAAACCGCTGGGTTTATAATCATTTCAAGTCAAGAATTAGTCAATTCTCCTTTTGCAGCATAGAGATACTGGATCATAGAAACTAATGTTAGCAATGTCGCGATAGCTAAAAGTGCGTAACTTAGCATTGTCATCCAATCTGATAATTGCCAAATCAAACCTATAATAGCTAACATCTGTGCAGCTGTTTTGAATTTGCCCAGCCAAGATACTGCAACACTACCTCTTTTACCTTGTTCAGCCATCCATTCACGAAGCGCAGAAATAACTATTTCTCTACTAATAATGACAACAGCAGAAATAGTAATGAAATAATTATCATAATGTGTAGCAAGTATCACTAAAGCAACACTGACCATCACCTTGTCGGCAACAGGATCTAAAAAAGCACCAAATGGTGTTGACTGTTCCAACTTACGCGCAAGATAGCCATCGAGGATATCGGTAACGGAAGCTAACCAGAAAATAAAAGCGGCGGCAAAAAACGCCCATGAATAAGGAAGATAAAAAACGACTGCAAACACGGGAATGAGTAGCAATCTAAATGTTGTGAGCGTATTTGGAATATTCCACATAACTACTTGGTATTGTCTTTTTTTCTATGTTCGCATGATTGCTTAAGCTTTGTCATGCAAATGATTAAATATCTTTTCAGCCATTTCAGGGCTGATCCCAGGAACTTGCTTTAATTGATGTATATTTGCAGATTTAACTCCCTGCATGCCTCCTAAAAACTTAAGTAGTGCCTGACGTCTTTTCTGACCTACGCCTTCAATCTCTTCAAGCACAGATTGCGTTCTTTGTTTTTGTCTTTTATTACGATGCCCTGCAATTGCAAAGCGATGTGATTCGTCGCGGATATGCTGGATAAGGTGTAATGCAGGTGAATCACTTTCGACATTCACCGTTTTACGACCACCATCTATTAGCAATGTTTCTAATCCAGGCTTTCGGCTTGTGCCTTTTGCAACCCCTATCAGTATCGGCATTTTACTGAGTTGCCAATCAGCGAAGAAAGATTCCGCCCTACCTAACTGCCCCTTACCACCATCAATAAAAATAATATCGGGTACTTTCGCTTCATCCGACATTTTGCCGTAGCGCTTATTTAATGCAAAATCCATCGCTGCGTAATCATCCCCTGGGGTGATCCCTGTGACGTTATATCTGCGATACTCTCTATTGTTTGGCCCTTGACCATCAAATACAACACACGATGCGACCGTGTTTTCTCCCATGGTATGGCTGATATCAAAACACTCCATTCTTTGAATGTCTGACAGCCCTAGCACTGCTTTTAGTTTGGCGTATCGTTTGGTGATTGAGTCTTGTGCACTTTGTTTAACTTCAATACTGTTTTGCGCATTTTTATTTGCTAATGCAAGATATTGGGCTCGTTCCCCACGAACGTTACATTTGAAATTAACTTTGCGCTTCGAAACTTGAGTCAGCGCGGCTTCTAATGCACTTCCCTCTTCTATTTCGAATGGCAATACAATTTCTTTAGCAATTCTAGAGTGGTTACCCGTTGAAATATAATACTGCCCGATGAAAGAAGTTAGCACTTCATCTGCGCCAGAATCTTTTGGTACTTTTGGAAAATGTGTTTTCGTCCCAAGTACCTTATGCTCCCTTATCATCAGTACATGAATGGCCACTAAACCGTTCTTCTGCTCATAACCGATGACATCAAGCTCTGCAAAGTTTCCTGCAATGGACTGCTGCTCTTGCATTTGCCTTAATAAAGCAATTTGATCTCTATGTTTTGCTGCTTTCTCAAAGTCCAAAGACATACTGGCGGTTTCCATTCGTTCCACCAGTGCTGAGATGACGTCCTGAGAGCGTCCCGTCAAAAACTGTCGAACCATGGCTACTTGTTCTTGGTATTCTTCGTCGCTTACTTTGCCAACGCATGGTCCTGAACATCTTTTTAACTGATACTGCAAACAAGGTCGGCTGCGTGCGCGGTAATACGCATCTTCGCATTGCCTAACCGGGAAGATCTTCTGCATTAGCCTTAGACTTTCCGATACCGCAGCACTGCTAGGAAAAGGACCAAAATATTCGCCTTTTTGTTTTCTACTACCACGATGAAATGCAAGTCTTGGATGTTGATGGGCGCTCAGGAAAATATACGGATAACTTTTATCATCTCTTAAGAGGATGTTATATCGTGGTTGGTATTTCTTAATTAAGTTATTTTCTAAAAGCAGCGCTTCGGTTTCGGTATTCGTTAGCGTTACTTCAATATGGTCAATATTACTGACCAATACTCGCGTTTTACTATCTGTTATATTTGAACGGAAGTAGCTAGAAACTCGTTTTCTGAGGTTTTTTGCTTTACCAACATAGATAACCTGGTCGTCCACATCGTACATGCGGTACACACCAGGTTCTGTTGTTAATGTCTTAAGGAAAGGTTTGTAATCAAATTCAGTCATTTAAAAAGAACTTAATGACTGCTATCTATATCGATCATTTTATGGCGAATCGCCAAGTGGGTTAATTCCACATCACCGCTCACATTGAGCTTTTCAAACATGCGATAGCGATAACTATTTACCGTCTTAGAGCTCAGGTTCAAGCGATCTGCAATATTTTGTGCTTTCTCACCTTTAGTGATCATGAGCATGATCTGCAATTCTCTTTCCGATAGCGATTGGAAAGGGTTTTCGTCATTGCGGCCACTAAATTGCGCAAGAGCAATTTGCTGAGCAATTTCTGGCGCAATATAACGCTGGCCAGCATTAACCGCACGTATTGCATTGATCATTTCATCGGGGCCAGCACCTTTTGTTAGGTAACCATGCGCACCAATTTGCATTACTTTGCTTGGGAACGGATCTTCACAATGCACGGTAAGCACAATAACTTTTACATCTGGACAGTAACGGCAAATCTTTTTGGTCGCTTCCAATCCACCAATACCAGGCATGTTCATGTCCATTAGCACAATGTCAGGCTCACTTTGGCGACAAAAGGTTACGGCTTCCTCACCGGTTTTGGCTTCTCCTACCACTTTAAAGCCACGCACATCATCTAAAATGCGTTTTATGCCAGTCCTGACAAGTTCATGATCATCAACTAAAAGCACATTAATCAATGGCACACCCTCTACATATATATTGGTAAAAGGAGCGAAGCAACCTACAGCCCCGCTTCCAGATGTTTGAGATTACCACATATTTTTTAAAAGCATAACGATAGAAACGAGAGAAAAATACAATTTTGATATGAATTAACCAAATAGTTAATTAATGAAAGATACAGTTTGATTATAATTTCACCGCATTGTGATTTTAAAGGCAGCCGCTATGGCATTTTAGCCATAGCAATTTATAGTAGATTTATTTTTATATGACTCAGCTTTGCTTCGAAAATTTATCGACCCAAAGTGCAATCACACCGTCACCGGTTACGTTACATGCCGTGCCAAAACTGTCTTGCGCTAAATATAAAGCAATCATCAATGCCACTGCGCCTTCATTAAAACCAAGCATACTGGTCAATAGTCCAAGCGCAGACATAACCGCGCCACCCGGCGCACCAGGAGCCGCAATCATTACGACACCAAGCATAAAGATGAATGGCAACATTTCCGACAATGACGGTACAACCATCTCAGGAGAAAGCAGCATCACAGCCATTGCACAAGTCACTATGGTAATAGTCGACCCTGACAAATGGATGGTGGCACAAAGTGGTACGGTAAAATTGGCAACCTCTTCGTTAACATTATTAGATTTACTTGCGCGAAGAGACACTGGAATAGTTGCCGCGCTCGACATAGTACCAATAGCGGTAAAATACGCAGGTAGCATATTTTTGATTAGTTCCAGTGGATTTCTACCAAGTAGCAGGCCGCTCACCACAAACAAAGTGCTTAGCCATAGCCAATGCATAATAATCGCGGCAAGCAATACTACGCCAAACGTACTCAGGGTGTCGAATACCGTACCAGCTACTGCCATTTCAGCAAAAACACCTGCGATGTAAAGCGGTAATACTGGAATAATAACTTTCGCAAGCAGTGCATCTACCACATCTCTCGCTTCGTCAGTGACACCTTTAAGTTTAGTTAAACCGCACTGGCTCATCCCAATACCAAAGATAAATGCCGTTGCAAGTGCCGTCATCACTCCCATCAACGGAGGGATCTCAATATTAATAAAGCTATTAAGATGAGACTCTTCCACGGCTTGATAAGCAACGCCTCCGTCAAAGAATGGGATGAAAGCATTAACCAATAAAAATGCTAATGTGCCAGCAATAATGGTTGACCCATAAGCAAAGCCGACTGTCTTACCAAGCAAGTGGCCCGATCCCTTTGGTAAGCCTGCTATACCCGAAGCAATAAAAAGCAGGATTATCAGAGGAATAGTAAAGCTGATAAGTTGCCCTATGATCACCTTGAAGGTGTATAAGAGCTCAACTAACACAGTCGGCAAGTACAGACCCGCCAACATACCAGCGACGATACCCGCCACTAGCTTCAATATAAGAGACATAGTTACTTCCTAGCAGATTTTCAAAGGCGTTGTTGTAACATGTTTTTGACCATCTTTGCTATTAATTCGATGGAGATAAATAGATTTGTACATTTTATGTATACATATTCGCCACCTAACGTAAATAATTGCAACTTGACGAAAATAAATTGTTTCAGCTCATTGCATATTATCTAATACTGACAAAAGTCTCTGTAAAATAATTAAATTCATGCTTAAAGCTGTAACCTACTCTTTTGTCGCGCTTAGTCTATCTAGCCAAACATGGGCACTAGACCCAAATAAAATCCCATTTATCGACAGTTCTGCAAAAATTGATGGTGTACTTGAAGCCGATATTTGGCAACGTGCATTAGAAATAGATATCAACAACATCACTTGGCCATACGAGAACCAATCAAGTCCAGTACAAACTAAGGCCTACGTATATGAAAATGGTCAATCTTTGTTTATCGCTTTTGATGCAAAGGATCCTAATCCTGAGTTGATCCGCGCATTTTATCGTGACCGTGACCGCGCCTGGGAAGATGATCTTGTCGGCATTAAAATTGATTCATTTAACAATGCCCAAAGCGCTTACCAGTTTTTCATCAATCCACTAGGTGTACAACAAGACTCAATTGAAAACGAACTCACTAAAAGTGAGAATGGTTCTTGGAATGGGATCTGGGATAGCGTCGGAAAGATAAACAAAGACGGTTATGTTGTTGAAGTTGAAATCCCACTCCGTGTATTAAATTTTAACGACTCCCTCGAGAGCAAAACCATGGCTTTAGAGTTTCTGCGTTTTTATCCAAGAAATGAAAGGTTGCGCATCTCCAGCATGCAATTGCGACATGCAAACTCTTGCTGGATCTGTCAAATGCCGAAATATCAAGGATTTGCTAAGGCTAAGCAAGGGAGTAACTTTGCCGTTATTCCAACACTAGTCACCAATAGGCGAGAATCTCGCGACATAGATGATGGTATCGCAGAGCCATGGCAAGCCGACAATAATGTCGAGCCGGGTTTAGACGTCAAGTGGGCTATCACACCAGATATGACACTAAACGCAACATTAAACCCTGATTTCTCACAAGTTGAAGCTGACACGGGACAATTGAGCGTTAACAATAGCTTTAGCCTATTTTTCCCTGAAAAACGGGCGTTCTTTTTAGATAATTCCGATTACTTTTCTTCTCACCTTAACCTTATTCATACTCGGAACATTTCAGCACCCGATTATGGCGTCAAGCTTACCGGTAATAAAAACGGTCACACTTTTGCAGGATTTATTGCCAACGATGAAAGACTCAATGTCGTTGTTCCCGGAAATCTTGGCTCGAGCGTTGTCTCACTAGAAAGAAAAAGCCAAAACATGGCACTGAGATATCGTCATGACCTAAACAAAACCTTGTCAGTAGGCGTGACATCGACGACCAGGCAAAGCGACGACTATCGCAACCAAGTTGCGAGTATAGACGCCAAATACAAACCAACAGATAACGATACCCTACAAGTGCAGTTAATTGGCTCAGATACAGACTATGATAGCGCTTTCGCTGAAGCGTTATGTGATAGTACGCTCGCTGAGTGCGACCTAAACGAAAGTGTACTCAGAGTGATTGACGAAGATGACCGTGGTGCTGGCTATTACGTTAATTATGAGCACAATCGCAAGCATTGGAAGGCATTTACCAGCTATCAAGCTCGCGATGCAGCACTTAGAACCGATATGGGCTTTATCACTCAGGTCGACTTTAATAAATTTCTTTTTGGCGGAGAGTACCGTTGGTATGGCGATGACAACAACTGGTGGAACCGTGCACGTTGGTACGCCGACTGGGATATTTCCCACAACGAGCAAGGCGAGTTATTAGAAAAAGAAGTGCAAACCAACTTTGCAGTTGACGGCCCATTGCAAAGCTTTCTTGATTTCGGTGTTGAACATAGAAAACGCACTGGACTGCGACATGATGAAACCCGTCTAGCGATTGACGGCAATACCGATCTATTTACCGAGAATTCACAGTGGACCTATATGGAGTTCAAGCCAATGGCCGGCGTTTTCGCAGGCTTGAACTTAAGTAAAGGAAACCGGGTTGACCTTGCAAACAACCGTCTTGGTGATTTGTATTTCGCCCGTCCGGTTATTAACGTCAATCTTGGCAAACATTTTGAAGTTAGATTGCGCCATACATTCGAAAAAATGAAAGCGAATGGCGCGGAAGTTTATACCGCAAATCTGAGCGATATACGCCTGACTTACCAATTTAACATTAATAGCTATCTGAGATTGGCAATCATCAACACGGATATTTCGAGAAACCAGAGCAATTATAATGACGATGTTGATGCTACTTATAAAAGTATCAGCACCCAACTGCTCTATTCCTACAAACTAAACCCACAAACCGTTTTCTTTGCAGGCTATTCCGATCATGGTTATCAAGACGATGATTTGTCAAAGATAACTAAAGACGAAAAGACGGTATTTATGAAGTTCAGTTATGCCTGGTTGATTTAAATATCAAACTTTAAATAACTATTGGCTATAAGCAAATTTGATATATCTTATAGCCAATCTTTCCTTTCGTTTTGCGAAATGCGCAGTAAAGTGATGGAATACAAGCAAACCTAGATTAGGGAACACAAATGACTAAAGTATATGCAGATAACAGTCTAACTATCGGTAATACACCGCTGGTTAAAATCAATCGCGTTTCTGGCGGCAATGTTTACGCAAAAGTGGAAGCGCGTAACCCAAGCTTCAGCGTTAAATGCCGTATTGGTGCGTCTATGATCTGGGAAGCTGAAAAAGCGGGTCTTCTTAGCGAAGGTAAAGAGCTCATTGAACCAACTTCAGGTAACACGGGTATTGCACTGGCTTTCGTTGCTGCTTCTCGTGGTTATAAGTTGACACTTACTATGCCAAATACGATGAGCCTTGAGCGTCGTAAACTACTTAAAGCACTTGGCGCAAATTTAGTGCTGACAGAAGGCGCCAAGGGCATGAAAGGCGCGATTGAAAAAGCAAATGAAATCCAAGCAAGTAACCCTGAAAAATACGTGTTACTGCAACAGTTTGAAAACCCAGCAAACCCGAAGATCCACTTTGAAACAACGGGTCCAGAAATTTTTGATGCACTTGAAGGTAATATCGATTACTTCGTTGCGGGCGTTGGTACGGGTGGCACGATCACCGGTGTTTCACGCTATCTGAAAAATGAAAAAGGCCTAAATGTTAAGTCAATCGCTGTTGAGCCAGTTGACTCACCAGTTATCACGCAAACCCTTGCGGGCGACGAAGTAAAACCAGGTCCACACAAAATTCAAGGGATTGGCGCTGGCTTTATTCCGGGCAACCTAGATCTTGAGCTTATTGATGGCGTTGAGTTGGTGTCGAATGAAGATGCAATTGCAATGGCTCACCAGCTGATGAAAGACGAAGGTATTTTAGTGGGTATTTCTTCAGGCGCAGCCCTAGTTGCCGCAAAGCGTATTGCCGAGCAACCTGAAAATGCTGATAAAAACATCGTGGTTATTTTGCCAAGCGCTGCAGAGCGTTACCTAACTAGCCCACTCTTTGCAGACACATTCTCTGAACAAGAATTAGTGCAGTAAGAGTAGAGTTTCATATTCTAGATTACCAAGGGGCATCACTGCCCCTTTGTTTTTTATATTATTCCTTTTAATTTCACTTCCTTTCACTACACTTTATCTATTCGCTACGCTTTTTCGACTTTGATGATTATAAAGACCTTATTACTCATGTTTTTTCTCATGTTTAGTAGTTTCATCTATGGGGAGAATTTAAACGTTGCCTACTTTAAGGGTGGAGAATTTCGCCTTGTTGCTGGAGAAAAGTATCAAGGGGGCTATCTATACAATAAGAAAGGCAAAAATGCCTTCATTCATATTGTGACATTAGATTGGCCACCTTATATCGGTGCAAACCTCTGCAATAAAGGCTGGGCCTTTCAGTTTGCCGTCGCACTGCTTACAGACTTAGATTATCAAGTGTATGTTGAATTTTTGCCTTGGGCTCGTGCCGTAAGGGCCACGGAAACGGGAAAAGCCGATATTTTATTCCCTGAATACTATATTGAGGATTCAGCACCGTCTGACAATCACAAGAATAAGACCCGCAGAGAGCTACTTGCTTTATCTAATGCCTTTCCTGGTGGTGAAATCGGCTTTTTGAAACGAAGAGGTGAAGAAGACCGCTTTGATGGCAATTTAAACTCAGTTAAGAATGAACTCATTGGTGTCGTGAGGGGCTATCAGAATACCCCTGAATTTGATGCTATGATGGATAATGGTGAATTTGTTACTGTAGAGGCCGTAAATGATTTACAGCTGGTGAAGTTACTCGTCGGTAAACGCGTAAATTTAGTAATAGGCGATCCAAAAGTACTGCGCTTTACGGTCAATTATTCAGACTTACCTAGAGCTGAGAAAATTGAATTACTAAGAAACATAGAAAACGTGACGCCACCTATAAAGTATAATCACCTCTACTTTGCGCTTAGCAAGCAAAAGCCACATTGGCGTGAATTGCTCAAAGATATTAATCGTAATCTCTATCAATTTGAGAACAGTGGCGAAACGCAAAGAATGATCGAAATGGTCAGTAACGAGTGTTATTAACCTCTACATAGTGCTTAACGCCTAAGCATCGCGGTTTGTTCAATGCCTCAGCTTAAACACACCGCATTTTTAGCTAAAATACGCTTAGGCAAATCGCTTTAGTTAATCCCTAAATACTTGTGCACTTGAACTGATAGGCGCCAATTTTTCGCTTTGCAATTGTCTATTGCAAGCTTAGTGGCCTTGGCTTTTTGGCTGATTGGCTGAAGATACACTAGCTTTGGTTCAACCCCAGTTTGTGCAAATAACACCTCTAATTCCTCAATATGCTTTTGCATCGCGACGGGGTGCTTTATCTCATCGGCACGAGCCATTGCACTTGGAAGTACTTTGTAACCTCCACGCATATTAATTTTTGGCGACACGGTAACCCAAGTTTCAGCTGGCGCGAGGATCTCAAATGTGCCACTGGTTTCAATCTGTGTGCTGTACCCTTTACTATGCAATGACTTGCATAATGGGCGAAGATCAAACATACAAGGTTCACCACCGGTGATCACCACATGTTTGGCTTGGTAGCCCCGCGCCTCGAAAATCGCCAAGATCTCGTCAGCACTCGCGTTCGCCCACCACTCTGAGTCAGCCTTTTTTTCTACAGTGTTATCCAATGAAACAATAAAAGTGTCGTTGGTTTCCCAGGTTTGTTTGGTATCACACCAAGCACAACCAACTGGACAGCCCTGCAAACGTAAAAAGATTGAAGGCGTACCAGTGAAGCTTGCTTCACCCTGAATTGTTTCAAATATTTCGTTAACCTTGTACAAAATGGCCCCGTGTTTAAGATAAAGTTGTCGAAAAATACCGCGAGAAAATTGTCATTTCTCCAGCGGCCGTGTAGTATATCGCGCCCTGAAGTAAACCTCTATCAAAATCGAGGCAAATCACCTATGAGCGAAAAAGTTGTCGTAATCTATTCCGGCGGAATGGACTCTTACACTGTACTAAACAAGGCTGTCCGCGAGGGCCATGAGGTTTATGCACTGTCTTTTAACTATGGCCAGCGACATGTAAAAGAGCTACAAGTTGCCGCTGACGTATGTGCTAAACTCGGCGTTGCTCATAAGGTCGTTGATATCTCTGCTATCAATCAATTATTGTCAGGCTCTAGCCTAACAGATGACATCGACGTGCCAGAAGGCCACTATGAAGAAGAGAGCATGAAGAGCACGATTGTGCCTAATCGCAATATGATTTTGCTTTCTCTTGCGGTAGGTTACGCTGTCTCTCTAAAAGCAAATAAGGTATTTTACGGTGCTCACTCTGGCGATCATGCAATTTATCCGGATTGCCGCCCTGAGTTCGTTAAAAAGATGGATGATGTTTGCCGCATTGCGAACTACGACGCCGTTGAAATTGTCAGTCCTTACCTTAACAACTCAAAAATTGATATCCTGACCGACGGTCTAAAAATGGGATTAGATTACGCTGACACTTGGACGTGTTACAACGGCCGCGAAAAAGCATGTGGTAAGTGTGGTGCTTGCCAAGAGCGCCTCGAAGCGTTTGAACTAAACCAGGCAACAGATCCGCTTCCGTACGAATAACAGTATCGAAAAAGGCCTCTGTTGAGGCCTTTTTCATATACTTTTCAAGTCTTCATTTCACCGGAAGCGTCATACCTTCAAATAGCTTGTCGATATCATCTTGATTTCGTAGCAAACTTGCACGCTCTACCACATCTTTTGTGAGATGGGGTGCAAATCGCTCAATAAAATCGTACATGTAGCCTCTTAGGAAGCTTCCTTTTCTGAAACCAATTTTCGTCGTACTTGCTTCGAATAGGTGACTCGCATCGATGCAAACTAAGTCGCTATCAGACTTTTCATCAAGTGCCATTGACGCTAATACGCCAACACCGAGCCCTAATCTTACGTAGGTTTTAATCACATCGGCGTCTGTTGCAGTAAACACGATGTGTGGCTCCAAACCATGAGCATTAAATGCTTTATCCAGTTCTGAGCGGCCAGTAAAGCCAAATACATAGGTGATCAACGGATATTTAGCGACGTCTTGCACCGTCAGTGCACTGCCTTTTTGTGCAAGAGGATGGTCTTTGGCGACCACAATACTGCGATTCCAGTGATAGCAAGGTAGCATGACCAGATCACTGTACAAATGCAGCGCCTCGGTAGCGATAGCAAAGTCAGCATCACCTCGAGCGGCAGCATCAGAGATTTGCTGTGGCGTACCTTGATGCATATGTAAAGAAACCGCAGGGTATTTTTTCATAAACCCTTGGATCACAGGAGGTAACGCGTAACGAGCTTGAGTATGCGTCGTTGCGATGTTCAGTTTACCTTGATCTGGTAAGGTATGTTCATTTGCAACCGCTTTGATCCCTTCCACTTTAGAAAGGATCTCACGAGCAATATTAATAATTTCATTACCCGCGCCCGTAACATGCGTTAAATGCTTACCGCTACGGCCAAAAATTTGTACCCCCAACTCGTCTTCAAGCATACGCACTTGCTTTGAAATACCTGGTTGAGAGGTATATAAACTTTCCGCCGTCGCTGACACATTAAGGTTGTGATTCAACACTTCGACGATATATCTCAATTGTTGTAATTTCATATTGCTTTTATTCTTATGATCTCTTGATGTTGAGCATCAGCCCATAGCAAAACCGCTTTTTGTTAGCGAGTTTAGTGCAAAGCGATAAAAACCGCCTGTTACGACCTTATGTAGGCTAGCACATTTGGTAAAAATGAGGTAGCCAAGAGGTACTAAATATCAGCATTTTCACTGACGCTCAGACAGTCACTTGGCCAAATAGCGAATATTTTGACACGCTTTTGCAAACTCACGTGCTAAATCTGGCGACTATCTTGCACTAAAACTAACCGCTCATTTAGGCATCAGCTATACTAAAAAATAATGAATTCTTTATCTTTTTTACAGGTTATTGTCGTAAACCTGTTCAGAATAGTACGAATTCATGTAAGATTAAAAGATTACACTGGTGGTTACATGAAAGAGATTTCAGTATGTTTGTTTCTATTATAATAATGTTGATTGTTGCACTTATCGTCATAGCAGTTTGGGTAAGCGCGATCCAGCAACATAAAGAGAAACAAGAAGCGGAGAGACGCAAAGAACTTGGTAAGCAAAAACGCGTAATAGAAGAAGCGGAAGACGTCATCATGAATGGCAGCAATATTCCGATGTCTGAAGTCATGATCCGTATCATTCAGCGCCGCGTGCATGACGCTTTAGCCGCAATGGTGGAGTTGTCTCCGACTTCGAAAGAATTAAAAAGTCGCTTACACGAGTCGCAAGAGCGCTTAAATACTCAGCCTGAAAAAACAGCAGACTCAGACTCGATAGCACTTCCTGACAACGACAAGCAAATTATCGCATTAGTTCAAGGCATAAAGAAATTACGCCAACTACTACGCTCAGAGCATAGTAAAGGTAAAGTAGACACTCAACTGTTCGTTAATGAAGACCGTAGGCTGGAGCGATTTCAGCTTAAAATCAATGTTGAAAGCCAGATAAAACGAGGGCTTTCAGCGAGGACCGCAAATATGGTCGGTTCAGCAAGACAATACTTTGAAAAAGCTTACGCTACAATTTGCGCCGTCTCATACAATGATGACTATGTAAAAGAGAAAAAAGCACAGCTGGAAGGTTATTTAGAAGAGATCAGCAGCGAACTTAGAGCGTCCAACGCATCAGCGGTGAAAAAGAAAGCAGAGCAAGAACAAGACGACTTGGACGTCCTGTTTGCACCAAAGAAGAAGTGGTAACACCATCATTTACGTAAAAGGCTGGTCTCCCAGCCTTTTTTATTACAAATGAAGTAAACCCACTTGCTTAACCAAAAGCAAACTTAACGATAAAGAGTACTGTCAGTACCCAAACGCTGATACTGATTTCATTTGCTTTGTTACACGCCAATTTAACTGCCGTATAAGAAATAAAACCCAAGGCAATACCATGTGCGATTGAAAACGTAAGTGGTGTCATCAATAACACAACACTCACCGGAATAGCATCGCTCATCTCATCCCAATTAATCAACTTTAGGTTTTGTAGCATTAATACCGACACATACAGTATCGCGCCTGCCGTCGCATATGCGGGAACCATTTGTGCCAGTGGCGCAAAGAATATCATGAGTAAGAAGCAGATCCCCACGACCACGGCCGTCAACCCTGTGCGACCACCGACAGATACACCTGACACTGATTCGATGTATGAAGTCGTCGTTGAGGTACCGAGCACTGAGCCTGCAATCGTCGCAGTGCTGTCAGCTGACAGCGCCCTACCCAACCTTGGCATGCGACCATGTTCGTCAGATAATCCAGCCTTTTGCGTCACCGCAACCAATGTGCCGCTGGTATCAAATAAATCGACAAATAAAAATGCAAATACCACGCTAAGCATGGAAAGCTCAAAAATTCCGCTCAAATCCAACTGCATATAGGTCGGCGCGATGCTTGGGGGCATATCAACAACCCCATGATAATCTACAAGCCCAAGCCCCCACGCAATACCCGTTACCATTAAAATGCTGATAAGCACGCCACTTTTGACTTCACGGTACATAAGCGCCGCAATAACAAAAAAGCTCGCAATAGCTAATAGCGGGCCGGGAGAAGTGATATCACCAAGTTGTACTAATGTAGCATCGCTTGCGATAACAATTTTCGCGTTCTTTAGCGCGATTAACGCTAAGAATGCGCCAATACCTGCCGCGATCGCACGCTTTAACACGATAGGTATAGCTTGGATCACCCACTCGCGAACTTTGAATACGCTCAAAAATAGAAATAAACAGCCCGACATAAATACCGCGCCTAATGCACTTTGCCATGTATAGCCCATGCCAAGCACAACACCATAGGTAAAAAAGGCGTTTAAGCCCATTCCAGGCGCAAGCGCTAACGGATAGTTTGCCCATAGCCCCATAATAAAACAGCCGATTGCGGCTGCGATACAAGTTGCTACAAAAGCAGCGCCGTGATCCATACCAGCTTCTGCTAGCATTGCAGGGTTTACAAAAACGATGTAAACCATAGTAACGAATGTCGTCAAGCCAGCAACCACCTCAGTTCTTACATTGGTGTGCATAGCTTGCAGTGAAAATAACCGCTCGAGCATAACTAAAATTACAAATTTGAGGAACAAGTGGTTGGATTTTAACACGAATCACTTTAAAACTCGGACAAAATAGTTAAAATTCAGCTACACTCTGCTTATCAACATTATTGCGAATAAAGATATGGATCAAAATAGCACCGACAACTCAGCAAACCATGACTTAGAACAGCAGCTGCTGAATGTGCTTGAATTTGTAACGTCGCCATTAAAAGCGGACGCAAAATTCCCAGATCTTCACGACAATACCCAAGCTTTGAAAAAAGGCCTCTATTACTTAAAAGAAAAATCTTTTCCGCTCGCGGCAAAATGGCTAAGACTGGCGGCGATGTCTGGTGATTTAAAGGCACAGTTTTTTTTAGGTTTGTTGTTTATGAAAGGTCAAGGAGTGCCACCCAGCCCCTTTCATGCAGCTGCTTGGTTAAGTTTGGCCAGCAGCCAAGGACACAAAGGTGCCGAACAAGTACTACTTGATGTCCGCCGCTTTCTTACAACTAAGCGCTTTAGAGATGCACAATGCTATGCTGCAACACTTTACGAGCAAATTCATCAACTACAGCATATTAGCCAGTAAATTAAATTTTACTCATCAAAGAATGTAGGCTAGGCGTAGCCAAGCCTCTCTTAAGCAAACTTACGCTTACCCTCTGCAACGATCACAATAGTACAGTAGGAAAACTACTGTATAGCAGCTGAGAAAACTTCCAATTGCTTTACTCATACTGAACTTTCGTCAATTAAGCTCTCATTTCAAAAAATCACAACCATTTGTTTTATATTGAAAATTTAAACTAAATAAAAATCAAGCTTGAATATTGATTAAAAAGCTAGCAATTTCCCTTGCATTCACACACTGTATAAACTACTGTATACACATACTGTATAGATAACCAGTGAGACAATTATGTTACACAGCAATACACTTCTACAGCCAAATAATTCGACTTATTACACACTTAACGAAATCAATGATGTTATCGTTGAAGATGAGATCGTCGCTAGCTTAGAGTTACTTAAAGTTTTACATAAATGTCAGCATAAACAAGGCTGGACGCTACTCGTTGCGCCCGATAATGTACCAAACAAGTCACTACTAGAAAGTGCTTCAGTTGATGCAGGCAAGTTGCTCGTCATTAGGCAAAAGCACATATACGACCTTGAGTATGTACTTAAAAGTGCTATCAGCAATGGTAATTTCGCTGCTGTGGTGATTTGGACTGATATTGCATCAGTGCAAACTATCAACAAAATGGAACTGCCGGTATCTGACGTTGCGATCCACTGTTTTCAAAGTGCTTAACCAGCTACAATAACGGGATATAAATTTGTTAAAACAGAAGTTTTTATGTCTTGTTATTGCAATTCATCCCTTCCCTATTCGCAATGTTGTGAGCCGTACCTTAAGGGACAAAAATTCGCAGAGCGTCCACAAATACTCATGCGCTCTCGCTATACTGCATACTGCTTAAAAGATGCAAAGTATATTCATGACACCTACGCCCAGGCTAAACAAGCACAAAATAGTGTCGACGATATTGCTGCATTTGCTAATTACGCACGCTTTATAAAATTAGAAGTGCTAGAAGAAGTAGTAGAAGCTACTCAGGGGATCGTTGAGTTTAAGGCGCACTATATCGCAGAAAACACACACTATATACTCCATGAGCGGTCAAATTTTATTATCGAAGCAGGCAGATGGTATTACTTAGATGGTGAATTGTACGATACGCCTACAACCAAAGTAGGCAGAAATGACCTCTGTCCGTGCGGCAGTAATAAAAAGTACAAAAAGTGCCACGGTAGCTAAAATAACCTGAATTAGAGATTAGATACAAAGCCATAAAAAAGCTTGAAGCAAGCTAAGGATGATTAAAGGCCGTTTAGCTTATACCAGTTGTATTAAGTAAATGATCTATCTTGAAGCGGGGAAATAGCTTTAGTAGCAAGGCAAAAATTTTGCTATTTAGTTGTTCTAAATGAGAAATTTTTAACGAAGCTAATATGCTATTTCACCCTTCAAATTGATTAGAGAATTAATTCAATTGGTATTAGACATGAGGCGCGATAAGCATGGCGTTTTATGTCAGTCTAGTAACGAAGCAAACAGCTGTGAAATGACAAGTTTAATACCAGTTTGTCTTAAATTTACTCAATTTGAAGGAGTAGAAGCAGCTGATGTTGTTACGCCGTCGCGCGTAACATACTCTGCATATCACCCGTTGCAATTTGATCATAAAAACCAGCCGCATCCATCGCCTTATCAGCAACTAAGGCCAGTTTACCCTGCGCGCTCGCCAAACGTCTTTTAACCGCTGGTTCCAAATTTTCTACAACGTCGAGTGGAATATGCTTTTTATCATTTCGTGCGGCAAAAGGTTCTGGATTTAAATTTTCTTGCAATCGCAAGGTTGCCATCGCCCCCATAGATACCAGCTGCGCGTTATGCTGACCAATAAGCATATTGTACTCTTTTGGCGCAAGCGGCTTTTGTGGACCTATTTCAAATTGCTTTTTTAGTATTTCTTCTGAGTTATCTTTTGCGGCAGCTTCAGATTCTGGTAGGTGAAATTGGCTAAAATCTAATGCATCGGTTGATAGCATAGATAACAGCATGGCAAAATCGGCAGAGCGCGTCTCATGAACACTAATGTTCAATGCGGATCCTAATTGCGACTCACTGATTAAAACGCCATCAATTTGCATGTATTCCAACCGATTATTTTGCTAATTACGAATTTATCGGCCTTTTTCCGAAAAACTTTAGTAGTTTTCTTTACTTCGAAAAAAACTTTGTTATTATCACCGCCGTTGTTTAGGAGGGGTTCCCGAGCGGCCAAAGGGATCAGACTGTAAATCTGACGGCTCAGCCTTCGCTGGTTCGAATCCAGCTCCCTCCACCATAAACAACAGTTACAATTTCGGAGGGGTTCCCGAGCGGCCAAAGGGATCAGACTGTAAATCTGACGGCTCAGCCTTCGCTGGTTCGAATCCAGCTCCCTCCACCACTTTCAAATTGTAACGCTTTAAAATGTATGGAGGGGTTCCCGAGCGGCCAAAGGGATCAGACTGTAAATCTGACGGCTCAGCCTTCGCTGGTTCGAATCCAGCTCCCTCCACCACTTTTAAAGTAAACGCTCCAAATGATGGAGGGGTTCCCGAGCGGCCAAAGGGATCAGACTGTAAATCTGACGGCTCAGCCTTCGCTGGTTCGAATCCAGCTCCCTCCACCACCTTCTATTTTGTTATCTCACAGCAAACTTACATATATAAACGAGCTTAAAAACAATCCAAACCCAAAAATCAAATGTGCTGCCATACTTTTTACCCTTGCCTTATTCGGCTCTGGTACTTTAGATGCTGCGACCCCTGCACCAAAACAGGGTTGCATAATAAAAAATGGAAAAACACATGTTATTAAGCCAAAAGCTAACGCAATCAAAAGGCTAGGCTCAGTCAACCAAGGCTTGCCCACGCTCAGTAGTAACACCAAGGCGAATACAATCCCAATGAGATAATGCACGCCCCAGCCAATGACACGTTCACCAAATATTGGTTTACTACGCCCGATACCTTGATGCGTGAGTTGACCTTGACACAAGTGCCCAATCCACCTACCAACCAATGCATAATCTAAGCCCTTTATGGCAAATAAGCGACTGAGCATAAATGCCCACAAATCCATAACAAGCGTTGCACCTACGCCAATCACGACTGCTGGCATTAACATCGTATATAGGTTTTCCACAATTTTTACTCCTCTTTTTTACTGATAGCCGCTATCCTACTAGTTCAAGTTAACTTTAAGTCAAGGGCAAGAATGGATATCAGTGAAGTTGCAAAGAAGTCAGGTTTACCCGCATCCACGCTTAGATATTATGAAGAAAAAGGACTGATCCGATCGATTGGTCGACAAGGGCTCAAACGTGTTTTCCCCCATTCGATACTTGAACGTCTGGCGCTTATTACACTAGGCAGAAACGCAGGCTTTTCGTTAGATGAAATAGCGGACATGTTTACCCCCGAGGGTAAAGCGGATATTGATAGGGCGAAGTTACAATCCAAAGGGGATGAATTAAATGAAACCATTAAGCATTTAACTGCAATGCGAGATGGCCTCTATCACGCTGCCAAATGCCCTGCGCCAAGCCATTTTGAATGTCCGACATTTCAGAAGCTGTTAAAACGCGCAGCAAAAGCGAGGCCCGAGAAATAATAGGCATAAACAGGACACTATGCTAATGCTCAATCATCAAGTCACGACCGTGGTCACGTAGATAACGCCGAGCCATTTTATGGTCGTGGCCATAGTGCTTTGTTACCAAGCGCCAAAATGCGCTATTGTGTGCCATGACATGAAAATGGCAAAGTTCGTGCACTACCACATAATCAATTACCCACTTAGGCGCACCAATCAAAAGCGTATTAAACGCAAGCACGCCTTTAGATGAAAAACTGCCCCAGCGGCTTTTATAAACGCGTATTTTTAGTGTATCAAAGCGAGCTTGAATATCAGGTTGATAGCGCGCAATAACCATATCTACATAGTCATTTAGCGTTTCGCTTAACAGCGCAACTAATTCACGCCATTCATTTTTGACAGCCTTAAGTAACACCCTTTTGTTATCAAAATCAATTACAGAGGTCGTGCTTTCGCCTCTTTGAATGGTAAAGGTCTCGCCGAATACTTGCACAATTCCTGTTTCCAGTGGCCGAGGGCTCTCAGGTATGACTTTTAGAGCAAGCTTTGATTTTATCCAATCGGATTTGCTTTCCACCCAATTATGTAACCAGCGCTCGCAAACTTGCTCTGGTGCATACACAAATACTTGGCCAGCTTTTATTTTTATCGCAACGCTCTTACGCTTTCGGCTTTTCTTCAATTGATATTGCAAGGTAACAAATTCTTAGTCACTAAAGCATGCATTATAATATGAGCAACTTATCGGAGTCACTGCAAACGCCATGTAAGATGATGAATTTGATCAACAATGACAATTAACTCATCAATAGTGTGGTTTCTAACACTCTATAAATTAGAAAGATTTTTTCGTTAAATCACCGTATTTATTATTTTTGCTGCTACGCTTAATGAAAAAGGCATTTTGATTTAGGCAAGCTATGGCTGATAAACCCATTTGCCAATATGTGTCACCTGAGGGAAAAAAATGCAGTGAAATCGATATGGGCTCAGGTTACTGCTTTTGGCATGACAATAAATTCGATAAAGGTGGCTTAGAGCTAAGCCAAAAGCTTGAACGCTACGCCAAGCGCGGCGGTTTGCTGCAAGGCTTAGAGTTGAAGCGAGCCAATTTAGAAGGGCTCAATCTTGTTAACTTTGAAAATCATCATGGCTATGATCTATCTTATAGCAACTTTTATCGTGCCAATTTGAAAGGGGCGCACCTGTTTAATAATACCATTAAGCATGCGTCGCTAATGAAGGCCGATTTGAGAGAAGCAAGCCTGCACTGCTGTAATTTAGAAAGCACCAATTTGCTCGGTATAAAGCTTGAAAACACCCGTATCGATAATATGGAACTCGGCGAGCAATTACTACAAGAGCAGCAAGCTTTTGAAGCTCGTAGAAACCGAGCCAAAGAAGACGCGGAAGACTTGTTTCTACAATCCGAAGAGATCTATCGTTTACTACGTAAAGGCGCAGAAAACCAAGGACTATTTGAAATGGTTGGGCGCTTTACATACAAAGAGCTGCGCATGCGACATGCCCAGTATCCACGCTTTTCAAAACGTCACCTTATTTCCAGCTTTGTCGACTTATTATGTGGGTATGGAGAAAAGCCGGAAAATGTCATTCGCTTCAGTTTAGGTATGATAATTACCTGTGCATTTTGCTATTTTCTATTTGGTGTTTCGTTTCAAGACCAGATAATGCAACTGGACTTAGACAACAGTGTATCTGAAAACGTCATGGCGCTGCTGAACAGCTTTTATTTTAGTGTTGTTACCTTCACAACCTTGGGTTACGGGGATATTACCCCTGTGGGGATCTCCCGGCTGATCGCAGCAGTAGAGGCTTTTACCGGCAGCTTTTCATTAGCGCTATTTGTGGTGGTTTTTGTAAAGCAAATGACGAGATGATACTCATCTCGTCATTTTCAATCCGCGATTTCTGATTTCAGTTGTTCTAAAAAATCCAGCATATATTGGGTGCGGGCTTGGGCTTGCTCACGGGCTGCGGTGGTATGCATGTTATCTTTAATATGCAGCAGCTTAATGAAGAAGTGATCTAAGGTATATTTGGTATCGTCAGCTTTTCTGTGCTCACAAAAAGGGTCTTCTACATTGTAAAGATTACGCGCTATCGCCCCACCTACTTTCATACAGCGGCTAACACCTATCGCCCCTAACGCATCCATTCTGTCTGCATCTTGGACAATTTTGGCTTCTAATGTCGTGGGTGTGACACCGGCGCTAAAGCTGTGTGCAACAATGGCGTGGTGAATAGCCTCAAGTTTATCCGTGTCGTACTTCAACTCTGTTAGGAAGGCAACCGCCTTATCTGCAGCTAATTTAGACGCCAGCGGCCTATCTGGATGATTTTTTGCTACGGCAACACAATCATGTAACCAAGCGGCAGGGATCACCACAGCAGGATCCGCCCCCTCAGCTTCGCAAAGCGACTTTGCGACTTTAACTACACGCTTGATATGAGACAAATCATGGGCGGTATCTGCACATGGAGTCGACAGCATAAACTCTTCACATGCTTTTTCTAATTCATGCATTTGTAACGTCATTAAGCTCAACTTTTATTAATATCTGACAAATAAACCCACACAAATTCAGCGGGAAAGGCATTACTGATTGTATGTTGCCACACCCTTCACTAAAATGGCAGCTATCAGGAAAGATTAGAGAAAATATATGACTTGCGCGCTATATCTGCAACCAGGCAGAGAAAAATCCCTTAACAGAAAACACCCTTGGGTTTTCTCAAAGGCCATTAAAAAAGTAAAAGGTAAACCCGCCCTTGGCGATACCGTTAAGATTTACAGCAATGAGGGTAAATACCTCGCGACAGCCGCTTACAGTCCAGACTCTCAGATCCGAGCCAGAATTTGGACGTTTGATGAATCACAACATATCGACCAAGCGTTTTTTGAGCAAAAACTCGCACGTGCACTCGCAGCCAGAGAATATGTTATCGCTGAAGGTGGTTTAACTGGCTTTAGATTGTGTGCCGCAGAGTCAGATGGGCTGCCAGGTGTAACAATTGATAAGTTTGATAACTACTTGGTTTGTCAGTTGCTAAGCGCTGGTGCCGAGCGCCACAAGGGCGAAATAGTAATGGCATTGCAATCACTATTTCCTGATTGTCATGTTTACGAGCGCTCAGATGTTGATGTGCGCAAAAAAGAAGGCCTTGATAAAATTACCGGACCGCTTGCAGGCGACGCACCAACCGCACCAGTCCTTATAAGCGAAAATGGTTTAAAGATTGAAGTCGATATCATCGGCGGCCATAAAACTGGCTTTTATCTAGATCAACGCGACAGTCGAGCCGCGTTAGAACGCTTTGTAAAAGATAAAGAAGTGCTTAACTGCTTCTGCTACACCGGTACATTTGGCCTTTATGCGCTGCGCGGTGGCTGTAGTAAAGTAATCAACGTTGACGTTTCGCAGCCAGCACTCGACACAGCTAAACGCAATGTAGAACATAATGAACTAGACTTATCGAAGGCTGAGTTTGTTAAGCAAGACGTGTTCAAACTACTAAGACAATATCGTGATGAGGGTCGTCAATTCGATACTATCGTGATGGATCCGCCAAAGTTTGCAGAAAGTAAGGCGCAGCTTAACGGTGCTTGTCGCGGCTATAAAGATATCAATATGATTGCCATGCAGATATTAAAGCCAGGTGGCACATTACTCACCTTCTCATGTTCTGGCCTTATGGAACAAAACCTGTTCCAGAAAGTCGTTGCAGACGCTGCGCTCGATGCCGGTAAAGAATTGTTGATTATGGAAAGATTAAATCAAGCCGCCGACCACCCTATTGCAGGCAATTATCCAGAAGGCTTCTACCTGAAAGGCCTTATTTGTAAGGTCTATTGATTTAGCAATTTACAGTGGTATCGGAGGAAACTTCAATACCACCTTTAGGGCTTAGGTAATCTAATTAAACTTGGTGATTTCAAGCCCTACAATCCACTGCTCGTCCTGCTCTTGACTACAACGGATCACGGTTGCATGAGCACTAAGTGGCTGGATCATATCGCCACTGGAATCAATGAAAATGTCAACGGTTGAATTTGCTTCAATTGGGTCGTTTACCGTCACCGACAACCCTGTGGCGCTTAAATCGTGACAAACTCCTTGGTGCACTTTACCCGACTCAAGCTCGGTTAATTTTGCTACTGCATCCACCGACATACGCATAAAACGGCGTTTATCTTCATTGATCATATAATGCTCCTACACCATTGATTTTATTTTTTCTAATAGCGATTGCATTGAAAATGGCTTTACCACATAGGCATCGCAGCCGGCATCGAATCCCGCTTTTTGTTCTTTTTCGGACTCTAAACCAGATACCATTAATACAGGAATGTCCTTCGTCTCTGGTGTATTTTTCAACATTCGACAGGTGTCATAACCGTCAAGGCCCGGCATACACACATCAAGCAAAATAGCATCTGGAGGATCAGCAATCGCATTAGACAAGCAACTCGTGCCCGAGTTTGCATAGCTCAGCTCAAACGCCCCTGACAGCGCTACTTCGAGCATTTCATAGTTAAAATACTCGTCGTCGACCACTAGCAGATGCGGTGCATTTTTCCTTTTCTCTCGTGTGGACATATTCAATGCCGCTTCCTTCTCACAATCCAAAACTTTACTTCCTCATATAATAAAGTAACTGTCGTACTCTAAAATGCAAGTTTATATTTCGCACTCTTTTATCGAATTCAGAACGCGTTTAGCCGAAATCGGATAAGCTGTTCCTAATGTTTGAGCAAACAAAGACACGCGAAGTTCCTGTTGCATCCAAAAAATATTTATAAGCGACTCTGGTATAGGTAATCCAGAAGGAATTTTTGCTAACTTGTCTTGATAGGCCGCAGCAACTTTTTCCAATTCTAGTACACACAGCCTATCTCTGTTTGGATCTACCGCAAGTTTTTCAAGCCTTTTTTCAATCGCTTTCATGTAGCGTAAAATATCAGAGATTTTGTCAGCACCATGAGCGGTGACAAAGCCTTTAAAGATAAGACCGGATAACTGAGATTTTATGTCGCCGTGCGCGGTGATCATCGTGAGATCCACTCTGCCTTTCATACGCTTGTTAATACTGTGGGCAATACTAAGCACAGCCTCAACTTGCTTCGCAATTTCAACTACAGTGTCACCTAGCTCAGCTCGAATGTGCTCTTTGGCTTTTTCAAACGCGACGTCATCCCTGATCTCGCCAAATGCACGCAGCAACTTATCAACCCCAGCTTGCGTACAGTCATCAACTAAATCGTGCACTTTACCAAAGGGGTTAAAGTACAATCCTAACTTAGCCTTATTTGGTAAGTGCTGTTGCAGGTATTTAACGGGCGAAGGAACATTAAGTAGCACAAGACGGCGCAATCCTGCTTGATGCGCCGCTTGGGCTTTTATTTCGTTATCAAACAGTTCTATAGCAGTACTTTGCTTTTTATCGACTAATGCAGGGAAAGCCTTAATCTCATAATTGCCTTGCTTTTTAGTATATTGCTCTGGCAGCTCGCCAAAATCCCACTGCTGAATGTCCGTCTGCTCGATCCCTTGCTCTGCCACTTGCGAAAGCGTCTCGGTCACTTGCCCTTGCAACTTTGCTTTAAGTGCCAATAAATCAAAGCCATGGGCTATCACCTTACCTTTGTCATCGACTACCTGAAATTGCATTTTTAAGTAAGGCTCAAGTGAACTAACATCCCAATCTGACTCGGCGACTTTGACACCTGTCATTCTGAGTAAACGGTTGGCCACCGCTTCTATAAATGAGCCTTGCATTACCTCAACGGCGGCAAGCACAGCATCGGCATAATTTGGTGCTGGCACAAAATTACGTCTTAAGGTCTTCGGCAGTGACTTAATAAGCCCACAAACCAGCTCATGTCTGAGCGCAGGGATATGCCAATCAAAACCTTCATCTTGAACTTGGTTTAACAGTGCCAAAGGAATATTGACCACCACGCCGTCTAGTGCTTGGCCTGGGTCAAAGTGATAACTGAGAGGCAAGATCAAATGCCCTTGCTGCCACGTATCAGGGTAATGGATATCCGTGATATGTTCGGCGTCATGCTTCATTAGCAAATCGCGCGTCATATGCAAAAAGCGTTTGTCTTTTTGCTTTTGTAAACGCCACCATTTACTAAACGCAGCACGATTATTTACGTCTTGTGGAATTCGATCGTTATAAAACGCAACCACATCTTCTTCGTCAACTAGGATATCGCGACGCCTCGCTTTATCTTCAAGCGCCTGCACTTCTTCAACCAATTTTTGGTTTGCGCTTAAAAAACCTTCGCTCTGGCCAAGTTGACCGTTTGCTAACGCTTCACGAATAAATATCTCTCGGCTAACCACAGGATCAATATCGCTATACACCGTGCGTTTGCGGCCAATGATGATCAAGCCGTATAAGGTTTGTTGTTCAAATGCGATAACCGCCCCAGCCTTTTTTTCCCAATGCGGCTCGCTATAGCTGCTATTAACTAAATGCTTGGCGAGCGGTGCAATCCAATTTACATCGATCTTGGCATTAACCCGAGCATAAAGTTTACTGGTTTCCACAAGCTCCGCAGACATCAGCCACTTAGGGCTTTTCTTAAACAGTGTTGAACCGGGGAAAATATGAAATTGGCTGTTACGTGCGCCTTTAAAAACTTGCTTTTGCTTTTCGTCCTTCACACCAATATGGCTAAGCATACCGCTTAGCAATGATTGATGGACAGCCTCATCACTTGCAGGACTGCTATTTATTTTAAAGCCGAGCTCCTCACATACCGTGGTCAGCTGATATACAATATCTTGCCACTCACGTACGCGCATATAGGCCAAAAAGTCTTTTTGGCATTGTTTTCTAAACTGGTTGCGCGTTAGTGCTTGCTGCTGCGCTTCGATATAATTCCATAGGTTTAGATATGCAACAAAGTCAGAGTGTTCGCACTCAAAGCGATTGTGTTTTTCGTCAGCTGCTGCACGTTTGTCTTGAGGACGCTCTCTTGGGTCTTGAATAGACAGTGCCGCAGTGATCACTATCGCTTCCCAAAGCGCGTTGTTTTGTGCCCCTGACATCACCATCTTGGCAAGCCTTGGGTCTATGGGTAAGCGACTTAGTTTACGACCTGACTCTGTGAGCTTGGCTTTTTCTCTGCGCTGAGCAGGAACTATCGCCTCCAACTCTTCAAGTAACGACATACCATCTTTGATATTACGGCTATCAGGCGCTTGTACAAATGGGAATTGACTTATATCACCAAGTCCAAGTGCGAGCATTTGCAAAATAACCGAAGCTAAATTGGTTCTTAGAATTTCAGGGTCGGTAAACTCAGGACGCCCTAAAAAGTCGTCTTCAGAATATAAGCGAATACAAATACCGGATGCCACACGCCCACATCGACCTTTACGTTGGTTTGCACTGGCTTGTGATACCGCTTCAATCGGTAAGCGTTGCACTTTGGTTCGATAACTGTAGCGGCTTATTCTCGCAGTACCTGGGTCGATAACATAGCGAATACCTGGTACGGTCAATGACGTTTCTGCAACGTTTGTAGACAATACGATGCGCCGTTGGCTATGGGGCGCAAAAATGCGATTTTGTTCGGCATTAGACAGGCGCGCATACAAAGGTAAAATCTCAACGCCTTTTAAATTGCGTTTTGCCAGCGCATCAGCGGTGTCACGAATTTCACGCTCACCGTTCATAAATACCAAAATATCCCCAGGTCCTTCGGCACAAAGCTCATCAACCGCATCAAAAATGCCCTGCAACTGGTCATTTTCTGCTTCGCCATTTTGTGAGTCTACATCTTCAACTGGACGATATCTCACTTCTACTGGATAAGTTCGCCCTGACACTTCAATAATAGGTGCGTCACTAAAATGTTTGGAAAAACGCTCTGGGTCAATGGTTGCTGAGGTAATAATCACTTTAAGATCTGGACGCTTCGGCAACAGCTGCTTTAAATAACCCAAAATAAAATCAATATTCAGACTACGCTCGTGCGCTTCATCAATGATGATTGTGTCGTACTGGTTGAGGAATCTGTCTTGTTGAATTTCCGAAAGCAAAATACCGTCGGTCATCAGTTTTACGTATGTATTGTCAGAGACTTGATCTGAGAAGCGAATTTTAAATCCAACTTCTTGCCCCATCTCGCAACCAATTTCCTCTGCGATACGGTTAGATACGCTTCTTGCCGCTAGTCTTCTTGGTTGTGTATGACCAATATAGCCATCCACACCTCGACCAAGCTCTAAACAAATTTTAGGCAGCTGCGTGGTCTTCCCCGAGCCTGTTTCGCCGGCAACAATAACCACCTGATTATTCGCAATGGCTGCTTTGATGTCGTCTTTTTTCTGGCTGACGGGTAGTTGCTCAGGATACTCTACTGCTGGAATATTGGCACTTCTTGTTACCTTTAATTCTTGGCTTTTTGCTATTGCAGCCGCTACTTTTGCGACTACCTGCTTTTGCTTTTCTTGATCGGTAATTTTTTTCGCACCATGGAGGCGCTTTTTGAGGATGAAGTGATCCTTTTTAAGACATGAATTTAGCTCTTTGAACAGCGAGTCAACCTGCACTACACGACACCTTGTGATTACATAAAACGCCGTGTAGTTTATCAAATCAGATTAGACGAACCCAACTAAATTTGGTTAGGAATTGAGATTTTTGCTGTTATTCTCAAGGCAGCTCCTCTCGGGTTAACTTAACAGCTCGTAAATTTCATCACTTTATACGTAGCGGTGACCAGAGACATAAGCATCATGTAAATGCTTATCCAATGCTAATAACACGTTTGCACGACTAATAACCCCAAGTAAGCGCCCTTCATCGTCAACTACCGGGTACACTTTGGGCTTATTGCAAATCATCAAATCTGCCATTTGCACTATGCTGTCTTCGCGTTTTACACACAGAGGCTCTTTTGTCATCACATCGGACACCACGCTATGAGACTCATTTTGATAGGTCGCCTCTAACATTTTTTTGAGACAATCCTGCTCAGATAAAAACCCAATAACCCGCCTTGCTTCGTCTATAACCGGCCCGCCCGACTGGCCGCTTTGTAGCAGCTTTTCTACAGCTGATTCTACGCGCATGTCCTGTTTGAATGTTACGGGGCGATGATTTAAGTAGTCTGCTACTTTTATTGATTGCATTGCTCATCTCCATTAAAAACGCCAGCTATCATGATAATAGTAGCTGGCGTTTAAAGAACTTGCTTAATCTCAACGAAATATTGTTTTACTCGCTATAAATACCAACATAGGTCGGTGTTGTTGACGACTTGCTCGCACGATACATTCCAGCGGTATTAAATGGCATGCTAATATTTCCTTTAGGGTCAACTATGATCACCCCTCCCGTGCCACCAATTGGATAAAGCGTATCAAAAATCACTTCTTGCCCCGCTTTTTCAATCGACTTGTTTTGATAAGCGACACGAGCACAAATATCAGCTGCGACATTATATCGAATAAAATACTCGCCATGTCCCGTTGCTGAAACAGCACAAGAGCGGTTATCCGCAAATGTGCCCGCACCAATCACCGGTGAGTCACCTATCCGTCCGAAGCGTTTCGCCGTCATGCCACCAGTTGACGTTCCAGCCGCTAAATTCCCCTGCTTATCGAGTGCGACAGCCCCCACAGTTCCCATCTTATACTGGCTCTCTAATTGTTGGTGTGCCGCCTGATAGTCTTTGGTCGCCGCTTCTTTCATCTGCAATCGCTTTTTCGCCTTTAGGAGCGATTGATAGCGAGCATCGGTGTCAAAATAGCTGTTTTCCACTAACGTAAAACCGCGTTTCTTAGCAAAGTCTTCCGCACCTTCACCACTTAGCATGACATGTACTGAATGCTGCATCACTTCTTTTGCCAGGTTGATCGGGTTTTTAATGTGCTTCACCCCCGCCACAGCGCCCGCTTGGCGATTACGACCATCCATGATTGACGCATCTAGCTCATGCCCTTCATCATAAGTATACACGGCCCCCTTACCAGCGTTAAAAAAAGGCGAGTCTTCAAGAATATTAATGGCAGCCGTCACTGCATCAAGACTTTCACCACCTTGTTCTAGTACCTTATACCCCGCTTCAACGGCTTCTTTTAATTTAGCTTTGTATTGTTTTTCTTTTTCTGGTGTGAAGTTACTGCGCTCAATCGTACCAGCTCCTCCATGAATGGCGATCGCAAACGGTGGCGCTTTCTCGTCAGCGACAGCAGCTGTCGCCGACAAGGCTAATAAGGCTGCTAACAAAGAGATTTTTTTCATTTTTATACCTTGGTTCGTTGTTAAACTTCAGCATGAGGTGAATTTTAGAACGATGCAAGCTTTCGCGTTAAAATTGTCAAGCTAACCTATTTACAGTGTGGTTGAAAGAAACTCATGAGCAGCAAGACACAACAGCAAATTTGAATGTTTTTCAATCAATTCATGGTTGTTATTTCGACCACAAAATGGAAACATATTTATTACTTTGAAATAACTCAAAGTAATAAAATAACGAAATTCGACAGGAATCGATATGAAAAACATTCTAAAAATTGCAGCTTTTAGCACACTACTGCTTGGTACTGCTCAAGCCGCGTCTACTCAAGAGCAAATTAAAGTTATTGATTACAACACTTTTTATGACACCCAAGTAAACAATGTTGACTGCGGTGGCTACTGGGATGAGCGACGTGTGTGGGTATGTGACTACCGTACAGAGCTCGTTGATGTGAGTTATAAGACTTGCCACTACAAATTAATGTACGGTGAACCTTACGGTCCTTACACTTTATGGGAAACTAAAACCGTACTCGCGACACAAAGCTGCCCCGGAGGTTGGACTATTCCTGATCCTCATGGTTATCATCCCCGAGGTCAATATATACATCAACACAATACCTACTCAACTCAACAAGAAGAACACCGAGTAGCTTATAACTGTCGTTGGGAAACACGCTCGGTTTGGATCCCTCGTGGCGGTTCATACTGCCCTATTCCAAACGCTAAGTAATACCAATTTGCCTTAATACTTGCTCAATTTGAAGGAGCAAATTGGTGTAGCAGTTATAAAATAGCATGCACAAAAAAAGCGCTTCCTCTGGAAGCGCTTCTATCGAATCGTTTTATATCTAAAAGCGATTAGCTCGCTTCGCGCTGTGCCTTCATACGTGCAAGGCGCGCAACTTGATGCGTAGAAGTTAAGAATGCGAAGATCGGTGCTAAATAGCCACGTTTACGTAGCTCTAGGAAATCTTCGTCACCTAATTCGTTTAGCTTACGCTCATCCACAAGGTAGATACCGTTGATGTCTTTTTTCTCACCACGGATTTCTACCGTTAGCGTTTGTTGAACTAGAAGCTCTTTGTCAGCAAGATACTGAGTAAACGCTTCAGTTACGCGAGCAAACTCAACATAGCTAACTAACGCTTCTTTACGACGACCTAGGTATTCAGTTTCTTTACCGTCTTCGAAAAGCGCATTGCCTTCTTCTTCACCAACTAGCGGACTTGCTTCATCAATAACAATACCAAACTGATCTTGCTCTGGGTGCTTAACCAAACCAAACGGGTAACGTGCAGCGGCCATTGGCACAAAGCTGCCAGTCCACTTATCACCATCAACAAATAGGTTTTCACCAGGCTGAAGACCAAACATAGCAACCGCTTGAAATTGACCTGACTCAGTGTTTTTAACAAACGCCATTGGGAATTCTGTCGCTACACGCGCAAACTCATGCGCCACTACAGGCATTAAGTGCTGAGTTTTAAGGAAATCAACGTTCACGCCATTTTTTACTTTGATATTAGCGTGCTTTTCGTTGTGTAAAGGCTGCACTTGTTGTTCCGCCATAATACTGCTCCATTATTTTACGTATTTGTTACTTTATTTATTGCCCCTAAGGCTAGCGGTTTTCCGGGCAAATTGGAAGTTAAATATTTTTTAAGGTAGTTTAGATAAAAACTTCAATGAAGAACTTAGCTTATTTCGCATCAAAGAGTTGATAGCGCTGTCATAATTACGTACATTTGCTTAATAGTAGTCTATGTATAGTTTAACAGTAAAAAACAATGCAAAACCTCAAGCTCAACCCTTCCTTAAAAATTAGCGTGTTAATCGTCCCTAATACAGATATCAGTGTCTATGTCGTTGATGACTTCTTATTGGATACTGCGAGCGTGTTAAATTTTGCGCATAAGGTAGCCTACTACCACCCCATGTTTTCTGATAATTCCTTCTACCCGGGAAAAAGAGACCATATGCCTGAACCGTATATGAGGCTACTAGCATCATTTTTTAAGGATTACATGCTTCCGCGCATTTCTAGAAGTGAGTATCAATCAGTTACTTTTCATAAATGCTTATTATCACTCATCACTTGCCAGCCTGATGCGCTTATTTTAGACCAAAAAGTTCCGCATATTGATTCATTTGATGACAGAGACTTTGCTTTTGTACACTACCTATCCACAACCAACTTGGGAGGTACAAGTATCTATCGTTTTATACCTGAAAACCTTGTAGAGTTTAGGGAAAAAGATAAAGGAGTATTATCAGAGATGTTAATGAAAGCAGCAGAAAGTCCACATGAGCACTCTGGTTACCTAAATGAAACAACAAGTGTGTTTGAGCGCGTACTGAAAATAGAACCAAAGTTTAATAGGCTAGTTATCTACCAAGGGAACATATTACATAGTGCCAATATCAATTGTGCGTCTGGATGTAATCAAGATCCAAAAATAGGAAGGCTCTCAATTTCTTCGTTTGCGAGCGTGCGCTAAATCAGTTTATATTCTCAACATAATGCAGATCGATGTTAACACCTATCTAAATATTAGAAACAATGTCAGTAAAGCTAAAACTCTCTTATAGGATATAAATAGTAACCTTCTTTCTTGATCAATTAGAAGTTATTGGTTGATAGGCCGAATTATAAGTAAGTTTTATTATTAACCCCTCCTCTCATGAGTTAATTGCTAATCCTTTTCCAATAAAAAAAGCTCAACGATTTGTTGAGCTTTTTCTGATCTTCGTGTCCCGTCCTAAAATGCGTTTACACATTTAGGATGGGACATTGAGTTATTTAGAAACGTACCGCTACACCAACTTTATAGCGTGCTTCACCTTCAAAACTCCAAACAGGGAAGTTATTAAGAAGGTCAGGGTTTGGCAACGTCGTTGATGGATTATTGTTACCTAGTTGAACGCTATCTTCTTCAGTTAAATTGATGGCTTCAAAAGTAACATCTAGATAATCTGTAGCCGAGTACGTAGCACTGAAATCAAGCTGTCCATATGCTTTATGTTCACGGTTACCATACCATCCTGGAGCCTCACGAATGATGAACTCAGAGCGCCAGTTATATGCTAGACGAGCAGAGAAGTTATCTTGCTCATAGAAAGCAACTAAATTATAGGTATTCTTTGACGAATCTGAGAAAATACCAACTCTGTCAGGGTAATTTTCTGCAGGAGCTTCAGCATCCGCATAAGTGTAGTTGAATGAATAACCAAAGCCATTTTCAAAAGCGTCTTGAATTTGGAACTCAATACCTTCTATCGAACCACCACTACCGTTTGTAGATGAGCTAACAGTCCAACAATCTGTGATACCAGCACCACACGGCGGCTCTCCTGCATCAGGATTATTTGTATAAACTGGAATATCAATACCAATTTGTTGGTTAACCTGTTGCTGTGTCGAAATAAATGAACTCACATCTTTCGTGTAATACGTCAAGCTAACCATACCATCAGCACTGAAGTACCACTCAAGCCCTATGTCAGCTTGGAATGCTTTGAATGGACTTAGGCCTACGTTACCCGTCTGAAGGACTTCATTTAATGGGCGGTTATCTGTATAGCCAGCCAAGCTTCGTGTTGCAAACAGATCAGCATAGTTAGGACGTGAAATAACTTGAGCAGCTGAAGTACGAAGAATAATGTCGTCAGCAACATCAATCACCAAGTTTAAGCTTGGTAGAAACTCACTGTAATCGGCTTTGTCTGTAGATAAAGTAGTATCATATTGACCTGTATCACTTAAATCGTAATAGTCAGACTCAATATCTGTTGAAATATAGCGTATGCCTACATTACCACGGACACCCTCACCGCTGAATTCAGCCATTGCATATAGGGCCATATTTTCTTCTTCAACAGTACCATATGCTTGAGGTCTTTGTGTATAGCCTTCTGTCATTGCCAAGGAGTCAGCAATCATAAGGTCCATATTTGGTTCCGGGATAATAAATCCACCACCAGCAGATATAGTGCTAGGATAATACTCAGATGCATTTCTCATAGGGCGAAGTGCAACATTAACATTAGCACCGTTACCATCCTGTACTACTTTGTGGTCAGCGTAACGGAAACCCGTTTTTATCGCAGAAATTAACCCGAAGTCAACTGGAAAGTCAAAATCAAGATTTAGATAAGTTTCTTCATCTGAGTCTGGATTGTATTCAGGAGCCCAAGTCTGTGGACCGATCACACTAGGTAAAATACCTGAATCAAATGACTGTTTTGCCAGATTATATCGCGTAATGTCACCGGTCATGTCAACTGTGCCATTTAATTCGCTACTATCATTGACCGTCCACTCACCGTAATTTGCTGTTGTTACATCACTATCCGCACTAGTATTACCGACACGGCCTTTAAATGTGAAGTTCTCAGCCTCGTACTGCCAATCAAGGTCAATAGTATCTGACTTCATACTCGCTTTACGAACCCAAGATTGATAAAACGCTGTAGCAGTTCCATCAATGTCTCGGAACGTGCAGTTACCAGAAGCATTCGTTTTTGTGCAAGAACCATCACCAGGGAAGATGATTATTTGTGAGTTAGCATTATTGGCGCCTAATTCTAAACTCGTTACATTTAGGCCAAATAATAAAGAGTCTGTCGGTCTATATTGCATTGCTACATTAATAGCCGTGCGATCTCTTTCTTGCTGGAATACAGTGGGAGCCATACCACCAGACCAACCTCCCGATGATTCAATACCATTTCGCTGATATTGAATTTCAGCAAGTGCGCCAGAAACAAGAATACCGAAGTTTTCATCTTCGTTTTTCCAGCTGTAAAGTCCCGAAAATTCAGGATCCGTTTCCTCAGAAACCGTACCGTAGTCAGCCTTTACGCTTGCAAATACTGTGTTAGCATCCAAATCCAATGGTTTACGTGTCTTGACAATTACTGTACCACCGATACCACCTTCCACTAAATTCGCTTGAGAAGACTTATAAACCTCTAAACCACCAACCAACTCAGAAGGTAAAAGTGAATAGTTGAAACTGCGATCGACCGCTTGTTGGTCAAACCAACTAGTGGAAGCAACAGAATGCCCATCGAGCAAAGTACGTGTCAATTGTGCTGACGCACCACGAATTGATACTTGCTGGCCCTGACCGAATTGGCGGGATACACTCACCCCTGAAATTCGAGCTAGTGACTCACCTACGTCACCATCAGGGAATTTACCAACGTCTTCAGCAGTCACAACATCAACGACAGCATTTGCGAAACGCTTACCATTGAGGTTTTCTTTATTTGAAGCGCGAATACCACGAACTTCAATGACTTCTACGTTTTCTTGTACTTGATTTTGGCTTTGACTTTCTTCTGCAACTACAACGCCTGAAAAGCCCGCACCTAGTGCGATGCTGACGTTAACTGCAAGTAAGCTTTTTTTGAAATTATTAGCTAACACAGGATTCCCCTTGAATCATTTTGTTGGTTTTTTAAATCACTTCTGCCCAGTGATGATGACAACGCTGTCATCTAATAACAAACCATACACCCTAAATTACATATTCGCTACAATTTTTTTGGCCTGTTATTCAAAAAATATTCATATAGATATATATCTTATTGATAAATATAAACTTAAATATAGCCAAGATATGGTTTGTTACAAAAACGATTGGAGAATAGCACAAAAAATTTTGCTGCTGTAGGGTTTTAAGATGGAATTGTCTCAATAAAGGGACGTTTTAATTATCTGAATACACACAAGGGGATGTGTATTCAATTCCCTCATCAAGCTTGGGCAGAAGCTAAAGATGAGAATCAATATCAATGACAGCGCTGTCATTATAGATTTATCTGTAAGTACTGTCTAGTTCTTTTAAGAGAATTTTTTATGACAAAGGCTTATAAAATCTACAATTAGCGAGTTAGCTATCACTATCTTTTGCACAAATTTGAATACCCCATTACGGGACTTGTTGATTTTCTCAGGGTCATGCTTTGAATAGGAAAAATTTATTGCTTTTATTCGTAAGAAGTAAGAAGTAAGAAGTAAGAAGTAAGAAGTAAGAAGTAAGAAGTAAGAAGTAAGAAGTAAGAAGTGTTGTCGCTCCGAGCTGAATGTCCAGAGATATTCAATCAGTTGACTCAAATAATATCGAGACAAGGCCAGCTATCACGCCAGCCTTGCATTTTACTATTTCTAGTAGATGCACTCGGGTTACGGGCACCAGAATACGGTCAAATTAATATCAGGGTGATTTAATACTGCACGCAGTGGTACTTCATACTCTGAGCCGGGTTGTTTTGCCGCTTCATACACCGCTTTTTTTTCATCACCAGAGATCAATAAAACAGCCGCCTTAGAATTAGCTATTCCTGCCAAAGACAAACTCATGCGCTCGGTGATCTCACCTGTCACTTCGCTTTGATGAGCATTAATTGCGCACACGGTGTTTGTGGTCGTTAACGCGTGTTCTAGGCCATTTGCACTTGGGAATAAACTGGCGGTATGACCATCAGGTCCCATTCCCAAAATAGTAACATCGAACGGCTTTTTCAACGCTGCATAAGCAGACTCACATAAATCAGCGCCCTCTTCTGCTGACACAGCCGCATTCTTCATTGTTACAAATCGAGCATTTGCCGCTTTATCTTGCAGTAATGTCGACTTGATAAATGCTTCGTTAGACTTTTCGTGATCCGGTTCGACCCAACGTTCATCAACCATAGCAACCGTAATTTTGTCCCAGCCTAGTTCAACACCAGAAAGGTGACGATACGCTGGAGCCGGTGATGAACCACCAGATACTAACAGCACAGCTTCACCATCTTGTGCAATCCCTTGGCTAAGCCCTGATTGGAGTAGTTCTGCAAGCGCTGCTGTCATCTCGTCTTTGGAGCTGAAATTTCTTTCTGTTAACTGTGCCATTACGCTTGCTCTCCCGCGTTGAACCAAACATGTTTGTTTTCTTCTAGCAGTTCATCGGCGTCTTCAGGACCCCAAGAGCCAGCACGATAAAGTGACGGAGCCCCTTTACTCTGCCAACGCTCAATGATTGGATCAACCCACTGCCACGCTTGGCGCACTTCGTCACGGTGAATAAATAAAGCAGGGTTATTTGCAGCGGCGTCTAGCATTAAGCGCTTATATGCGTCTGAATGATAGCCATTGTTATACTTTTCACTCAATGAGATATTTAGCGTCACTGGCTCTAGTTGCATTTCAAGGTTATCTAGACGCTTAGACATTAGCGTTAACTGAATACTTTCTTCAGGTTGTAATCTTATTACCAGACGGTTTGGCTGAATTGGACCCGCCGCATCACCATAAACATTGTGAGAAACAGGCTTGTACTCAACCACAATTTCAGCACAACGCTTTTTCATACGCTTCCCTGTTCTTAAATAGAAAGGCACGCCAGACCAACGCCAGTTATCAATGTGAGCACGAATAGCAACAAATGTTTCTGTTTTACTCGACCCTTCACCCAACTCTTCTAGGTAGCCAGGTACCAGCTTACCTTCAAGGTCGCCTGGCACATATTGACCACGCACAACATTATTATCTACATCTGAGTCAATTAGCGGTCTAAGCGCTTCTAATACTTTAAGCTTTTCAGTGCGAATGCTGTTGGCATTAAGTTTATGTGGTGACTCCATGGCAACCAAGCAAAGTAGTTGCAATAAGTGATTTTGCACCATATCACGAAGTGCGCCCGCTTTGTCGTAGAAGCCAGCTCTGCTTTCAAGACCGACTGTTTCAGAGATACTGATCTGAATATTATCTATGGCTTTAGCATCCCATAAATTCTCGAACAGTGCGTTTGAGAATCTAAGTGCCATCAGGTTTTGAACCGTTTCTTTACCTAGATAATGATCGATACGGAATACTTGCTCTTCCGAGAAGAACTCACCGATTTTGGCATTAATTTCTTCTGCAGATTTGCCGCAATAACCAATAGGCTTTTCAACAACTACACGTGATTGCTCAGTGATTAGCCCTTTGATTGACAATAGCTCACAACAACGGCCATAAACCGCTGGAGGAAGTGACAAGTAGAATACACGAGACTTATCTTCCCCATCAGCCAAAATATTCTTTAGCGTATCCCAGTGTTCATCTTCTTCAGTAACGTTGACTACCACAGGCACTAAAAACTGTTCAAATGCGGACCAATCTTTCTTATTGTATTCGCCTTTGCCAAGGTGAGTTTGTAATGCGATATGTGCCGTTTCGATAAATTCTTGTTGTTTGTTTTGTTCACGAACGGTCGGTAAGATGCGAGTGCCTTCAGGTAAGTTACCTTCTTGATATGCACGATACAAGGCAGGTAGGAGTTTGCGAAGTGCTAAATCGCCTCCCCCACCAAAAATTACGATGTCAAAAGGATTAAGCATAATTCACTCTCATTAGGTTAGGCGTGCACTACAAGCACGCAGTGTTTATTTGATTTGGAGCCACTCCAAAGCCTACCAAACTCATTGTGTAACGGGTGATGATTTCGATTGCAATGCACTAGTAATATCAATTCGACTTAAGACCTGCTCAATTTGAGAGATTAAGTAAGTTGGTATAAATGAGTCTTAGAAACCTGTATTTCCTCTCACAAAAATACAGGTTCTAAGTACTCCAGCGCTACCCGTTCAAAGGTATTCTGTTTACTTCCAGTTCCACTCGAAGTATTAATTTGTTCTCTTTTGCTTGTAATAAGCGATTAGACCCGCCGTTGAGCTATCATGCGGGTTAGTAACGCCTTCTTGCGTTAGCTCGGCTTCAATATTTGAAGCAAGCCCTTTACCAAGCTCAACACCCCACTGGTCAAATGAACACACATCCAAAATAATACCTTGGCAGAAAATTTTGTGTTCATACAAGGCAATTAGTCGGCCCACAGCTTTTGCATCTACCTTATCTAAGATAAATGAAGAGGTTGGACGGTTACCTTGGTGTATTTTATGCGGGATCAACTTGTCGATTTCCGCATCCGACTTACCTTTAGCCGTTAAATCTTCACGAACCTGCTGTGCATCTACACCCGCCATCATCGCTTCCGTTTGCGCGAAGAAGTTAGACAGTAAAATATCGTGATGCTGGCCTACTTTGTTTTGCGGTTCAATCGAAGCAATAAAATCAGCCGGTACAATCACATTACCTTGGTGTAAACACTGATAAAAAGCATGCTGGCCATTTATCCCTGTCATGCCCCAAATAATTGGCACAGTCGTATAGTTTACCTGCTCTCCTGCAAAAGTAACATGCTTACCATTACTTTCCATTTCACCTTGTTGTAAATACGCAGGCAGCATATGAAGCGCCTGATCATAAGGCAAAATCGCTTGTGCTTGATACCCCAAGAAGCTGGTATTCCAAACACTGAGTAACGCCATCAACAGTGGAATATTGTCTTCGTTGTTTGCCGTTTTAAAGTGCTCATCAATTTCAAACGCACCTTCAAGTACTTCGACAAACTTATCGAAGCCTAAATAAAGTGCGATTGGTAATCCTATCGCGCTCCAAAGCGAGAAACGACCGCCAACCCAGTCCCACATCGTAAACACGTTGTCATCGCTAATACCAAACGCTCTAGTCTTCTCAAGGTTGGTGCTCACTGCAACAAAATGCTTGGCGATTGCCGCTCTATCGCTTGCAGCATTCAAAAACCACTCAACGGCAGTCTTTGCATTGGTCATGGTTTCAGAGGTTGTGAAAGTTTTTGATGACACAACAAACAGGGTTGTTTCTGCGTCCAAACCTTTTAGTACTGAAGCAATCTGTACACCGTCAACATTCGAAACATAATGCACGTTTAGCGTGTCATCTGCATACGCAGCAAGCGCATCAGTTACCATTTGCGGGCCTAAGTTAGATCCGCCAACGCCAATCGCAACCACATCTTTGACAGCTTTGCCTGTATACCCTTGCCACTCACCTGAACGAACTCGGTTACTAAATGCTTGTAGTTTTTCTAATTCTGCATTGACTTGTTCAGTAACGTTTACACCATCCACATAAATAGGTGTATTAGCTCGGTTACGCAGTGCTGTATGTAAAACAGCTCGGTCCTCAGTGATATTTATTTTTTCACCTGAGAACATCTTTTCTCGCCAAAGCGCAATATCACTCTCTTTTGCGAGCTGCATCATCTCAGAGAATGTTTGGTCATCAATGCGTTGCTTGGAAAAGTCGAACAATACACCTGAGATTTGACGAGAAAACTTTTCAAACCTTTGTGCATCGTTTGCAAACATCGTTTTTAAATGCTGTTGCTCTACTCGCTGCGCAGAACCACTGAGCTTTTGCCAACTATCCAAATCTACACGACCACCCATTACATATTCCCCTAAGACGTAAGTGATTGTTAGTTACCTTACTTTTCAGGTAGTAACAACAAAGAAACATTATTAAACAAGCACATTATGCCAAAATGACAACGCTGTCAAATCGCTTCTTTTCAATTTTACATTGCGAATAATAACCTAAAATAAAATTTTTGACACCGGTATCATTCATTTATTTCTGCGAATTGTAGTGCTAAATTCTGTACTTATTAGATAGACTAAGAAAAACAGATGATCCTTTTATTAAGCCGATGGTCGCCTTAGCGGCTAAATATCTCAGAAATTGGGCGCTAGCTTCTGCATACATAAAGCGCTACTATTCCTCTGTGCTTAATAATGATCGATACAGACCTGTAAATAGAAGAACAACTACATGAAAGTCACTATTAATGATGTTGCCAAGCTAGCTGGCGTATCTATGAAAACCGTATCGCGGGTAATCAATAAAGAACCTTCGGTTAGAAAAAAAACCTACGATCAAGTAATGCAGGCTGTCAAAGAGCTTAATTATCAGCCTAATATCGCTGCGAGAAACTTAGCTGGTACTTCTTCATTTGCAATTGGCTTGGTCTACGACAATCCCAATGCGTATTATGTCATTGATATGCAAAACGGGGTGTTATCTCGCTGTAGAGATGAAGGATATGAGCTCGTCATCCACCCCTGTGAATCCAATTCGGAAAATATGGCCGAAGAATTCGTCACTATGATCAAACGCTCACGTCTTGCAGGTTTAGTCTTGACTCCTCCTCTATCCGAGCAACAATCCATTATTGATATGCTAGATGAGCTGGGTATACATTACGTGCGTCTACTTTCTGGTCGATCGCAAGAAGCGAAAAATAGCGCAAATAACTGTATCTTTGTTGACGACTACGCTGCAGCCTATGAAATTACTGAGCATTTGATCCAACTTGGACATAAAAAAATTGCTTTTGTACTTGGGGATGAAGAACACAAATCAACGACGGAACGGTTAGCCGGATATCGCGATGCCCTGAAAGCACACGATATAAAACAGGACGATACACTGCTCTATCACGGTACTTACTCATTTGAATCAGGGGTAAAAGGCGCTAAAGCGCTGCTGGCCGATGGCAATCCAAACCAAATCACTGCAATTTTAGGTGGTAACGATGAGGTAGCCGCTGGAGCTTTATTTGCTGCGCGGCTGATGAATATAGAGATCCCGGGTCAATTGTCTATCAGTGGCTTCGAAGACTCTCCATTCTCCCGCCAAACTTGGCCAAAGCTTACGACTGCACATCAGGCTAACAACATTATTTCTGAACATGCTGCGCGTTTATTGTTTTCTAAAACACGGGGACATCGAAAAAATGATAAAGAAGTCTCACATGTGTTCACACCGAGTATGGTGGTTCGTGAAAGCACGGGTAGGATCACACAATAGCTATTTATTTAGTCGGCTCTTGAGCCGACTAACATCAAAAACTCTCACTATTTCGCCAACAGTTCTTCACTCTTACTCGACCATGCATTGATCAGCGCCTTGACCAGAGATGCAAGTGGAATCGCAAAGAATACCCCCCAAAATCCCCATAAACCACCAAAAAATAACACTGCAACAATGATATAAACAGGGTTGAGATCCACAGCTTCTGAAAACAATAACGGCACTAAAACATTACCATCTAATGCTTGAATAATGCCGTACGCGATGAGAATAGTCCAAAATTCTGGCGCTAGACCAAATTGAAACAAAGCAACTGCGGCAACGGGTAAGGTAACGAGTGCAGCACCAATAAATGGGATAAGTACAGAGAGCCCAACCAACGTCCCCAGTAGTGCGGCATAACGTAAATCCAAAATGGAAAAGGTCACAAAGCTCACTACACCAACGATAACAATCTCAAAAACTTTACCACGAATATAATTCATGATTTGTTGGTCCATCTCATGCCACACTTGTGAAATGAGCTTTCTGTCCTTGGGTATAATTTTTGACACTCCAGATGTAAGCTCTGACTTGTCTTTCAACATGAAAAAAGCAAGCAGCGGCACTAAGACTAAATAAATCATCCAAGCGACAACGTCTTTTAATGAAGTTAATGAGGCTGACACAATGACTTCGCCAAGCTCTAACAGTTTGCTTTCCACAGAACTCACAATTGCCTGTACCTGAGTTGTAGAGATCAGCGTCGGATAGTATTCAGGTAAATGTAAAAGGAAGTCCTTACCCTCTTCGACCATGGTTGGACTTTCTTGGAGCAGGTTACTTAACTGTTGCCACAAAACGGGAACGATACCAAATACCAGCCCCAAAGCGACCCCCACAAATACCGCCATTACCACTACTGCTGATAACATCCTACTGCCAGTCACTCGGGTAAGCTTGTTCACTGGCCATTCTAGTAAATAAGCTATGACAATTGCGACCAGTACCGGCATGACATAACTGCCAAAAAAGTACAGCAAAGCAACCGTAGCAACTAGCATCAGCAATAGAGTAACGGAATGTGGATCTGAAAACTTTTTGATATACCACGCTTTTACTAACTCAAACATCCATGATCTCCAAACACACTTCACCGCTTTCAATTTCAATAATTTGGTAACTCACCGAGTTACCATCCAAATATTTTTTTATGTCTAACAAGCTTTGATCCTGACTCATCAGCAACTTTAGTTTGCCTAGAGTATAGTCATGGCGCTTTAACCGCCACTTAAACTGAACAAATAATGCGGGACAGGTAAATTCTCGCAAATCATGTACAAATTTTGTTGTCTTGTCTCCACACAAATCACTCAATGCGGTAGCCCTCAAGGCGTTGATGGTTTATTCTTAATAGCATACTCTACTTCTTGGGAATCTTAATGCCAGGCGTTAATAATAAGGCCCGATTGCCAGCCAATCCAACACTAAAAGAAATAAATTGGTACAAAAAGCAAATTAATTGGGGTGAACTTCCGCCTTTTTATCACCTTGTCGCCTCAGCGGTAAGTGAATGTGAGGGTCTGCTCCATCACGGCTTTGATAATGCGGTAAAGCGTTTACTAGATAAGCGAAACTGGAATATAGAACTGTTAGGTGGTTATGAAGATGACAGTGGCATAATTCACTGTGACAATAAACCTCAAATAGCATTACATCAAGCATTTACTGATAGAGGCTTTGAGCTTTGGGCTTACCCAATAGCCAAAGGCACCAAGATTGATGCCTATGTTAAAGATAATCGTTTTTTAGAATTCCGAGTGTGGGATCCGCACACGATGAAAAACTTACTGCGCATCAACCAGCTCCATAAATTCATTGCGTTTTACTTTGAACGTGGTGATATAGCCGACAAAGCTTTAATACTTCATGCGCACAAAGTGCTACATATGACAGTGACGTTTTTGCAAAAAGAATTGAACATCACAGGTGTTGATGGGGTCTCAATAAAAGATTTTTACCAACTTTGCGAAAAAGATGCTCGAGCATGCAATGATGAAGTCGACTTAGCTAGGATCATGCTCGGAGAAGACCTTAAAAGGGATTAAAATGCGGTTAAAACCCCTATTAAATTCAATCGTTTTAACATTTGTGCTCGCTGCATCAAGCAGCGCTATGGCACAAACAGAGCTGAAACTACCAGATTTAGGCACTTCAGCTCTCCAAGTACTACCTATTGAAAAAGAGCAAGCGATCGGCGAAGTCATGATGATGCAGCTACGCTCGCGCTCCCCTGTGGTTGGCGATCCGGTACTTGAAGAGTACTTAACTAGCCTGGGCAATCGCCTCGTCGCCAATGCTAATGACGTACGCTTTCCATTTACCTTTTTTTGGATAAATAACAAAGATATTAATGCCTTCGCTTTTTACGGAGGCCACGTTGGTGTACATACGGGACTCATTGCGCAATCCGATAACGAGAGTCAGTTAGCATCCGTTATTGGCCACGAAATTGCGCACGTTACCCAACGTCATTTAGCACGCCGCGTACAAAACGCAAAAGACAACAGCGCCTTGACCATAGCGGGGCTTATTACTGGCATTTTAGCAACCGTTGTTGCCCCAGATGCGGGTATCGCCATTTTATCCGCAAGCCAGACCCAGTCGTCATTGAACCAACTAACGCATAGCCGAAAAGCGGAGCAAGAAGCCGACCGATTTGGTATGAATACACTACATAAAGCAGGCTTTGACCCCTATGCGGCCAGTGAATTTTTAACTAAGCTCTCGGATCAAATTCGCTTTAAAAATAAACCACCCGCATTTTTGCTTACGCACCCGTTACCCGACAGTCGAGTATCGGACGTTAGGCTTAGAGCACAACAATTCGAGAAAAAGCATTACCCCTCAAGCCTTTCCTACGCGTTAGCTAAAAGCCGTGTGCTTGCACGATACTATTATTCAGAAGATGCTGGAGAAGCATTTTTCAGAAACGCGCTAAAACACTCAGCAGAGCTCGACAAGCGCGCTCTACAATACGGATTAGCAATCACGTTACTCGACCAAAAAAAATACGAGGAAGCTGGTAAACTATTGGATGAGTTGTTAGAAAAGGATCCGAATAACCTGTTTTATCTTGATGTGTATACCGATTATTTAATTGCGACAGAGCATTCTGGCAAAGCCGTTGAGATGCTTCAGGCCCAGCATCAATTTAGGCCCAATAATCAAGTTATCACGCTAAATTATGCCAATGCTGCAATAAAAGCAAAACAGTATGAAGTTGCTGAGCAATTGCTCAAGATCTTTTTGCTTGAGAAACCGGATCATATTCTCGCCCGCGATTTACTCACACAAACCTACGAAGCCCAAGAAAACAAGGCTGCGTATCATGAGTCAAAAGCCGGGGTTTACGCACAATATGGCGCATTTACTAAAGCTGCGGATGAAGTCCAGCGTGCACTCAATCATGTCGAAGATAACGAAGATATCAAACGTACCAGATTAAAAGCGCTACTTAGCCAATACCGTAATATGCAAAAAGAAATCGCTAAGCTATAAAGCTTAGCGATTGCTTACGGCTTCAGTTTAATGGGTATTTAAGCCAATTTTCTTGCACATCACTTTTCGTCCTCACGACATTAAGCTATGATCCGTTCACATTACGAATTAGAGCAAAATAGAGCGAAATCATGTCAGTAGAAATCTATCACAACCCGCGTTGTTCAAAGTCACGTGAAACCCTAGCTTTACTAGAGTCCAATGGCGTTAATCCTACCGTTATTGAATACCTCAAGACGCCAATCGATAGTGACACTTTGGCTAATTTACTGTCTAAGCTTGGATTTAGTTCTGCTCATCAGCTTGTACGTAGCAAAGAAACGCTCTACAAAGAGCTTGGACTATCGAAAGAGTCGGATGAAGCGACACTGCGCACTGCCATGCTTGAAAACCCTAAACTGATTGAGCGTCCTATCGTTGTTAAAGGTGATAAGGCGGCGATTGGCAGGCCTCCAGAGTCGGTGCTTGATATCCTGTAATGAGTAAAATTCTTATTTTATACCACTCTAGTCATGGCTCTGTGGCAAATATGGCGCACGAATTTGCAGACACCATAGTGTCACAAGGTGGTGAAGCTGTAGTACGCGTATTTGAGAAACGCCAAGACCATGATGTGGTCGTAACAAAGCAAGACTTAATATCCTGTGACGGTTTGGCGTTTGGCACTCCAACACGCTTTGGTATGATGGCGGCTCAAGCGAAAGCGTTTTGGGAAACCACCAGCGATCTGTGGCTTAAAGGCGCGCTCATCGATAAACCAGCCTGCGTATTTTCTTCTTCAAGCAGTATGCACGGTGGCAACGAGGCTACTCTACTCAACCTCTCCTTACCGTTATTACACCACGGCATGATGTTGTTAGGTATCCCCTATGATGTTCCAGAGCTTTTGGCAACCGAAATGGGCGGAACGCCTTACGGTGCAACACATGTTGCGGGCAGCCAAAACAATACTTCTCTCACTCAAACAGAAATCAAAATTTGTCGTGCAGCAGCGAGTCGACTGCTACGCGTCGCGGAAAAGTTAACATGAATGAAATTGCAAAAAAGCCCATCACTAGACGCTTTCAACGCTGTGCGCTAGTTGGATATTTTGGTCTCCTGATCCTGATGCCACTGTGGCTCTTTGTGCTTGCACCAAGAGAAGGTTACAGCTTGGGCTTTGTCTTTGTGGTGTACGTTTTACCTTTATTACTCCCGCTTAAAGGTATTTTACAGGATAAGCCATACACTTATGCGTGGGCAAACTTTATCGTGATGTTTTATTTTATCCACGGCTTTACCCTGTTGTGGACATCTCCTGACGAGCTAGTGTTAGTCCTGCTTGAGATTGGCTTTGCAACGTCCATGTTTATTGGTTGCACTTACTATGCAAGACACAGAGGCCAAGAGTTAGGATTGAAGATCCGCAAGTTAAAAGAAGACCTTGCCGACGAAAAGGCAGCTCACGAACATAAAGAGTCATAATCTCGCTTGCGTAACTCCATTAAAAAAGCGCAGTCTTCAATGAAGTAGCTGCGCTTTTTTCGTATTCATGCCTTGGTATTATTCGATATGGTAAGCTACTGCAACGAGAGTACGGCTATCAACACCAATACTGAAAACAATACCTGCACACCAATACTGAGCCAAGCTAACGCATTTACCCCGATGAGTGACCAAGGTGTTGAGCTGCTCGGATAGAGGGGATTACTGCGTTTTCGTCTCGCAAAAACAAAAATTGCGATAGAAGCAGCCGTAGTGACAAGTGTTGCAATGGTTTTTTCATCAACCTCATCAGTAAAAAATAAAAATAACTGAAGTGGTAGCAAAATCGCAGCAAAGGCATAAAGAATATGGACGGTTTTTATTTTTTGATACTTTGCTTCGTTAGAAAGCTCGATAATACCGCGCTGTTCAAATGTTTGCTTAGAAGTAAGTGCCTGATTTTTCATAGCAACACGGTAAGGGGTGTCGCCATGAATATCCGCAAGCGTCGGGTCATCACCATGTTCAAAAATCATTTCGATCATAGCAGCAGAGTTCGATGCCGCCGCATAATGCATTAAGTTCCTGCCCGATTCGTCCAACTCATTTACTTTATGGTGCGGCAACATGGTTTCAACTGCACTCACAAAACCATTTTCAACCGCTAACATAATGGCAGAGCGCCCGTTGCTATCTCTTGCCGTTCCTTTCGCGCCCTGCGTTACCAGCGTAATAATAGCTGATTGCTTCACCTGTTGCTGGGTTAGCTGGAACAATAGCGCTTGTTCCAAAAGACCCGTCACTTCATCTTTGTCACACATAGCGCAAAGCAGCTCAAAGGTCTGCTGTCCATCCAGCAAACTATCCGTTGCTAGTTTAGCAGTAGCGGCTCGGTCAAGCAGACAAGTATCAATATGAGTCAATAGTACCGTCTGTGTTGCCTCCGAGCTGTTGCACCACAGAGCAACAATTTCTTTCGCGCTAAACTTAAGTCCTTTCTCCAATAGCCATATCAGCGTCTTTTCATAATGTTTGTCATAGAGCAACTCTACAAACGATAAACTTTGCTCTTGTACCTGAGCTTGAATGTTAGAGTACTGACCAAGACGCTGAATAAGAGTTTTTATTAGCTCATCCTGATCAGTATCATTTTCCTCAATGTGTTGAATTACGCTATTAACGTATTGACGCTGTTTATCGTCATAGTCATCAATATGCTGAAAATAACAGGCTTCGAACGGCTCTAGCGGTCGTAACCAAGCGAGGTAAAATAAAGGAGGTAGAACAGTGGTCGTTACGCCCTGCTCATCTTTCATTTGTTGGCAATTCGGCCATGCCTCTATGGCATCTAGAATGTAAGCACCGTTTTGTTCGATTAACCCCTTTAACAGCATGGGATACTGGGCAGGCCAAATTAACACTTGTTCCATGAATGCGCTATTATCCTCAGAATGTAAATATATGCAGCATAATTATCGCGAAATGACTAGGTGGTGAATAATATCAACAGTCGCGCTAAAATGCTCACCTATTTCAGGACAAATTTAAAAATAGGGCTTTTTTGAGGAGCTAGAGTGGGCAATCAATTAGAAACATGGCAAGTGATCTTGATCATTGCTGGTGTGTTAGGGGTGATTTGGAGCAATATTGCGTTGTTAAAATATTCCGCCAAATTTGAAATGAAAAAGAAAATAGACGAGCAAACGGCGCCTTTTGAGAAAGATAAGGTGACGCCCAAAAACAACACGCCTCAAAATAATCCAAAAAAGGATGAAGATTGAAGCATGTTGCGACGTTAGACGTGCTGACTAATCATTCATCCACATTTGAAATTTAGTCGCACATCATAAGGATTACCGAGCGCACCATCGGCTATTCCTCCACCTATGGTCATTGCAGCCCCTGCATCATCGACACTATTTCGACCAAAAATCCACATCGCCATACCAGCAGCCTCAACGGCGTTAGCTACGCCTTTTTGCGTGATATAAGTACTCTCAGGCGTATCGCTGTTATAAATAATATCTAGATCCACAACATACGCGACCATATCGGCTTGTTTGCAATAGTGCTTGGCCTGCTTTAATGCTTCTTTACTACCCGCATCACGGCTGTCGGAAAATAACATAATATTATGCACACCATCAGACGATGGACGCACATCATCATGATGAGCACACCCGGATAACCAAACCGCTAAACCAACACTTAATAGAATTCTTTTCATCACACTCTCCTATTCATTAAGCGCAAGCTTAGGGGTTATTTCGGTTTAGTTCCGTTAGTCATTGTTTAAATTTGTAATAAGCGACACAATTGACCAATCACAGCGGTCATTTAACTTCCACGTCTACCCAAACTAAACGGTGATCGGAGCTGGCATGACGACTTTCCACTAAACGGAATAATTCATCTTCTTTGCTTGGCCAGAAAACCCCGCTGCTAAGTACTCGAAAACCGAACTTGGATGGCAATACGTAATCTACACGAGCCCCCCAATGTGCGGTATAACTGCGACTCTCACTTTCCTTGCTATGTTCACTTCCCCCTCTGCTTTTTGGCGTAAAGTTCGAGAATACTTTAGGATTATCTAATAATTGTTCTATCACGCCTAGTCTATGTTTATCGCCTTTATCAGCAGCGTTTAAATCACCGACGATGATAAATCGTGTATCATTTTTAAGGCCACCTTTAACACCATTGTCATCATAAATGTACTGGCTACGTTTAGGGTCGATATAATCAGCCATTAAGCGGATCTCATCGTGATTTCTGTTGCCATTCCTATCCTCTTCACCATCAAAGACAGGAGGCGTTGGGTGCATAGCCAGCAGGTGAAATAATTTACCGTTCACTTCAATTGGCAGATCCCAGTGAGATTTTGAGCTTAGCCTCAAGCTTTGCCACTCTTGCTCACTATACCAAGGCTGTCTCGTCGTCGGATCTATTGTCACCATATGGTTTGGCATATCTTTCCAAAGAAATGCCTGCAGAGTTCGGGCCTGCTCTTTTTTAATCGGATACTTTGACAGCACAACCATCCCATATTGCCCCTCATATAGCCCAAACCCTTGGGCATCACCGCCATAGTTAGATTGCTTACCGTCATTATCTAAATCAAACGGTGTTGGTAATCCAGTATTGACTGGCGCAATATAAAAGTAAGGGTACGATATCGGCTGCTGATCCGCTTGAGGTTGTGCTAGATAGTTATTTACAAATGCCTGTACACCTTTATTTGGTTCAGCGATGTAATCAAATTCATTAAGTAGAATCACATCTGGACGAACACGCTGAATGATTTCTGCAATATTCTTGATTTGTTGATGTTGACCATTTTGTAGCAACTTACTGAGCTTTTGAGAGTCCAGTGCTTGCCCTTTTTGTTGATAGTTCGTTGCTTCCATACTGACATTAAAGGTAGCAACACGAAGTGTTTGTGCACTCACGACCGTTGTCATTAATAAAAAAAGTAGACCTACGTATTTCATAGACTTGCCTTAAAAAATTGTGATAAATCCCGCGATGACTATTTTATTCATAATCCTTTGAAAAACGGAAATTATCTCGACAGACTCAAACGATTTAATGTTGGCAAGTTAGCAAAGAGCGGTTAAAGTTAAATGATTAACTGCCTTGTACTGCCAATGTGAAATTTGTGAGTATTTTAAAACGATTACACCTCATCACCACAAACCAAGACACCACATTTGAAGAAAAAGTGACGGCGCTGCTGACTCTTGGCCTCGATGTATTTGAGCTTGATATTGCAATCGTCAGTGAAATCCAAGCTGATGTATACACAGTAAGGCATGTGATCACTCCAGATAATTCTTTGTTAGTAGGTACGGATTTTGAACTGGCAAACACCTATTGCTGGCACACTTTACAAGCTGACAGCGCACTGTCATTTCATCACGCTGGTACCAGCGAAATTGCCACTCACCCTTGCTACGCAAACTTTGGCCTAGAAAGCTACATTGGTGCGCCGATTATTGTTGATGGTAAACGCTATGGTACCGTCAACTTTTCCGCATCAAGCGCCAAAGCCCAAGCGTTCAGTCAAGAACACTTAGATTATGTGAGTTTATTAGGTCAATGGATTGGTGTTGAAATTTCTCGGCAAAAGGCGTTAAAAAAAATACAACACCGCTCACAAGCATTAGCAGCGATGAGTCGTCTTGCTGATATTGGCTCATGGGAAGTCGACTTTAAAAAGAACAAAGTGTATTGGAGCCAACAAACGCGACTCATTCATGGCGTTGATGATAACTTTACACCAACACTCGACAATGCCATCAGTTTCTATAAACCCGGCGTACACCAAGGAAACATTAAACAAGCCATAGACGACGCCATCACCTCCAAAACCAAATGGGACATAGAGTCCATTATTATTGATGCCAACGGCAACGAAAAGTGGGTCGCCTCTCACGGTCAAGGTGAATATGAAAATGGTGAATGCGTTAGGGTTTTTGGTGCCATTCAAGATATCGATGAACAAGTCAAAATGCGTATTGCATTAGAGCAAAAGCGCGAAGAAGCGGAGCAACTTCTTAAGACTCGAAGTGAATTTATCGCCAAAATCAGCCATGAATTAAGAACCCCGCTGAATGGCTTAGTCGGCATGCTGCAAGCGTGCCGAAAAGAAACCGACATAAAAGAAATCAAGAGTAACCTGAGCGTCGCAGTCAACAGTGCAGATATGTTGATCACATTGATAAACGACGTATTAGACTTTAGTAAGTTAAATAGTAACAACCTGAAGCTAGACAATACCGCGTTTGATCTTCATCAATTAGTCGAACAAGTTGTTGGCCTGTACAGTCCAGCCTGTCGCGAAAAAGGGCTTGCAATCAACTTCCATATTCATAAACAAGGCACAAATTGGCTCTATTCAGACCCGACTCGAGTTAAACAAATTATTGCAAACCTCGTGAGTAACGCCATCAAATTTACACCAACGGGTAGTATCGATATTTATGCCGACGTGCTGGGAAGTGAAACTTCACCGGTTCTACAATTAAGTGTCTCAGACACAGGCATAGGGATTGCTAAGACCAATCAAGTACATCTTTTTCAGCCATTTAGCCAAGGCGATGTCAGTGTAAGTCGGCATTTTGGTGGTACTGGTCTTGGCCTTTCAATCGTATTTGAGCTTTGTAATTTGTTACAAGGCGAAGTACAGGTAGAAAGTGAGTTGGGTAAAGGAAGTACCTTTATCGTTACCTTCCCAATAGAATTTGCAGACGAGGCCGACGACGTACAAGAGCAAAAGACTGAAGAGCAGCATATTTCCTTATCAGAATGTAAAATCCTGCTTGTAGATGATAATCAAATCAACGTACTGGTGATGGAAAAGTTACTGAATCAGTTTGGTGCAACTCACATCGACAAAGTTTATAACGGCGAGCAAGCCGTAAAATCATGCCAAGACAAAACCTTTGATATTGTGTTTATGGATTGCGTCATGCCGATTATGGATGGCTTTGAAGCCACTCGTAGTATTCGTCGGCTTGCAAAAGATAAACGCCAAGGACCACATATTATTGCGTTGACCGCCAATACTTCAGAGTCCGATAAGGCAGCCTGTTATGAAGCCGGCATGAATAACTTTCTGTCTAAGCCAATTCAGCTTGACGCACTAAGAGGCGCGCTTGAGCCCTTCACGCAATAAAAAAGGAGCTTGACCTAGCTCCTTTCGTGTTATGACGTAGCGGTATTATTCCGCTGCTTTTTCTTTGCTCGCTTTAGTGCCGTTACTGCTCTTCTTTGATTGACCAGTGCGATTAAAGATCCCTAAGCGAATTCGAATAAAGTGTAAAATCTCTCTCGCCACATCAATGTCTACAGCCTGTTCTAGCCCTTCAAAACCTGGACTTGAGTTTGCTTCACAAATTTTAAAATGCTCTTCATCGAATAATAAGTCGATGCCAGCAACATCTAGATTCAGGATATTAGCGGTTTGTGTTGCTAGCCATTCGATTTCAGGGGTGATCGGGTGTGGGCTACCTTTTGCACCTAAACTCACGTTGGCCTTAAAGTTCTTACCGCCAGAATTACGCTCCATACAAGCAACAGCACGGCCGCCAATGGTCAATACACGTAAGTCTCGACCATGACTCGACTTCACAAAACGCTGCAAGATGATATTTGCTTTTGGATTTGTTGCTTCAATAAGTTGCATCAAATCATCAAATTCACCGCGTGATTTTGACAAAAATACGCCGCTGCCCTGCGAGCCTGATAGCGTTTTAATCACGACTGGGAAACCAATTTGCTTCTCTACCAGTTCAATATTTACAGGGAACTTAACCAACATAGTTTTTGGTGTTGGTAAGTTTTGCTCTGCAAGGATCTGCTGCGCATACAGCTTATCTTTTACAGTTTCGATAGACTGTGAAGAGTTAAAACAATGTACGCCTAAACGCTCAAGGTGACGGATAATCGCAAGCGTAAAGTAAGTCGTGCCTGCACCCATACGCGGCAGAACAAAGTCAGGTAACGCAACCGGCTGGCCATCGATTAGAATACTTTCTTCATCTTCTCTGGTTACCAATAGATCGAATTGATCAGGTGAGTAAACTTGAAGATCAATACCTTCTTCCTTTGCCACCGCCATCAATCTATCTATTTCATAAATTTCAGGTTTTAACAAACTGGCAGAGTCTTTGTAAATGATCCAACCGCGCATACGAATTGCCCCTTGAGTAGCGGATTAAGAGGGTCGCTGTCGACACGAATCGTTAAGTGAAAACACCTAAGCAGGTTTGTGTATCACCGGCCCCCAAACAAAAGCGCGATTATGTGGACTCACCCGAAAACAGTACAGCAAAAAAAATTTATCGACACAATCTAAAAAACTACTCACGATTTTCGAAGTAAGATTGTGTCCCGTGAGCTTCCAAGGCGCTCTCAATCCGTTTTAACGCCAGTTTGTATACGGCATCTCGCATCTCAAGCCCTTCATCACTTCGCAGCTGCCACGCCGCTTCAAATGCATTCGATAAATATCGCGCCAATTTATCTTGCACAGTTTGCTCGTCCCAAGCCTCTCCTTGGCGATTCTGACACCACTCAAAATAGCTTACGATGACGCCGCCGGCATTAGCTAAAATATCAGGGATCACTATCACGCCCTGTTCATGCAAGATTTCGTCGGCGTCCGCCTCAACCGGTCCATTGGCAATTTCGACAATATACTTTGCCGACACTGCTTTGGCGTTATCTCGGGTGATTGCGCCGGATAGCGCTGCGGGCACTAAAATGTCTACATCCAGCGCAAGCAGCTCTTCATTACTCAGCACTTTATGTTCAACGCTTTCACATACTGAATCATCACAATACACGGCTTTAAGCGCTTTGTTGCGTTGCTTTTCTTGATAAATGCTTTCTATATCTAAGCCATCTTTACAGTAAATCCCGCCTTTTGAATCGCTTACTGCAACGACTTTATAACCCGCTTGCTGCAATAGCCTTGCACAGTGATAACCACCGTTACCAAAGCCTTGAATAGCTACTGTTTGTTCCGCTTTATTCCAATTATTTTTTTCACTAAGCCGCTCTATCATTAAAAATGCACCGCGACCTGTGGCGGACTCTCGCCCTTCACTCCCTCCGAAAATAAGCGGTTTACCAGTGATCACGGCTGGACTTTTTTTACGGACGATTTTCTCGTATTCATCCATCATCCAACCCATGATCCTGGCATTGGTGTACACATCCGGTGCGGGAATATCTTGATCGGGTCCAATAAAATCAGCATTAGCTCTAATATATGCTCGAGCAAGGCGCTCAAGCTCCATCGGACTCAGTGATTTAGGGTCAACGGTTACGGCACCTTTACCACCGCCAAATGGCACGCCAACCGCCGCACACTTTAGTGTCATCCAAAGGGCTAAAGCTTGCACCTCACTCATATCAGACTCTTGGTGAAAGCGTATTCCGCCTTTTGTTGGGCCTAGCAAATCATTGTATTGACAACGATACGCCTTAAAATAATCAAGCTTACCGTTGTCACGACGAATTGAAATGTTGCTCGACAGCGTTCTTTGAGGCTGGGCTAACGCTTGATAGGTAGACTCGTTAATTCCTGTTTTTTCGACTATATGGTTTAATCTTTTCAACGCGTCTTTTAGTAGATCCGTACTCATCCTTTCCTCGCTTGTTTTTTATTCAACAAGTAATTGTATGAGTGCATGGCACAAAAAGATCAAGTCCATCAACAGGGATTAATAATTATGCGATTTCCTCTAAAAAGTAAGAAGGTGCATCGTTTGGCGCTAATAAAAAGCATTGTTTCTTCGCTCTGGTTAACGCCACATAGAATAAGCGTCGCTCTTCTGCGTCGGGAAATGCCCCTTGTGCAGGTAAAAGCGCATCGACAAATGCTGGCGTTTTTACCTGTGACGGAAAGTTTCTATGCTTGAGACCAAATACTATCGTAAAGTCTGCTTCAGTCCCTTTAGCACCGTGAAAGGTGTTATGTGAAATAATAAGTTCTGGATAGAGCTGCCGCCACTGCGCAATCTTTGATTTATCAGGTAATGCTCTGTGATTTCTTGCCAGTAGGGCAACGGAAGCTTTTCCTTCGTTGCGCTGCTCGATAAGATTGAGCAGTTGTTGCGCCTGCGACAATTCCTCATCCACCATAACTTTCACCACCCCCTGCCCTGCCACGCCGGAGGTATGAGAAGTGATATGCTTGGTTATTTGTTCTGGGTTGCGGCAAATAAACTCACTCGCCGTATCTAAAATAGTTTGAGGATAACGGAATGTTTTATCCAAATATGTGGTCGTCGACTTACCAAAATAGCGAGTAAATTCGGTGGTTAGGCGCATATCTCCACCACTAAAGCGATAAATAGCTTGCCAATCATCACCAACGGCGAACAATTGCGATCCGGCTTTTTTATCTAGCAGCACTTGAATGAGCTTTGCCCGTACACGGGAGATGTCTTGAAATTCGTCGACCAAGATGAACTTCCACGGTGAAATAAACTGACCAGACTCTACGTAATAAATAGCCCGCTCCAGCATGTCATCGAAATCGATGCTAGACTCATTGCTTAAATACAGCTGATATTCAGCAAGAACTGGCATGATCACACTCATTTGATTGCTAAATTGCGTCAGCAGTTGCTCAACCTCACCCATTATTTGAGCATGCTTCATCAAAGGTAATACCTGACTTATTAAGTCTATTGCCTGTGACGCTTGCTGTGTGCTCGAACTTTTCAGAAATAGCGCAAAGTCTCGCTCAAAGTGGCTTTCTTGTCGCAACGACTGCACGGTGTCTGCAACAAATTGTTTAAATAGTTTTTTATCCGTTGCGAGATTTGAAATTGTCGGCTTTGCCCCTGTAACCGCTTCGATGATCTGCATGCCAAGCGAATGAAAGGTAGAGCAATTTAAGGTGTTACAGAGAGGCTGACAGCGCTGACGCATCTCCGTCGCGGCATCATTACCATACGCAAGCAATAACAGCTCATTCGCCTGAGCTAATTTGCGATGCAAGAGATATCCAACTTTGGCCTTGATAACGCTTGTCTTACCCGTGCCTGCGCCAGCAAGCAGTAATTGCCTGTCATCCTGGATCACACAAGCCTTACGCTGAGCTAGCGTAAGGGGATTTGATTCAACGCTGTCAAAATAGTTAGCGTCTTTTGCCAAATAGTGATCGACAAAAGTAGACTGAAACTCAGCAATATCACGCTCATTCCAAAGTGCAATTTCTCGTACCGTTGCCACTTGAGGCTTTAACGAACTTGGCACGATATTGTCATCTAGGTGCTGCCAGCTGGACCATAAGGCACTGCAAACATGACGTACTAGAGTTTGATTTTGATGGCTGAGATATCGACGCGTTAATAACTGCTCGATTTTACGAATTTTGACTTGCAAGTGCTTGCCATGGTGTAAGATCCACAGTCGTTGCAATTGTTGCACTAACTCATCTGCACCTTGATTTTTAACACTTAACACATAGGTCTCGTGACCCTGTTTGATCAGGACTTTTTGAGCAAGCCAACCACGCTGAGGTGCTGGCGGAACTGTCATAGTGCTAAAGGGGATGAAACTGTCAGCAGATTTCGACTTAAGGTGGAGGCCTTCTTTCGTACATTTGGCACCACGTACCCCATAAAACAGCCGACTAAAGAGATGTAATGCTATCAATTGGTCAATCAGACAAAGTAATTCCGTTGCTGCCATGCTAGCACGAAACCCAAAAACGCGCTTAATGAAATTTTGTCATCGCTATTTATTTTTTATTAATTTCAACGAACTAATCTAATACCTAGCTAACAAATTGTGCGACTCAATATTTGAGAAGGCAGGCGAATAAGGCCTGCACATCAACATATCAAGCAGCTGTTACTGTAGTTAGCTTTGTTTTAGCCGCTAACGTTGCTTTACCAACCAGTACGAGCACCACGGCGCCAATAATCACAGGCGTAAATAAAAAGCTCCATCCCTCTAGTGCCAACATGATCAGTATTGGATTCGCGCCAGCCGGTGGGTGGGTGGTTTTTGTTACTAACATACTAAATACGCCAAGCCCCGTTGCTAATGCCAAAGTGAATTCGTTAACACCGATATACTGCGCAAAAATAATCCCGATTGTAGCGGTAATGATATGTCCAAAGATGACATTTTTAGGCTGCGCAAGTGGACTTTCAGGCACACCAAATACCAGCACTGCCGTCGCGCCCAAAGGTGCCATTAAAAAAATATGCTCAGCACTTATCGTTTGACTAAACGCCAATATTGCAATTGCGATAAACGCCCCTGCTCCAGCAATTAAAGCAAGTTGTATTTCTCTCATTGTATTCTTTCCCTTTCCAAAAGGTAGACCAACTTGTCTACCACGCAAATAGTAGACAAGTTGGTCTACTTCTGTCAACCTATAATCACGCTAATAAACATGACTGACTGATGAGTACAAAAAGACAACAACTGATCGATTGCGCAATGGGACTGTTCTATCAACATGGCATTCATGCCATTGGCATTAACGAAGTATTAAAGTCATCTGGCATTGCTAAAAAAACCCTGTACAACCATTTTGAGAGTAAAGAGGCGCTGGTGCTTGCAACACTTGAGCAGCGGCATCACCTATTTATATCTTGGTTATCTCGTTGCCTTGAAAATGCTCAAACGAATGAACAGCTCACAGAGCAGCTATTTTCAGCACTAGATCAGTGGATTAATAATAAAGTGGCGGTGCTGGGAGATTTCCGTGGTTGTTACTTTATCAACACGGCGGCAGAATTTGGTGAGCTTACCAATCCAATAAATCAACTATGCCAGCGGCACAAACTTGCGGTAAAAGCATTACTGAAACAAGCGCTCAACGACGCTGATGACGCCGCTGTCGAGCGCTTGTTTCTATTGAGCGAAGGGATTATTTCAACGGCCTATACCTGTCATGATACGGACGTGGCCAAGCGAGCACTCAAGAATTAAGGTATTTCTCCACTTCTGTAAAGCAAGATGAAAACTTGCTTGGTACAAACTCGATAATGTCATACCGAGCCACCTCGGCGACATAAAAGGGATCTTGACGAACAATATCAAGTAGCTCAGCTTCACTACTCGCCTTTGCCAAAATAACCCCACCTGTTCGTGGGATTTTTCTGCCAGAGGCGATAAAGGTACCATTGGCATAGAAGCGATCTAAAAACGCAATGTGAGGAGCGAGCAGCGGCTCTACCTGTTCAATTTCGGTAATATAAGTAAGATTAACAATAAATATTGAAGCTGACATTAAACTAGTTTCCTGTGAGATTATGGTTCTGATTTGGGTGCTTTTTTACTTTGTTCTTGTTTGGCTTTCGCGACATTTTTAAAAACGGGTGGTGGAATAGGGAAAAGCGAAATGAGCGGCATCAAAGCCAAAAATAGATAAGCGCCTTTTGGCATTTTTTTGGCCCATAGCACGACCTTAAAAAGTAAAAAGGACGCGATAAAAATCGCCGTAAATAACAACAATACTTCTGTGATCCCTATATCCATTATTATCTTCTCATCTATTCAATAAGCTGGATATGGAGATAAAATGGGTAAAAAGCAAGCGACGTAAAATAATACCAACTTGCTTAATTAAGTGGTCTATTTTGAGGCGAGAAAATCTTGTCGATAACTAGGCAAAAATTTTGCTATTTAGTTGTTCTAAATGAGGAATTTTTAACGCTGTTAGCGTCAGATTTACTCCTTCAAATTGAGCAAGTATTAAGTCAAATTGGTATAAACTAAGATAAGAACGAAAAAAGGCCCCGTGGGCCTTTGGATTTTAGTTACTTTGGGATAATCTGCGATCAGTACAGCATCGCAGAAACTGTGCTGTGATTATCAATTGCCATCGCGACACTTAGGACTGTGATATTAACTATTGAGAATGCAAATACTTGCCTCGCCCAACCATGTAAATCTAAGTCTCTTTGGTATCCTTTTAGCGCCATCAATAACCACCAAAAACTGGTTGTACAGGCCACCGCCATAAATGCTATACCGGTATAACCGCTAAGCGGCAGTAACATCACCACGAGTGCATAAATGGCGATATACAAAACAATGTGATGCTTGGCCTTTTCAACACCTTGCGCGACTGGTAACACCGGAATATTCGCGGCCCGGTAATCTTCAAAACGGAAAATCGCAATGGCGTAAGAGTGCGGCATTTGCCAAAGACAAAACATCAATAATAAAATGGCAGCGCCAGAGTCAAACGCCCCGCTTACTGCGCAGTAACCAACCACAGGAGGCACTGCCCCAGACAGGCTACCAACCACCGTGCCATACACTGAGTTTCGTTTCATGTATAAGCTGTAAACACCGACATAAATAAAAAACCCAAATGCGGCAAAACCCAGCGCAATCCAATTGGTGAAATAGGCTAAGAGCCCAAAGCCAGATAATCCGAGTACCAGACTATGTGACAGTGCAGCAACTGAGGAAATTTCCCCAGTTACTGTCACGCGAGTTTTAGTGCGAGCCATTGCCGCATCGATATCCCTGTCGATGACATTGTTAACTACACAACCTGACGCAACGACTAAAGATAGCCCCAGTAGAGTCAAGGCAAATAGCAGCCAATCAACTTCACCTCGAGAGGCCAATAAAAAGCCTCCTGCGACTGAAATCAAGTTTCCCATAATGATCCCAGGTTTTGTCACCTGAAAATAACGACGCAGCATGACTACTCTCCTGTTAATACATCATCATGGCGTTCGATTCGTAGATGATCCAGACCGACAGCCCCACTACCATCACAATAATCAACGCACTAAAGATAAAGGAAAGCGTGCTTGCCTTGCCTTCTTCCGTAACAAAATTCAGGTGTAAAAAGTACTTTAGGTGCACCCAAATTTGCACTAACGCGGTTGTCACTAACGTCCAAAATGTCGTGCTAGATGACAAGCTGCCACTCATCACGGCAGCAAAAGGAATGGCTGTCAAAATAACGGATAGCACAAAACCAATTAGATACGACTTCACACTACCGTGGCTGTCGTGTTCATGCTCATGAACATCCATCTGTGCTAACGCTTGAGATTCACTATGGCTCATTACATTGCCCCCATTAAATAAACAACGGTAAATACACAGATCCACACGATATCTAAAAAGTGCCAGAACAAGCTTAAGCAACTCAAACGCGTTACCGTTTGTGGCTTAAGACCACGACGTGTCACTTCAATCATCATCACAGTCATCCAAATCAAGCCTGCCGTCACGTGCATGCCGTGCAGACCCACCAATGAGAAGAAAGAAGTCAGAAAAGCACTATGCTGCGGTCCATGACCATGTACTATTAAGTGATGGAATTCATAAACTTCCATACCAATAAACACCGCACCAAAGGCAAATGTCACCGCAAGCCAAGATAAGGTTTGCGACTTTTTCTGTTTGTTTGCCGCTATCATGGCAAAACCAAAGGTAATACTACTTAACAGTAGGGCCGCGGTTTCAACCGCAACAAAACCCAGTTCAAATATGTCTTTGCCAGACACGCCACCTGCCGTGTTCATGTACAACACAGCATAAGTGGCAAAGAAAGAAGCAAACAACAAACAGTCCGTCATCAGATATAGCCAAAAACCGAATACGGTATTTGAACCTGTGTCATGATCTGCATGCTCGTGAGCATCTTCTAACGCATGCAGCGTAGCGGGAGTAATTGCACTCATGAATTAACCCTCCTGTAATGCGCGAGAAAGGTGGGCAGACTCAATCTGCTCAATCTCGTCAACCTGAACATAATAATCAACGTCGCTGGTGTAACAACGCTTAATAAATACCGCGATAGCACTGACAAAACCCACCGCCGCTAACCACCAAATATGCCAAATCATGGCAAAGCAAAACACGGTCAATGACGCGCTGATAAGCACTCCAGCCGGGGTATTTTTTGGCATGTGAATAGGCTGATAATGTGCAGGCTTTTGATATGCCTGTCCCTGCTCTTTCATTTCTGTCCAAGCGTCAATATCGTCAACTACAGGGGTTTTCGCGAAGTTGTAGTACTGCGGAGGAGAGTCCGTTGACCATTCCAGCGTATGCCCATTCCACGGATCGCCCGTAGTGTCTTGCAATTGCTCGCGATTTTTGTAGCTCACCACTAGCTGTACCACTTGGAAAACTATCCCAAACATAATGATAAAGGCACCAATACACGCGATGTATAGCCAAATGTTCCACTCTGGCGTGTTGGTATGATTAAGCCGACGTGTCATGCCCAAGAAGCCAAGCACATAAAGCGGCATAAAGGCTACAAAAAAGCCAACTAGCCAGCACCAAAATGAGGCTTTACCCCAACGCTCATCAAGCTTGTAACCCATTACTTTAGGGAACCAGTAAGCAAAACCCGCCAGATAACCAAACACTGCCCCACCGATAATGGTGTTATGGAAATGTGCAATTAGGAAAAGACTGTTGTGCAGCACATAGTCCGCGCCAGGAATGGCAAGCAGTACGCCAGTCATCCCACCAACGGTAAAGGTCACCATAAACCCTAACGTCCAAAGGACCGGCACCGTGATCCGCAAACGACCGCGATACATGGTAAATAACCAGTTAAAGAGTTTTACTCCCGTCGGGACCGCAATGACCATCGTCATGACACCAAAGAAAGCATTAACATTGGCGCTTGAACCCATAGTAAAGAAGTGATGTAGCCAAACAATAAAGCCCAAAATAGAAATCGCACCGCTGGCGTACACCATCGACTTATAGCCAAACAGGCGTTTACCTGTAAAGGTTGAAATAATTTCTGAGAAAATCCCAAACGCAGGCAAGATCAAAATATAAACTTCAGGGTGACCCCATGCCCAGAACAGATTGATATACATCATGGCATTACCACCGGCTTCATTGGTGAAGAAGTGGAAATCCATATAACGGTCAAGCGTTAGCATCGCTAGCACCGCAGTAAGAATTGGGAAAGATGCCGCAACTAGAATATTTGCCCAAGTACAAGTCCAAGTAAAAATAGGCATTTTCATTAGCGTCATGCCAGGTGCACGCATCTTAAATACGGTTACCAAGAAATTTACGGCGGTGAGCAATGTCCCAAGTCCGGATATTTGCAGTGCCCAAATATAGTAATCAACCCCGACACCCGGACTAAACGACAACTCCGACAATGGCGGATACGCCACCCAACCGGTTTTTGCAAACTCACCAAATGCCAAGGACAAGTTGATCAGAATTGCCCCGCCCGCCGTCAACCAAAAACTGAGATTATTCAAAAACGGAAAGGCAACATCTCTAGCACCAATTTGCAGTGGCAAGATGATATTCATCAAACCAATCATAAATGGCATCGCCATAAAGATGATCATGATCACCCCGTGTGCGGTGAAGATCTGGTCATAGTGCTCAGGAGGCAAGTAACCGGCAGCGCCGCTTGTGGCCATCGCCAGCTGTGTGCGCATCATGATGGCGTCGGCAAAACCACGCATTAACATAATTAATGCCAAGATAATGTACATCACGCCTAAGCGTTTATGATCGATTGAAGTGATCCAATCGTGCCACAGCACGCCCCATTTTTTGTGTTTTGTGACCATTGCCGCCACAATTAGACCAACAATCGCCACCACAGCTAACGTCACCATAATGATGGGTTCGTGATAGGGGATTGCCTCGATGGATAATTTACCAAACAACGACATAATTACTCCTCAGCCTTGCCGTGATGTGGATGCGCAGCATGCTCTGGTTTGGCGTAATAACTCATTTCGCCATGGCCCTGCATGTACTTCATAACTATGGTGTGGAATAAGCCCTGCTCTACCGAACCAAAATATTCAACGGGGTGATATTCCGAAGGCTCAGCCAGTTTCGTATAACGACCTGCGGTTAAGGCTTCGCCGTTTGCTTTGACATCGGCAACCCAGCTATCAAAACTTGCTTGATCTTTGGTCGCAATGGCATCGAACTTCATTCCCGTAAAGCCCGCTCCGCTGTAGTTAGCAGAAAAGCCTTTGAACGTCCCCGGCTCGTTGGCAATCAGGTGAAGCTGTGTTTCCATCCCAGCCATCGAGTAGATTTGGCTACCAAGCTGTGGAATAAAGAAAGAGTTCATGGTGCTTTCGGAAGTGATTTTGTACTCCACTGGTACATTCGCAGGAAACACCAGCTCATTCACTGTGGCAATGCCTTGCTCTGGATAGATAAATAACCACTTCCAGTTTAGCGATACCACCTGAACAGTGAGGTGTTCACCCTTACCTTCCAACGGCTTGTACGGATCAAGTGATTGTGTAGAGCGCCAAGTGATCACCCCAAGTACAATAATAATCACAATCGGAATGGTCCAAACCACGGCTTCTATTTTGTTAGAGTGAGCCCATTTAGGTGCATAAATCTCGTGGTCACGACCGTCTCGGTACTTCCACGCAAAATATAAGGTAAGAATAATAACTGGTACTACAACGAGTAACATCAGTACAGTGGCAATGATGATCAAGGACTTCTCATCCATGCCAATTTGCCCCTTGGGATCTAAAATGCCACCACTACAGCCGGTGAGCATAAGCCCCAATGAAGCGAACGCATAATTCACAACACTACGTTTATTCAATTGATTACCCTTCAACGATAAGCTGCGGCTTATTTATCAAGCGCGCTGAGTATCTATTTGTGCAAGCTATGCTGCACAAGTTCGAATTGCACTGTATCCATCAGGGAAAATGTATTAGTGAAGGGAAAAGCTCCTTTGATACCAGTCACTAACCATTTACCAAATAATCGATACAGTAAACGGACAATCACATTTACTAAGCTTACAATTCGCCCTAAAAGGACTGTAAGTAGCCGATTAATGTAATTGAAACTGAATTGCTGACTGCTGATCCAAATCGCGTAAATCAAACGCACTGGACTCAAATATTGCGATTACGCAAACAGACAGCGGTACCCAAAAGGAGGAGCACGACAACCATGTGCGCTAGGCACCGGTTGAGGTTGAATAGCCTCGGTAGAGGCGAATGCCGTTTTACGCAGGACAACGCCAGCGCGTGTAGGCAAAATAGTATGAAAAACTAACCAATAAAGACCTATCAATAATTGTAATGACAAGATAGGCTGAGCCCAAAACTCTCCAAGCATCACCAAAACAGAGTCAGGTAGTGAATTATCTGCAAAAAGTGCTTCTAATTCAGCTACATCACCTAACATGCCAGTGAATAATAATGCCGTGTTAAACATCATCAATGCGCTTAGCACACTGAAAATACGACCGAATAACTGCGCACGCGTGATCGTACAACCTTGATAGATCGTATCGTCAGTAGTAGCAGTATGTCGAACATAGCTTAACAGTGGCACAGATTATCCTGATGTTTTTATCTTGATAGAATTGATTAGTTCAGAACTTTCAGTCTAAACTGAAAATTCGCAGCGAGTATAACAAAGTCGCTATTCGATTCAAGCGATATCTGCAATGATCTATATCAAATTTTCTTGATCTATCCCTAACATCCACCCTTCCCTAAGAGAAAACTCTTAAACGCACTTATTAACAATAGTTCTCATTTACAATCATTTACAAAATGTGAATATTAACATTTTTATTAACTATCAATTATATAGCCGTCTACACGGCCCAATGTTTTATTCACCTCTTGTTCATGCTATTTATTTTTGGTTCGTTCTAAGTATGATCCACGCCAACTGACATCGCTGTCATTTTAACTAATTCTTTGTTATTAGAGGAACTCATGAAGCAGCTGAATAAACTCCTAGGTTTAATGAAAGTGCCCAATAAACTCAGACTTAGTCTGCTTTTGTCTGTCGTGATCATTGCCCTTGTGCAACTCTCATCAGCACTCGTTTTACGAGACAGCTTAACGCAAGAAAGACGTATTAATGCAAAAAACCTAATGGAAACCACAGTTGCACAACTTAATATGGTTGCCACCGAGGCCTCACTCTCCCCACAACAAAGACAAGAAAAAATAAAAAAACTCATTGATGCTGCACGCTATGGTGATGCTGGCTACTTCTTCTTATTTGACTTAAACGGGAATATGGTAACACATCCCATTAAGCCACTACTCAATGGCACCTCAATGACTCACCATCATGAACGCTTTATTCGCGAGGCATTCAGCCAGTTCGTCGTCATTGCTAATCAAAATCAACAAGGCTTTGCCCGATATGAATGGCCAAAACCGGGGACAAAGGAGCTTGAGGGCAAGCTTTCTTATATTGTTAACTTAGGGCACTATAACTGGGCAATTGGGACAGGCATTTACCTTCAAGACGTTGAAGAACAGTTTTATGACCGACTCATGTTGATGACTGCTGAAACGCTCGGCTATGCGATATTACTTATTTTCCTCTCGAGCTTGATCAGCAAAAATATTACCAAGCCACTGGATAAGCTCACCCGCACTATGGGACTCATTTCAGCGCAAAAAGACCTCACCATTGCACTGAAAAGCCACGGTAAAGACGAGCTTGCCCAAATGGCTATCGCATTTAATAAAATGAACTCGCATTTTCGTGATGTACTGCACGATATCAACGAAAACACCCATTCTTTGGCTTCCCAAGCAGAGGAGTTATCCTGTATTACCGAGCAGATCCAAGCTGGTATTGGACAACAAAACAGTGAAACAGAATCAGTGCAAAACCGCATGCAATCGCTTAATCAAGTGGCGCAAGCTGTCAATAATGAGTCAAAGCGTGCGCTTGATAAAGTGACAGAGACAACCACATTGACGACCCAAGGGCTGACGCATGTAGACGAAAATGTGGCAGTCATAGCGCATGCCTCTCGTAGCGTCGACTCAGCGCAACAAGCTGTGCTCGAACTACAACGCTCATCAACCGAGATTGGTGCAGTACTTGACGTCATCAAAAAAGTGGCAGATCAAACTAATTTATTAGCATTGAATGCGGCCATCGAGGCTGCGAGAGCAGGAGAACAAGGTCGCGGTTTTGCCGTGGTGGCCGATGAGGTAAGAACACTAGCTCAGCGTACGCAACAATCTACCGATGATATTCAAGCGATCATTGATAAACTGCACAATGGCGTCACCACAACCGTTGAAGAAATGGAGAGCTGCCGTGCAGCATCCGAGCAAAGCCTCAAAGTGAGCCAAGAATGTAAGCACGCACTAGAGCAAATCAACCTCTCCATCGCAACCGTGCATGATATTAACGTTAATATCGCCACCTGGAGTGAAAAGCAATCCGAAGATCTTAATGATATGACTGACAACATCAATGGCATCGCAACAGTTGCAAACCAAACTGCTCTTGGCGCTGAACACACCAAAGCATCGAGCCAGCAATTAAGCGAAATGTCACAACGACTCTCACAAATGGTAAATGAATTTAAGGTGTGACCTTGCACCTATTCGCATAGGCGGAAGTGCGTACTTCCGCTGAAAAATGTTGGGTAGCAAGGGGTTTTAGCGCCCCACTCTATTAAGCAGCCTTAGCGCGCTTCAACCACTCTGCCATTGAATTTGATACTTTCTTTACATCACAACCATCATGATAAAATACCCAAACCGAAAAGTTATCTTCAGGGTCTAGATACAAAAAATCACCGTCATCTTCTGCAATAACAAAAGCATTGGCGACTCGACCAATAGCGATCTGTCCTTCAGGCGAATGAATTTCACCTTTTTTAGTGCTTTGTTGATAACATTTTAAGTAAAGCGCGAGTTGCTGATGTGCAGGTGCCTTACCAACACCAATCATTTCAACTTCTTCACTCAATAGTGATTCATCATAGAAAGCCCAGCACCGTCCCTCAAAATCAGGATACTCTTCTGGATATTCGTTGAAGAAATAGTCCTCACCCGCCTCTATATTTGCAAGAAACGCTAAATATTTCTCTGGCAAAATAATCGTTCTTTCTTTTTGTATCTTGGAGATCTTCATATTTCTTCCTTGACGTTTTACGCTGCGTCACACCAATTTGCCACAGTCAAGACTCAAACTAATAGCACTCTATTTATTTTCGGCCTTTGCAAGTACACACAGGTAACAAAACTGCTCGGCGGATAAACCGTCTCCTACTAGACTAGTTTTACTTCGGAGTAGGAGCTGCTACACGCAGCGATCTGTAAAAACCATTGCTACACAATCCCATCCAATATAACCCATTTTGCTTCTAAGTAGCAGCTGCTTTACACAGCGAACTGTAAAAACCCTCCCCCTCCTCTAAATAAACACCAGTCACAAACTGCTCGGCGTGTAAACCGCCTTATATCAGACTGGTTTTACTCCAGCGTAGGAGCTGCTTTACGCAGCGATCTTTAAAAGCCATCGTCACACAACCCCACCCAACAAAGTCCACCACAGTTAATCAGCATAAGGATAATGGACGTGACGCTGCTCTTGTAATTTCATACCCAAATATTCAAAGGTCCCCACCAGCATCTCAGTAAATGGTGCCGGTGCTTTTTCTTGGCATGAGGTCGACAAGATAGAAAACTGCTTTTCACGTAGCGTTCTAAGCTCAGGCTTTAACGCTTCTATGTCCATAAAGTCAGTTATTCTGTCGATAAATGCCTTCATTCTTGGTGTCACTGCATACCAATAAACGGGGGATGCAAAAATGATGTGCTCAAAACCAAGTACCCATCTAAAAAGGTTAACAAAGTCATCATCACTGTGAGAGTGTTTGTAGCAATACTCACCAATTTTATAACGGTCTAAATAGATGAGCTCAGCTCTTTTTTCTTCTGCTAGTGCCTTTGCAGATTGGTAGGTATTTCCATTGGGGTTTGAGCTTGAGTAAATAACGACTGTTTTCATAATCTTCAATTCCAGTTGCACTAATAATAAATTGGGTGCTACCTTAAAACCTCACCTTAAGTTAAGGTAAAGTACTAATTTATGAAAACTGAAAAATTATTAAGAGACGAGCCAAACCTCAGTGTCGGTAAGGTTGCCCAAAGAGCTGACGTTGCGGTGTCTGCACTGCATTTCTATGAGAACAAAGGGCTTATTCGTAGTTGGCGTAATAACGGTAATCAGCGCCGTTATAAAAAGGATGTGTTGCGCCGAATTGCCATTATTAAAGCTGGTCAAAAAATGGGGATAACCCTAGGGGAGATAAAAGAAACCCTTGATACCCTACCCGATTCAAGAACACCAACCAAAGCGGACTGGGCCAAACTTTCTACAGCCTGGCAAGCAAAGCTGGACGAAAAAATCGCTTACATGCAGCGCTTAAGAGACTATGTCGATGGTTGCATTGGCTGTGGCTGTTTGTCGATGAAATCATGCCCTATCTACAACCCCGATGACATCGTTGCTAAAGAGGCTAACGGTGCGGTGTGGTTGGATGAGCCAGACAAAGCAAATAAAGCAAAATCTTGTTATGATAGCGAAAACCATTAAATAGGACACAATAATGAAAAAGACTGCCTTGTGCATGGCGCTAGCCATGGCAATGGGCCTGACTGGCTGCTCACTTTCTCCTTCGTCTGTCGAGACGACGCCTTCAGCTTCACAGCAAACAGTAGCAAAAAATGCACAATTCGCTGATTTTTCTCAGCAATTTATCAATGACTTATGGAAACAGTACCCAGAAGCGTCGCTCTGGGCAGGCTTTGGCAAGTACGACGATATTATCACTGTACCAACCCAAGCGACTCGTGATGCAAGTGTTGCCTTCTCTCAGGCGCAACTGGCTAAGTTACAGCAGTTCGATCTTGCTAACTTAAGCAATAGTCAAAAAATCGATTATCACTTAATTGAGAATCGCTTAAAACGCGATATCTGGCATATTGAAACCTTCAAAAGCTGGCAGTGGAATCCGTCAAACTACAATGTTTCTTATGGCTTTGCGACGATACTCAACAGCCGCTTTAAAACGGATGACGAAAAGCTCAAGCTCGTTTTAGCACGTCTTCAATATGTGCCAGCGTATTATGAAGCTGCACAAAACAATATTAACAATCCAACGCTTGAATATACTCAGCTTGCGATTGCACAAAACCAAGGCGCATTTAGTGTATTAAACGATGAGTTGCTTGATAAACTCGCGACTTCATTATTAACAGCCGAGGAAAAAGCCCTATTCAAACAGCGCTTCGCTGCCGCGAAATCTGCCATCAATGGATATGTATCTTACCTTAGCAATCTTGAAAAAGAGTTAAGCGAAAGCGGTAACGCGCGCTCATTTAGAATTGGTGAGAAGCTGTACGAAGAAAAATTTGCCTTTGATATTCAGTCTGGCTACACCGCCAAGCAAATGTATGAAAAGGCACTGGCCGACAAAGCCCGTGTTACTAATGAAATGGTTAAGATTGTTGATCAACTCTGGCCAAAGTACTTTGCTGACAAGCCACGCCCTGAATCTGACATTGATGCGATTGCCACGCTTATCAAGCACCTTTCAGTCAAACACGTAAAACGTGAAAACTTTGTGAGCGAAATCAAGGCGCAAATACCAGAACTTGAAAAGTTTGTGATGGAAAAAGATCTCATCACGCTAGACCCAGAAAAGCCGTTGGTTGTTCGCGAGACGCCTGAATATATGCGTGGCTTTGCTGGTGCTTCAATCAGTGCTCCGGGCCCATACGACAAAAAAGAGAACACCTATTATAACGTCTCTCCACTGGACTCAATGAGCGACGAGCAAGCTGAATCGTATCTACGTGAATACAACCACTGGATCCTGCAGATCCTAAATATTCACGAAGCCGTGCCAGGTCATTACACTCAGTTGGTTTACTCTAACGAATCCCCGTCTTTGGTGAAGAGTATCTTAAGCAATGGCGCGATGATTGAAGGCTGGGCAGTATACACTGAGCGCATGATGCTAGAAGAAGGCTATGGTAACTTTGAGCCTGAAATGTGGTTAATGTACTACAAGTGGAATCTACGTGTGATCTGTAACACCATCCTAGATTACGGTATCCAAGTAAAAGGAATAAGCAAAGAAGAAGGCTTAGATCTGCTGATGAATGGAGCTTTCCAAGAGCGTGCAGAAGCCGAAGGTAAATGGCGCCGTGCAACCTTGAGCCAAGTACAATTAACCAGCTATTACTCTGGTTATCGCGAAATTTACGACTTTCGTGAAACGCAAAAACAAAAGCTTGGAAAGGAATTTGACTTAAAGACATTCCACGAAGAGTTCTTAAGCTTTGGCAGTGCTCCGGTGAAATATATCCGCCAGTTAATGACAAAGTAATCGAACACTTCTATCGCTATTAGCTTAGCTTCCTCACTCTTGTGTTGGAGCTAAGCACTAGCAAAAAAACATAAAAAAACATAAAAAACAACACAGTAACAATTTAACACATTTAAGACTTAACTTTTATATTAAGCTTTTGTTGCATTTTTAACTAGGAAGTTAAGCGCAATGAAATTAAGGAAATGTATATTTACCCTCGCTGTGGGTATGTGTGCAACGGCTTTGCCCGCTGCGCCCATTAACACTGAATACCAATACGATGAACTTGGGAGGCTGACAAAAACACTGGACACAAAAAATGGTGTTCGTTCTTATGAATACGATGCCGCAGGCAACCGTAAAAAAGTCACGGCTGCCGATGATAACAGCAATTCACCACCGAATGCACAAGACGATAGCATTACCCTAAACGGTCTTTACTCACCAAAAACACTGGATGTGCTAGCAAATGATAGTGACCCTGATGGTGATACACTGCAAGTCAGTGCAACCGATGCTTCAGGCACTCTTTCCGTCACCATAAATGATGACAATACGCTAACAATTACCGCCGTTGGCTTCCAACACCCAGAGCCACGATTTATCTACACCATCACCGATAATAATGGCGGCGTATCACAAGCAACCGTGACGGTATACACCCAATAACTGTAAAGGATTACACATGAAATTAATCACATACTTACTGTGCCTCTGCTGTATCTATCTGATGCCCCCCCAAGCTTATGCACAAATTCAAATGGCGATCCCTGGCCCGCCAGAGTACAGCTTAACCGACAGTAATCAGGTTAATATGACCACAGGAAATATTGAAATTAATGAGCAAGGTGTGAGCATCGGCAGTGGCGAATTTGCCCTTGAACACCGCCTGCTCTCTTACTCCAATAACCTCAAGCTGTTTGCCGATAACTTTTCAGGAGCACTCTACGTTAGGCACTCAGATATGCCGCTACCGGATGTCCGCGCAACTTTTGGCTCCCTGTCTGAGTCGGGTTTTCAAGCACCATCGACCACGCAGCGCTTTGTTGGCCGTAATGGTGGCGTCATCGAGAAACACAGTGACTTTATTTGGAAATACACCAATAGCCAAGGAGTCGAAGTGACTTATGATTCACGCATCCATTATCATTATGAACCGCCCAGTTCGGCATTAGAAACGTATCGCAAGCATGCTGTTGCAACTCAGATAAAGTACCCCAGTGGCTTAATCATAAAGGTGAACTTTAAAGACGCCAATTATGACGGTGACATCATTCATCGGATTCAGTCTGTCACTTCAAGCGCTGGATACCAATTGCAGTATCGGTATCAACTTAACAGCAGTAGTGTACCCAGCCACCACAGCGATAAATATGCCTATTACCAATGGACAAGGCCGACACAAATTAAGGCATTTGTTAGTGAGTATGAGGCCTGTGCACCGCTTGCAGTAAACTGTGATTTCAGCAATGACTGGCCAGAAGTTAGTTTCTCTTGGGTAGATCCTTTTAATGGCGGCGATACGACGATTACTTTCGCCAATCAGGCCTATAAAAAGTTTAAACATGAGCGTTTTTGCTCATCCGGCGAAGGTCGCACGGCTTGCTCAATTGGTCGTAATCATTTGCGCATAACTACAATTTCAAGTAGCTCTAGCCAAGGGCAAGCTGAGCGCGAGTATCAGTACACCAACACCTACCACTGCACTTTCCAAGGCACAGAGCGACAATGTCAGACATTTAAACTAGGAGTGGTATATCTTTCCAAGTATCGCAGTGCTTCGTGGCGCTACAATTACCCCCCTCAGCAACACCAATATAGCGGTAGCTACAGCGAGTCGAAAGACTCTAATGGCGCAGTTCTAAAAGTTGTTTATGATAGCCATTCGAAAATGGTTGGCTTTCAAGATGAAGTAAGAGGTATCTCTGGTACCTATGATGATAATGGCCGTATTGTGTCAATCCAGTACAACTATGGTAGCCCAGGTACTATTTCACAAGGGCTTTATCGCTATGGCGATATGACGGAGACTTTTACCTATGACGACCATGGCAATATTATTAAGTCGGCTCGCACTAATAAAGAAGGTGAAACGCAGTTTTATAGTGCCGGCTATGAGAACCATTGCAATTCCATGAGCACTCGCGGCAAACCGAGCTGGATTAAAGACCGCAATGGCAATGTTACCTACTATGGTTATGATTGTAGGAACGGCAAAATAGCAATAGTGCTTAAGCCTGAAATCGATGGCGTTCGGGCCGAACAGAGCTATTATTATGGTCAAATAAAAGCGCATATTGTCAATGAAAATCCGCCACACCTTTCCCTTGAGCAAGGTATTTGGGTGAAGCAACGAGAAAGCTTTTGTAAAACGGGTAACAGCGGTCAATTTGGCTGTGCTAAAACGGGTGATGAAGTGATTACCATGTTTGAATATTCTACCCAACCAAAGCCCGATGGCTTGCTCGTACATGGCATTGTTGTCTCGGACACCGGTAATGGAGAAATACGTAGGACCTGCTTTGATTATGATATCTACGGTAACAAAACGTCTGAAATCAAACCCAAAGCAAACTTGACTCGTTGTCAGTAACATCAAAATGGAATTTGGATTATGCATAAATTTATATTTATCGCTGTGCTGTTTGTTGCAACCACATTAAATGGCAATGTAAATGCGGGCCCCGCAGCTTATAAAACTGGGTATCACTACAATATAGCCAGACAAATCACAGGAGTTGTTCACCCTGACCCTGATAACAGTGGCTCTCTTCTCTTTCAAGCAATGAGGAAAAGCTACAATTCAGCAGGCTTACTAGAAAAAGAGCAATGGGGTGAGCTCGCTTCATGGCCTAGTTACCAAATTGAGCCTAAGGATTGGCATGATTTCAGTGTACATCGCAGTAAAACTTATCGCTATGACAAGTACAAGATGCTCGTTGCCAACGTAGAAAGAAACCGTCATGGCACTATCAAGAAAATTACTCAGTACAGCTATGATGAGTTTGGCCGTTTGAAATGCGAAATGGTTAATATGTCGACGACCATGGCGCCAGACCCCTGTATAGCTCGGCACCATAACGTAAATTCACAACACAGCGTTTGGGACAGAGTGACTAAGTATGAATACAACACCCATAACCAGCCACTGCGTGTAATTAAAGCCTATGGGACCCCATTACAGCAGGACTATCAAAGCTATACTTACTCAGGTTTATTAAAAGATACGGTTAAAGATGCTAACGGCAATTTAACTGATTACCAATATGATGGCTATGGTCGTTTAACTCATATTTATTACCCCAGTAAAACAGAACGCGGCACAGCAAGTAACAGCGATTATCAGCAGTACTGGTATGATGCCAACGACAATAAAAAGAAGCTTAGGCAACGCGATGGCACTGTTATTAACTACACCTTCGACGCCTTGAATCGCATCACAAAGAAAGACTTACCAGGTACGGTAGCCGACGTTTACTACGGCTATAACAATCAAAATTTAGAGCGATATGCTCGCTTTGGCTCAGCTTCAGGACAAGGGATCAGCAATAGCTATAACGGTTTTGGTGAGCTGGTTAGCACCACTACTAACTTAACAGGCAACACCCGTACCTTTAGGTATGTTTACGACAAAAATGGCAATCAAATCACTGTTATCTACCCCGATGGCGAGTCCTTTGCCAGTACATACGACGGCTTAGATAGATTAAATAATGTGACAGAAGGACAGAATAATGCCGTGTACCAGCTCACATATGGCAGTAATGGGCTGCGCTCAAAGACCACTCGGTTAGGTTACAACACCACAGAAACCCTTTAGCAATTCGATGACATTGGTCGCTTACAATCACTAACTCATGATTTAAAAGGCCAGACATATGACTTGGCAACCAACTTTAGCCACAATCAAGCAAACCAAATCACGGCTATAAGCTTATCAAACGACATCTACCACTATAGCGGCAACGATAACTTAACTGGCAACTATATTGCTAATGGCCTAAATCAGTATACTCGAATTAACGGAAAAACAATCACTTATGACGAAAAAGGCAACCTCAAAAGTGATGGCGCTAAAAGTTACTCTTATGACCACGAAAACCGCCTAACAAAAGTGACTGGTGATGTTACTGCCCTTTTAAAATATGATCCTAAGGGCCGACTTTACCAATATACCGTCAACGGTATCACACGCGAATTTGTATACGATGGCGATAACCTTGCAATGGAATACAATACCAATGGCACCCTCGCCAACCGCTACGTGTATAGTGATAGCATTGACGAACCTTTGTTACGCTACGACTCTGGCGCTATCAGCAACCGAAAATACTACTACCAAAACCACCAAGGTAGCATCATCGCCACCAGCTATTTAACAGGTGACAAAGAGCACATCCTCGCCTATGACAGTTATGGGATCCCAGATAAAGACAACATTGGCCGCTTTGGTTACACTGGCCAAGTATATTTAGATCAGCTCGATTTATACTACTACAAAGCACGGATTTATCATCCAAAGCTAGGGCGTTTCCTCCAGACTGATCCTGTAGGTTATGAAGATCAGATGAATCTTTATGCTTATGTGGGGAATGATCCGATCAATCACACAGATCCTACTGGGAAATTTTTGAATTTCTTAGTTGGTGCCGCTATTGGTGGTGGTCTTGATTTGGGAATGCAGTTGTATAGTCAAATGAAGAATGGAGCTAGCTTAGGTGATGCATTATCTAACGCTGATTATGGGAGTGTTGCCACATCTGCTGCATTAGGGTCCGTTGGAGCAATGGGGACCCAACTTGTAAAAGGTGGTGTAACTGGCGCAATAAAGATTGGTAAGGAAACTGTACAATTGACTTCTAAGACTGAACGAGTTATCGCCGCTACAGATGGGGTAACAAAAGTAGCTGCTGTTGGTGCAATTCAAGCAGGTAGAAAAGGGCAGGATTTAGCTACAGGTGCAGCTGTAAAAGTTACAGATAGTATTACTAGTCCAGTTCCTTCAGGTACAATTATTCAAAAAGGGATGGAATATTTGAATCAAGAGTCACAAGCTAATACAAATAATTGTGGTACAGATTACGATAAGCAAGCAGGAAACAAGTGTTAAATGAATAATCCAAGTTATCTTTCTGAAACATTATTTAATCGAAAAGTTTTTGGGTATGCAGCAATAACTGCATACAAGCACTTGATGTGGCCTATGTGTTTCATAGGACTTCCGTTGGTATTGTTTGGTCTAGAGGGAAATATGATAGAACAAATAACATTTTTTTTAGGTATGTCTTTCGTATTTTTTATACCATATTTAGTACTTTGCTTTACTATGCATCGCTTTTCTCTAAAGAGTCAAAAGCAAAAAGAATCGTTTCTAGCTTTAGATCCAATAGAAAGAGGGAAAATCATTGGTGATGAATTATCTGGTTGGTGGTAAATTTTGAATCCAAAGCCAGCGGAAGCTGGTTTTGTTTTTTTGTCAATGAAAATAGTCGCTTGGTGCCAAATTCAATTGGGTGATCTGCTTAGGTGAAAATCCGTGCCTAAGGTGAATTAGTGTGATTATGTCAAAATCGCTTGGTACTTATACCGTCAATATCCCTTAGTAATCACACTAGTACACTATTATAGAGTATGAGCAGATCGTACATAGTTGGATGAATTGGGAACATTGGGCGGTGCTTTTAAGCATAGGCTTTTTCATGCTCTATTATTCCGTGTTTAGTTTTCGAAAGCTCAGGTTTAAATAAATTTTGAATCCAAAGCCTCGCTAGTCGGGGCTGGGACTCAACCAAACTAGCAATATTTGTGCTACGCAGAATTCTGAACGCCCTCGATATCACCCATAGGTCGGCCTTTAGGCCGACTAACGTTTAAACCTAGAGGGTACCCTATAAACCCAAGGGCTACCCTTTAAACGTTGGGGGGATTGTCGACCTAAAGGTCGACCTACTTTACTATCTTCATTTCATCTAGCAGGTTTTGCGCATTATCAACCTTGTCCATTACCCATAACATGTAACGCGAATCAACATGGATTGAGCGGTTTAGGTTTTTATCGTAATCCCAGTCACCAATAATGCTTTCATATACACCGTCAAATAGTAAACCTACTAACTCCGCTTTCCCATTTAAGGTTGGCGAGCCCGAGTTACCACCTGTGGTATCCACGTTAGAAAGGAAATTCACCGGTACGGTATTCATGCCCCCTGTATATTGACCATATACTTTTTCGCGGATCAACTGCTGTTGCTTTTTCGGCGCGTTAAATGGTTCAACATCGGTATTTTTAGCCAGTAACCCTTCAAGCGAGGTAAATGGCGTTGCCACTAAGCCATCTTGCGGTGAATAACCACCTACCGTACCGTAAGTGACACGGAGTGTGCTGTTAGCATCTGCGTAAACTGGCTTATTTTGCGACTTGTTGTAAGCAATAATGGCTTCCATCAAAGCAGGACGAGCAGATTGCTGCTTACCAGCCAATTCTTTTTCTTCATCTTCGATTTGCTTCATCACTGCAAAAATCGCTTTTGCATATTGAATAAATGGATCAGAGCTCTGATTTAACTGCTCAAGCTCTAAATCTAACATCCAAAGACGGGCTTTTTCATCAGCAAGCTTAGAGTTAGCATACATCTCATCTAGCAGCGCTTGGTGCTTTGCTTTATTGAAGCCGCTTTCAAGTTGAAGCTGCTTATCGACTTCAGCTAAACGCGCTTCTTTTGGCAAGGCTGCATAAAGCTCCATGAAGTAAAGCATAATCGCTTTATCAACTGTTTCATCATAGCGGCGCGTCATACGCTGAAGCCCCGCTTTGATTTTTGGCATATCGCGTTCTTGATAACCACTCTCACGCTCAGCATCAGGCTTTTGTTTTTCAACCGCCAAGCGATAAAGTTGACGCGCAGTAGACATCATTTGCGAACGGTGGATATAGCCAACCATCATATCACGCTCATAATGGGCTTGAGATTGAGCAACCAACTCGCTCAATTCATTTAGCACAGCGCCATACTTTGCTTTACGGTCTGCATCGGCATTAATCCATGCACTCAGATCGCGCTCAAATTGCTGCTTGCGGCTGTACATACTGCCTTTTTTGAAGCTCTCAATCATAGAGCCAAAGTTTTTGATGTAATTGTTGTAACCTGCAATGGTGCTTTCATAAGCGATACGAGCTTGAGAACCTTCTGGTGCATTTTCTTCAATCAGTGCCACATACTTAGAGTTATGTTTACGTACCATGGGGTAAACCGTGTTAAACACATAATCTACTTCAGAAGCAATACGATAACGGTTGGTACGACCCGGATAACCCGTTACCATCACAAAGTCGCCCTCTTGCACGCCTTTTGCACTCACACTCAAAAACGACTCTGGGTTATAAGGTACGTTATCCTTAGAAAACTCAGCTGGCTTACCATCTTTACCCACATATGCACGGTAAAAAGCAAAGTCGCCAGTGTGACGAGGCCACATCCAGTTATCTATATCGCCACCATATTTGCCCACGCCCATCGCAGGTGTATATGCCAAACGAACGTCTTTTATCTCTAGCGATTTAATGAGGTAATATTCCAATCCACCATGAAAGGTGTAAACGTTACAGCGATAGCTTTCATCTTGCTCACACTCAGCAACAAGTTGCTTGCGCTTACTGTCAATGGCATCAAAACGTGCTTTACCGGTCAGTGAGTCCGTCCCAGCATTAACTTTATCCGTTACGTTCGACACTTCTTTAGTCACATAAACGCGTGAGCCCGGTGCCGCCGGCAAGTCTTCACTTGGCTGTTTTGCTAAAAAGCCATTCTCAAGAATATTGTTATCTGTTGTTGAATTGTATTGAATAGAGCCGTATGCACAGTGATGGTTTGTCACCACCAGACCTTTAGGAGAGACAAATGACGCCGTACAACCACCTAAGCTAATCACCGCATTCATCGGGAACTCAGTGAGTTTTGAAATTGACTTAGCATCTATCTCTAGCCCTTTAGACTTTAAAATAGATTCAAGTTCAGGTAGCTGATGTGGTTGCCACATGCCTTCATCGGCAGCAACATACTGAGAAAAGGCCAACACCATGGCCGCGGAGATAGCTTTAATACGCATATTCCAATCCTAAATGTTATATTATTTTAATTACGGTCAGTAATGTGACCCAAGATAGCGCCAAATAGCAATTTATTTCGGTGGAATTTAATAAACCAATGTAAATACTCTTCCTCAGACTCTCCACTTTACATCGTCTCAAGTGCTAAAGGTAACCCCTCTCATGGTATCTTGTTGGCCTGCCATAGATCATTTATACTGGCTCGAAACAAAGGCAAAGATCATCCATTCTTCAAAAGAGTTGAAGAATACGTATTCTAAGGAAAAGGAAATCATGGAAGACAAATCAAGTCGGCGTCCACTCAAGGTACGCTCAAGCACATATGCTCAGCGCGTTGCCAAATGGCTTAGCAATAAAAATATCACTCCTAACACTATTTCATTACTCAGCGTGCTATTTGCAGCCTGCTCAGCAATCTGTCTTGTGTTGTTACCACTGTCTTCTGGACCACTCATTTGGCTTTTGCCTCTGCTTGCTGCCACATGTATTCAATTTCGCTTATTGTGTAATTTGTTCGATGGCATGGTCGCTATGGAAGGTGGGAAAAGTACCGCATCTGGTGAACTTTTTAACGATATGCCAGACAGGTTTGCCGATGCTTTTGTCATTGTTGCTGTGGGCTATGGACTCCCCCAGTTTAGTTACGCAGTCGATATTGCTTGGTGTGCTGCAATACTTGCGATTATGACCGCTTACGTCAGAACCTTGGCAACGAGTACAGGAGCACCTGCCAATTTTTGTGGACCTATGGCAAAACAACATCGGATGGCTTTACTTACATTTGCATGTATTTTTACAGCGATAGAGCCTCTATTCTGGCAACAAGGGGCTGTGTTATACACGTCACTACTTATCATTAGCGTCGGTTCATTCATCACGGTATGTAAGCGAGCTATCCTTGCCTACCAATATCTTGAGGACAAACACGATGTTTAATGTCCCTGATCATTCTTTGTATGCCATGGCGTTGGTGGGACTCATTTTAATCACCGCAACGCTTGCCTATATAGTTATTAGCCGAATACAACGAGATACGGATCATCAAGAATTAAAACTCAGGATCCAATCTTGGTGGTGGATAATTGGCGCTTTTTTTGTCGTACTAGCCTCCAACACACATTTCGCACTTGCCTTTATTGGCTTTTTAAGTTTTCTCGCATTAAAAGAGTTTTTGTCCATAGTGCCGGGACGGCAAACCGATAGACGCGCTATTTTTTGGCTATATTTGAGTATCCCACTGCAATATTATTGGGTTGCAACTCAGTGGTATGGCATGTTTATTATCTTTATTCCTGTTTATATCTTTCTATTTATCCCTATTAGAATGGTGCTCATCGGTGATACAAAAGGATTCATAAAGTCAGCTGGGATCCTTAACTGGGCCGTCATGTTGTGTGTTTTCTCTATTAGTCACCTTGGCTACTTGTTAGTTTTGCCGGTCAAAAACAGTGAGGCGGGTGCCATTGGTCTGGTATTGTATTTACTGTTTACGACTCAATTTAACGACGTTTGCCAATACGTTTGGGGAAAACTACTCGGCAAACATAAAATCACCCCAAAAGTGAGCCCCAACAAAACATGGCAAGGTTTTATTGGTGGCGTATTTACTACTGCCACATTATCTTGTTTTGTAGCACCAGCACTTACCCCACTATCGACTTTGCAAGGCGCAGGCGCTGGGATCCTTATAGCCGTTACTGGCTTTTTTGGTGATTTAGTTATTTCAAGTGTGAAGCGCGATTTACAAATTAAAGATACAGGGGTCATGATCCCCGGTCATGGTGGTATTTTAGATAGGATGGACAGCCTACTTTACACTTCACCACTATTCTTCCATTACCTATACTATTTGCATTATTAGACTATGTTTGCACATATTGTAAAAATACTTTTCTTTGGATTGATAATAAAACCGGTCGTGTTAATCGCGCTTGGGCTCAACGTTGTTAATCGCAATAAGTTACCAACGCATGGGCCTGCGATCCTCGCGCCAAACCACAACAGCCATTTGGATACCATGGTGTTAATGAGTTTGTTTCCGTTAAGGATGATACATAAAGTTCGACCCGTAGCCGCTGCCGATTATTTTCTCGCCAATAGAATTATCGCTTGGTTTGCACTCCATGTCATTGGCATCATTCCCTTAAATCGAAAGCAAGTGACACGCAAAGCACAGCTATTTGAACAATGCCATGAAGCGTTAAAAAAGCATGAAATCTTAATTTTTTTTCCTGAAGGTTCTCGTGGCGAACCTGAAAAAATGGCGCAGTTAAAGAAAGGCATTTTTCATCTCATTAGTGATTCTAAGTCGGTGCTCGTTTACCCCGTTATGATGCATGGACTTGGCCGCTCCTTACCCAAAGGAGAAGCCCTATTTGTACCATTTAATTGCGATGTCATCGTCGGCGAACCGCTTTCATGCACAAGCCACGCGAGCGAACTAGTACAGGAAATAGAACGACAATTTAAGTTGATGCGACCACTTTGCTTAACATACAGGGCGGACGAAGAGTGATAAAACTTCCCTCTCACTAGCGAAACGCCTATAAAACAGTTCGTTGCCGTGCTCTCCTACCTTACAGTCATATGCTTAAACAGCGGGAATTTGCTTCAGCTAATTAAACATCTCATCGGTTAATTCAAAGGGTTCCCAAGTCGCTTGCGCTGAACCAATTTCTTCTAAAATGCGTCCTTCCACGCCATCAAACGGTGCATTAGAAATCCACATTTTTACTTCACCCTTTTCACCAAAACCGAAGATAATATAGGGCTCAACATCGGTTTCTGTTTCGCCTGTGTAATGGGTAATGCTAGGTAAATTACCCGCGATTTTGTACGCCTTGTCACGCTGTACAGTTAACGCTGCACGATAGTGTTTTCCCTGCTTATAATCCCACCACTGCGCTTTTACTTTATATGGGATTTCGGCTCCCCAAAATGTCCCACTTCCTACGGCATTTCCCCAACCACCGCCTACCGCACCAGCAGGGGGAGAAAATTGTTCGTCAAATATCAATTTCACCATCAAATCGCTTTTTTCGTACGAAGAAATACCTATATGTAATTTTTCTAGCTCGGTATGTGAAGAGCAACTGCAAAGTAACATTACTGCCAGTAAAACGGTATAGAGCCTATTAATCATCCTTTTCTCCAAATTGATTTATTTCCATTTTTATACGCTTTCCACACTCGCACCTGCGGTAGCGCTTTTGCATTATTGTAAAACATTTCCCTTTGTCCATTTTCAGTCACGTACTTTGCTTTCGTTTCCTCACCGTGAGCCAGTTTATCCGTAGTTCCCGTAAACCGAGAACTAATATGAATATAATGCTCGTATAACTTCTGCCAAGCTTGGCTTGTTGGCCCAGCTTTAAGAGCTTTAGGTACCAAAGTTGCGACCTCATTGCTAAGTTCAAAAGGGTAGATACTTTGAAGACGCACCATAGCTCTCAGCGGAACGCCATGTTGAACCGCCTCGTTATACATTTGGTGCAGTCCATAATGGGCAAGGGTATTATCTATTTTACGTCTCCAAACGGGCCGGTATGTGGTGTAAAAATCCTTGTCTCTTCCCGAGCGACTTGCGCCATATCTAAGTCTTTTGAAGCGATAGACCATATCCACATTAATGCCAGGCCACTGATATTTATGTTCAATTGCCAATTTTGCCTGTTGTACTTTTGCTTCATGCTCTGGATTTCCGGGAATACCACGAATGCGCTTTAAAGGATACTCAATATCAATACTGATAGGGGCATACCCGCCCCCAATATCAGAATGAACGCCTGGCAGATAATCTTCTTTATGGTTAGCAAACAAACTGCCACCTTTATTTTTCAATGAGTTTAGTGGGAATTTATCACGCCGCTCATCCCAAGCGGTTAAGTGATATACAGCCCCTGCGCTGGCCTGATTGAGATCGAGTCTAGCCGCCTCCTCTAACTCATCTCTAGCATACAGTTCACTATGATCATTATCTCCATCCCCTCCGATAGACGCAACGGTATCGAAAATACCAACAAAACGAAATACCACCTCTTTATTCGCTAATTTAGTATCTTGCTTTTCTCTCATTTCATTGACCAGATTAACAAACGCTCTTGCTGCCGCTGCGCCACGACTAAAGCCAAAACAATCTACAAGTATCGTATTAGTTAATGCGATACTTGCATTCCTTAAGTTAGAAACAAGTACTTCAACGGCTTTAACTAATCTTTCATCAAATGAATAGGCAACCGCTAAGTCCAGCGTAGTATCCTCTTCGCCGGCTTTGGTCCCAACTCCCTCAATATATCTTTTAAAAAACAACTTTCCATCAGATTCATACAACTCATGGAGCTTAGCTATATTCGTCGGCTCTTTATCATCAAAGGGGTCCAAAATATCGTTGTACTTGTTGTTGCCTGTACCATCAAAGAAGATCCCGATACTCGGTGGCTCGCTAATAAAATATAGGTGTACATTACCCTCACCTGACACTCTGTGTTTAATCAGCTGCACTCCACCATCAGCGCCAATCTTAAGTGCTTTTACTTTTTCTATATCAAGCAAGTCTGCATAGGGCACATTGTTAAAAAGCACCTGCTCCGGCACACCCAAGATTTTTGCTTTTAGACTATAGCGACCATCTTCACTCAACTTGCCGAATATCAGAGGCGTTTGTGTTGCCCCTTCAGAGGCTCTGGACAATGTGGGAGTATTAGCACCTTGGATCACAAAACTCACCGCCAACTCCCCTTCCAGCGACACCAATATGCGCTTTTCAGCCACCTCAGGTGATTTATCGACGTTAATCGAGGCCAATACCTGTTCAACCGGTGTTAACGGGTCTAATTGGCTTGCGCCAATGGGCTGATTAGGATCAACCCCACCACTGCTTGTAAAGGCATTGTTTCTAATCTCTGCTTTGAAATAAGACTTGCGTTTAACGATGATTAGCTGCTCTCTAGAACCGGCAGCACTGCCAGACCTTACACTTTGTAAGCCCTTTTTGGTCTTTATAAAAACACGAGTAAATTCGTCACGCTTAACATGGCGCCAATTATGTCTTTGTTGCAATACTATCCAATCACTGGCATGAGGCTTTAGTTGCGTTCTAATTTCTGACGGTAAATGAGCGGTTGTGGTATGGGGTGGTAAGACTTCCAGCTCATCGATTTGTTGGTCAATCAACCAATTATGTTTTTCTTCAACTATTTTCATCCTTGTTCACCAGAGTTAGTTTTTTATATCATCCTTTCGCATTAAAACAGGCTAACATTTAACCATCCAATTGGTAAATAAAATTTAATAAAATCGTAAACAAAACATCTTATGGCGATAAGTTTTCAACGCCTAGGTCTTTGCTATATCAGCCGCAAAAGTAATGTGTGAGTTAGCCAAACTTTTTACATCATTTGTCACCCATAAATGATAGGATCGCCGCAATTGTCAGTAATGAGTCAAATTTATGCTTTCGTGTAACAACATCACTATGCAGTTTGGTGCAAAACCACTGTTTGAGAATATTTCCGTTAAGTTTGGTGACGGCAACCGCTATGGCCTAATAGGCGCTAACGGCTGCGGTAAATCCACCTTTATGAAAATCCTAAGCAAAGAGCTAGAGCCAAGTGCAGGTAACGTAAACTACGATCCAAACGAGCGCATCGCTAAGCTAAATCAGGATCAATTTGCCTACGAGCAATATACGGTTGTAGACACAGTGATCATGGGTCATAAAGAGCTGTGGGAAATCAAGCAAGAGCGCGATCGCATTTACTCATTACCAGAAATGAGCGAAGAAGACGGCATGCGTGTTGCCGACCTTGAAACGCAATTTGCTGAAATGGATGGCTATTCCGCAGAAGCAAAAGCGGGTGAATTACTCCTCGGTGTGGGTATTCCAACCGAGCAACATTATGGCTTGATGTCAGAAGTTGCTCCGGGCTGGAAATTGCGTGTACTACTTGCACAGGTATTATTTGCAGAGCCAGATATCATGCTCCTAGACGAACCAACCAACAACTTGGATATCTATACTATCAAGTGGTTGGAAGACGTATTGAATCAGCGTGATTGTACTATGATCATCATCTCGCACGACCGCCACTTCTTAAACTCAGTGTGTACACACATGGCGGATATCGACTATGGCGATCTGCGTATTTACTCAGGTAATTATGATGAATACATGTTTGCTGCGACGCAAGCTCGCGAGCGCCTGTTGTCAGACAATGCTAAGAAAAAGGCGCAAATCGCTGAGCTACAGCAGTTCGTTTCGCGCTTCTCTGCAAACGCCTCAAAAGCGAAGCAAGCGACATCTCGTGCTAAGCAAATTGACAAGATCCAACTGGAAGAAGTTAAAGCATCAAGTCGTCAAAATCCATTTATTCGCTTTGAGCAGGAAAAGCCGCTATTCCGTAATGCACTTGAGCTTATCTCACTATCACAAGGTTATGACGACACCCTATTCTCTGACCTAAATGGCCTTGTTGAAGTTGGCGAGAAAGTTGCCATCATCGGTGAAAATGGTGCCGGTAAAACGACACTACTCAACACCTTAGCAGGCCGTAAAGCGCCACAATCAGGTGAGTATAAATGGTCAGAAAACGCCAATATTGGTTACTATGCGCAAGACCATGCTGACGAATTTGAAAAAAATCAGGATCTTTTCCAATGGATGGAACAGTGGCAACAGCCAGGCGATGATGAGCAAGTCGTACGCGGCTTCCTTGGCCGTATGCTGTTCTCTCAAAACGACATCAAAAAGTCAGTTAAGGTGATCTCAGGTGGTGAACAAGGCCGTATGCTATTTGGTAAAATCATGATGCATAAGCCAAATATCCTACTAATGGACGAACCAACGAACCACATGGATATGGAATCAATCGAGTCTCTCAACTTGGCACTTGAACAATACGAAGGTACGTTATTCTTCGTATCGCACGACCGCCAGTTTGTCTCATCACTTGCAACGCGTATTTGGGAAATTAAAGACGGTAAGATCACCGACTTCCATGGTACGTACGACGAATACCTCGCGAAGAAAGCGGCTGAAGCCGTATAAGATTAGACTGTAAAGGGCCAAATTGGCCCTTTGTATTTTCTTAAGCACATCGGATCTTTTCCCCCTCACAAACTAGCACAAAAAATAGACAAACCCGCAATTTTACTGTTAGGATTGTTCTCGCAAAAATTGGAATAATAAAAGGGTCGGCTATGGAACGTTTACAGAATATGTATTCGATAATGTTGCTGTCTAAGCTGAAAGCAAGCTTTCCAGAATCGTGCGATATCAATCACCACACTTTTTCACTCCCGAATGTGGATCAACAACTACTCGAAGATGTTGTAACCACTCACCTCAATGAAGGGCTTATCCAAGCGGATGGCCGTGATCAGTATAGCTTAACGACAAAAGCGATTGCACTGTTTGGCGAAGACGAATAACGAAAACAATAACTTAATAACAAAGAAATAAGCGCACCGAAGTGCGCTTCCAAGTTATTAACCTGAGATCAGGTTAACTAGGGACTGTGATGCTATCGTTAGCATCTGCAACCAAAGTGATTTGGTTACCTATGAAATCTACGTCTAAATCCGAAAATACCAGCCAGCAACATAAGGCCGGCAAACATTGAACCGCCAGATGAATCAGAGTCAGTTGAAGGCTTATCAGGCACTTGATCAATCAAGGTATTTGCTTTTGGGCTTAAGCCTTGAGCTGATTTGGGGTCATCATCCAGCACAGTAACTGCGTTTATGATCACAAAGTTAGCTGCCCCCGGCTCACTATTGCTATCTTTACACTGTTCATCAGTGAAGTTAACTAATGGCACATTACCACAACGAGGAATTTTTGCTATCGCTTCTAATATTTCCATGCCATCACCAGTCACTTGACCAAAAACTGTGAAGCCACCGTTGTCAACGTCCAAATTTTTACTGTTGTCTACCAAATTAAAGAACCATTGGCTTGTCGCACTGTCAGGCCTATTTGCTACCTTTGCCATTGCAATAGTGCCTTTTACGTTAGACCACTCAGGTTCATTTTTTACAGCATCGTAAGTAGCGATGGCGTCAAGAGGCACGTCTCCTTCATATTTGAAGCCGCCGCCTTGCACAACAAAATCTGGAATAACGCGGTGAATAACCGTATCAGAATAACGCCCGTTATCTACGTATTTCAAAAAGTTTTCCACGGTTTTAGGCGTGCTTTCATCAAATAGATTGACCTGAAAGCTACCATGAGAAGTTTGAAATTCGACAATCGTTGCATTAGCAGCGAAGCTGCCCAACAAAGTTGAAGCGAGCAATAGAGAGTTTAGCTTGAACATACTTTTCCACTTGGTTATTTTAATTCTCTTTGCAAACTAGAATAAAAATTTATTTATAAGTCGGCTAGCAATTCATTGCCAGTGGTAACAATTAAGAACATTTGCAGACTTAGATTTACAAAAACTGGTTAGGAACCCACCATACCTTGAGCAAGTTTTAGTCAAACAAACGAATTTCACCGCATAACTCCTCGGAGTAGACGGTTTATACATGCAACACTTCGTCATTTTTTATATGATGCGCCCGATTATAATTCTAAATCCAGGACAACAAGTATATGAGTAACTCCTCTGAAGCGACGATGGAGATGAATACCATCAGCGATGGGCGCTGGACCCAACACGACACCCATTGGGTGTTAAGTTTATTTGGTACTGCGGTCGGCGCAGGTATTTTATTCTTGCCAATTAACATTGGTATTGGTGGTTTTTGGCCACTACTAATCATGACCGTGCTTGCCTTCCCTATGACCTTTTTAGCACACCGAGGATTGGCCCGGTTCGTCCTTTCATCAAAGCAAAAAGATGCCGATTTTACGGATGTAGTAGAAGAGCACTTCGGCGCAGGTGCTGGCCGTTTAATTTCCTTACTTTACTTTTTCTCTATTTTTCCTATTTTGCTTATTTATGGTGTTGGCCTAACCAATACCGTCGACAGCTTTATCGTCAATCAGCTTGGCTTTGAGTCGCCATCTCGTATTTTACTTTCTGGTTTGCTCGTTGCCGGGATGATTGCCATTATGCTAGGCGGCGAAAAACTGCTACTGCGTGCTTTTGCTATTTTGGTTTACCCGCTGGTTGGGGTATTACTGTTTTTGTCACTCTATTTAGTGCCTAACTGGCAAATGCCAGTGATAAGCACGCCTGATGTTGCGAGCTTAACCGAGTTACTTTGGCTATCCGTTCCTATCGTAGTATTTTCATTTAGCCATGCAGCCGCTATTTCTAGCTTTGCTAACGTACAGCGTCGTCACTACAAAAGTGAGGCAGTTCAAAAATCAGAAGCGATCCTTCGTACGACCTCCATTATGTTGATAGTGTTTGTTTTGCTATTCGTATTCTCCTGCGTATTCTCTTTAACACCAGAGCAAATGGAAGAAGCAAAATCGGCGAACGTGTCTGTTTTATCCTATTTAGCTAACGTGTATAACAATCCGTTTATTGAAATGCTTGGCCCTCTTGTGGCATTTATCGCGATTACTTCTTCTTTCCTAGGCCATTTCCTTGGTGCACGTGAAAGCTTTAACGGCCTTGCAACCAAGCAAACGAGCATGAGCTATAAGCTTGCTGACAAGCTAGGCGTGGTATTTATGTTTGTTGCTATTTGGGTATGCGCCGTATTAAACCCAAGTATTTTGGACATGATGGGGGCTATCTCAGGTCCAATCATTGCGATGATTTTGTTTATCATGCCAACCATTGCCGTGTTTAAAGTACCGGCACTACAAAAATACAAAAGCCACATTGGCACTTATTTTGTGCTATTTGTCGGCTTGCTGGCGGTTTCTGCATTACTCTATAACATGCTAGGCTAACCAATAGGGAGGCATCGCCTCCCTCACCTCTCAGTCTTTCTTGTTGTTTATCCTCATGGCTGTTCAGACTAAATATAGTACTAGTTTTCAGTGTATTGAATGAACCACCATAACCGAAAAATGAACTTTGACTTTGTTTATCTTCATGGCAGTTCAGACTAAATTATGGTAGTTTTCAGTGTCTTAAATTGAATACTACAACCAAACGATGAATTTTGACTTTCCACCAGCAATTAACGAAGAAATCACAGCGCTAATCAATCAAGTGCATAACCTACCTGTGCACGAGCAAACGCTGTTGAGTGTGCTGGCGGTAGTCTATAAACCAGTTTCAGCAATCAAACTCAAACGCCTAGTTCAAGCACTCGTGGCAAAAGAGATCATCCCCGAAAATGACTTTGAACAAGGTGTAAGTCATAGCCAAATTATGAAATGGCGCTCAGACGGGTTAGTGACTTTTAACGAAGATGGAGTGCAAATAAATCTAAAACTCGCGACCAGTTTAAGCCATCGAGTCATGGCTGACGGCCAGTTTTTAGCAATCCTTAACGCCGCAGAAGAGTTTATCCCTGTACTGAATGCTTATGAATGGGAGCGCCAATTTGCCGATGAACAGCGACTCATTCGAGACTTTTTATTTATCAATCAACTACCAAAAGCCCGTAATCATTTAGGACTGGCGAAAGACCCACAGGCGGTGTGCCATAAGACCAATCAAGTGCTATTACCACTGTATTTTTATCCTTTTTCAGTTGAAGGATTTTCGGCGCTTGCTGATGACTTGCAATATCAAGCTTTTGCAACTTTGCTCTATACCTTACTACAAGGTGGTCACAGCATTAGCTATGCACTTGAAATACTCACGCAGGTTCAAGCCAAGACACAGAGCCCGCTACTGACCTGTTTATTAGCAGAATATCAAATCTATACCCTGCAATTGGATAATGCTCAGGCGTTGGTAGCCAATATCCAAACCGCTTATAGTGCACAAATTATGGCGAGCATTGCTTTTTTACAACAACACGACAACCTTATCGTTTGTTTTGAACAAGCACTAAAAGCCAAAGACAAAATCACCAAACGTAAAAAGCAGTACCTAGGTAGAACACTGGGTTTGTTTCATAAGTTGGCGCTATTGCAGCAAGCCAATAGCCATGATGCCGCATTATTTGACACTCTCTCTCAACAGCTTGAGTTTGAAAGCCAAGACAGCAAAGCACCTTATAACAACTTCTTTGCCAATAACGTGCTGTTATACTGCGCGGAGAGCTTGTCGCAAAACAGTAGCTACAGCAGCGCCCATTTAAATTATTCAAGTCTGAAGAAATCTCATGTTTTTGACTATTACTTAGGTCGCTTACTCGACTGCTTTGCACACTTCTGGTGTAATCAAAGCTTAGATGCCAAAGCACTTACCAATCTCGACGACTGCATCGCAACGTTTGAGCGGCTCTCTTTACCTCTTTTTGCTGGGCTTGCAAAGCAGTTGATGCTGGCAATGCACGGTGAGCAATATCCGCTTGCGTTTAATCCCGAGCTGAATGTTAGCCATCTCGTTGCCAAAAAGACGGCGTGGGATCTGGCACTGGACAAGCTTATTGCGCTAAACCCGAACGCAAATACCAGCCAAGAAGTTGACGAACAATTTCGCCTGATTTGGCAAATTAGGCAAGGTCGCTTTGATATTGAGTTTTTAGCACGCGAGCAAAAACGGGGTAAAACAGGCTGGGGAAAAGGTAAGCCGATTTCCTGCAAACAACTGAAACAGCACCCTGAGCAATTTAGTTATATCAGCCAGTCTGATAAAAAGCTGATCGAAGCCATCGCACCACAGTCAGGTTATGGCTACAATGCTCGTGCGGACTACGCCCTTGCGGGAATTCCCGCGTTAAAAGCCGCAGTCGCCGCCACCAACCTATACCATGAAGAAGACTTAAAACAAGCCATTACCATTGCCGAGAAATCTCCCGAGTTACACATCCGTCAACATGGCGACGATCTGCTACTCTCTATTCCAAATTTACCCAGCTATTTTGGTCAACCGCAAACCTACTCATTTATTCAGCAAGCTGAGCATCACTACGAGTTTATTGTGTTTAACCAATCACATATACAGGTCGCTGAGATTATTGGTGAATCCGGATTAACCGTACCTGCCAGTGCAAAACAAAAAGTGCTGTCGAGTATTAAAGCCATCGCACCTTATCTTAATGTACAGTCTGATTTAGCTGATATAGATACTGGGCTGGATAGTATCGAGGCGCAATCGGCGCTCGTTATTAACATTCAACCTTATCATCAAGGCCTCGATTTTCACTGTGTGGTCATGCCCTTTGGCGAAAAAGGGCCGATTTTTCATCCCGGGCACGGTATTGCCACTGTCAGCGCCGAGATCAATGGTAAACGCTTATCCACCACCCGAAACTTGCTACTTGAGCAGCAAAGACTGGATGAGTTAGATACGCACTGCCCGCTATTTTTGGAAATGACGGATAATCGCTTAAGTTTAGCTGAAATGGACGAAGCGCTAGAGGTGTTGCAAGAACTTGAGCTGGTGATCAATCAAGAGCCTTGCCCTATGGCGCTCAAGCTCAGATGGCCTAAAGGTAAAAAGGTTAAGCTCAGTAGCAAGCTCGAAAGCCAACATTTGCAACTTGCCATGAGCAAGAAAAATGAATGGTTCGATATGACCGGCGAGCTACAAGTAAGTAATGACCAAGTTATCGAACTTAAACAACTTCTCAAAATGGTTGCCACCAGCAATGGCCGCTTTATTGCGCTGGATGGTGAGCAAGTACTCGCCCTTTCAAGTGAGTTAAAAGCGCAACTTGACCAGCTCAATAACGCAACCGAAGGCGGAAAATTTCACCCGCTAGCTGCGCCGTTAATTGCTGAAGCCACTACCGGAATGCGGATGAAAACCTTGCCGGCTTGGGAAGAGCAAAACGAAAAAATGCAGCAAGCCGTCGCATTGACTCCAACGCTTCCTTCAACATTACAAGCCGAGCTGCGCGACTACCAGCAAGCGGGATTTGACTGGGCAATGCGACTTGCCCATTGGGGTGCAGGTGCGTGCCTTGCCGATGATATGGGATTGGGTAAAACCATCCAAGCGCTGGCGATGATATTGGCCCGAGCCAATGTCGGCCCAACGCTTGTCATCGCGCCAACATCGGTCTGCTTCAACTGGCAACAAGAAATCCAAAAGTTCGCTCCAACCTTGTCGGTGAAACTCTTTTCTGACTATCCACATTCTGATGCCAGAGCTGAGATGCTGAGCAACTTGCAACCACTGGATTGTGTGATATTAAGCTATGGCCTGCTACAGCGCGAAGTTGATATCTTAAAGCCTATAGCTTTTGAAACCATTGTCGCCGATGAAGCCCAAGCGCTAAAAAATCCTTTAGCAAAACGTACTCAAGCCGCCTGCGCGCTCAAAGGCAAGTTTAAGCTGATCACCACAGGGACCCCAATAGAAAATAACCTCACAGAGCTGTGGTCACTCTTTCGTTTTGTAAACCCGGGGTTGCTCGGTAACCTCAAACGCTTTAGCGAAAAGTTTTCCGCCCCCATTGAAAACGCCAATGAAGATAAGCTCGCAGCACACCGTGCCCGTAAAGGCCTCAAACACCTGATCCAGCCTTTTATTCTGCGCCGTATGAAGCATCAGGTATTAACCGAATTGCCACCACGCACTGAGATCAATGTACCAATTCAATTGAGCCAAGAAGAACAAACCTTTTACGAAGCGCTGCGCCAAAACGCCATTGACGAAATTTCACAGTCAACACAGCAAGACAGTGCCAATGAACAACGCTTTAAAATGCTGGCAGCACTAACCCGCTTGCGCCAAGCCTGTTGTCATCCAAAACTGTTAATGGCAGAAAGTCAGATAACCAGCTCGAAATTGGCGGCATTGGATGAGCTTCTGACTGAGCTGCAAGAAAACAATCACAAGGCACTTATATTCAGTCAGTTTGTAGGGCATTTGCAACTTATCAAAGCTCGCTTGGAAAAACGCGGGATCCGGTTTCAATATTTAGATGGCAGCACGCCAAGCAAAGCTCGTCAGCAGGCCGTGAATGCCTTTCAAAAAGGTGAAGGCGAGGTATTTTTAATTAGCCTCAAAGCCGGCGGCTCTGGCCTGAACCTTACCGCTGCAGATTATGTTATTCACATGGATCCTTGGTGGAATCCTGCGGTTGAAGAGCAAGCGTCAGACCGCGCACATAGAATGGGACAAACACGCCCCGTTACTATTTATCGCTTAATTGCCAAAGGCACGATTGAAGAACAAATTGTCGAGCTCCATCACCATAAAAAAGACCTCGCGGATCAATTGCTCGCGAACACCGATAAAGTGATGAAGCTAGACGTAAACGATGTGCTATCCATGCTCAAGGAGACGCTGTAATACCAATTGAATTAATTCTCCAATCAATTTGAAGAGTGAAATATCATATTAGCTTCGTTAAAAATTTCTCATTTAGAACAACTAAATAGCAAAATTTTTGCCTTGCCTATATGGATATAGGTACCTTAGCGGTAGCAGGACGCGAGAGCGGTGCTACTAAAGCTATTTCCCCGCTTCAAAATAGCTCATTTACTTAATACAATTGGTATAATACAAATCTCTGGCGCACGATAAGGTAAATCTAATAGCGAAAAGTAGTTTTGACCTAAGGCGATCCGGCGAAAAGCATTGTCGTCAAGAGAGGCGAGAATTCGACTATTGATATCGACTTCTTCTAAATAATCGAAAAAGCGTTTATTTTTACTAGCGACGAAATCACTGCCTGGCAAAAAGCGCTCAGCATGGGCATTAATAAATTCAACATACTGCCCCTGAATTTTCGGGTCGCTAAAATAGTAGTCGTACAAAATTCGCCATGACAGATCGGCCTTTAGGTTTTTATATTGGGAGAGTAACCGCTCCATGGTGTTTATGTGCAGCTCTGGGTCAATTTGGCTTAACTCTTTTGAGACTCCCATGTGCATCCAAATAATATCATTATCAGGATAGCGTTTTAACACTTCCTCAAGCAAAGGTAAGTATTTGAGTGGCGCGTTGTTATCGCCTAAGTCAGCGTGCAGAGCAAGCGGAATACGCTTTTCTTTTAGCACAGCCATAAATGGCTGCCACTTGGCGATAGTCTCTTTATCTACCGCTTGATGGCCGTTCCCAAAATGCGCCGCTTTGACTAAATTCACTTCTCCCATCCAACGAAATAAGTCACCAAACTCGTCTTCGAGTAGTGCCATTTTTGGCAAAATAGTCTCTGGTTTATGCAAGTCAGCAAAGGTCATAGACAAGGTTATATGCACGTTATCTGCGCCATATTTAAGATAATTGCTCGCATTTTTAAAGTCATTTTGAATGCTGGGTGAAATCAACTGGCTGTAGCACCCACGCTCACCAAAGCAATCAGGCTTTCGCTCGTAGGTTTGACCAATGCCATAAACATTGATAAACACCACTCCCGCACGCTCTGCCCAAGTAACGAGCTTATCAAACGGGACCGCATCTCCCCGAAATGGCTGAAAATGGTGATGGGAATCAACGGCAAAATAACTAGATTGCGCCTTGCGGTCGTAGCACTGAGTATTATCTACACTAAAAGTTGCTAGCGTGCGTGTGCCAGTGGCCGACACACTTTGGCAACCTGCCAGTAAAACAGCACAGCTCATGGCAATAACACTTTGTTTTACATTCATTTTTATTATCTACTGAGTCTCCTTTACCAAGGTACTTTACCACGGATAATATCCTTGTACATGACCCAGTCACCCATCAAGCTATACAGCGGATATTGAAATGTCGCAGGCTTATTTTTCTCAAAAAAGAAATGCCCCACCCAAGCAAAACCATAACCCGCGATTGGCAACAACCATAATAAAGACCAATGTGCAGAGATCAGCGCAAAGAGCAAAATCAAGAGCACTAAGGTTGAGCCAATAAAATGCAAGCGACGACAGGTTTTGTTTTTGTGCTCCGCGAGATAATAAGGGTAAAACGATGCAAAAGAATTGAACTCTTTGTTATTATTTTTGGTCATGAGAGTATGCGATTCGTTATTCGACTGTAACACTCAGCATAGTGCAAAGTATTTACGTTGAAAATAAAAAAGGAATGAGCGTGGCAACAGGCTCAAAAACAGTATGTTGAAACCCCTAATGATGATCACCGCTGCGATGCTGCTCCAAGCTTGCAACGACACCGCCCCAACCACCAAATCAGAGGCAACGATGAATGCACAAAGTAACATTCAATGCAGTGTGAGTAAGGGTTCCGACTCAGGTATGACCTACCCCATTAATTTCACTTTTACCAACGCAGGCCATAATGATGAAAAGTTTCTAATTTGGCATACCCCTTTTGAAGGCTGGTGGAGCCAATTTTTAGAGGTAACACAAAATGGTAAGTCGCTTAATTATCAAGGACCCATGGCGAAACGACTCGCGCCCTCAGCTAATGAGTTTATGACCCTAAATGCCGGGCAAAGTAAAAGCGTAGAATTAGATTTAGCACTGGCTTATGAGATAAACACTGCACAGCCCATTACCATCACCTATCACAATCAGCTCAGTCATACCAATGCATTAAAAGCGTCATGTAGTACGGTATTGGAATAGAACCGATATCAGCACCGTGTCTCGGCTCGTAGGTCGGCTTGTAGGTCGGCTTTTAAGCCGACAACTTAACCCAACAACCCGCAACCCAACTAACCCACAACCAACTACAAAAACACAAAACCCCAACATCAAGGTCTCGAAATTTGGATCACGACTCGACGGTTTTTACCACGACCAATGGCGTTGTCGTTGGTATCAATATGGCGCTTTTCGCCAAAGCCGTCAGTCATAATCTTATTCTCTTCAACCCCTAAGCTCGCCATATAGGATTTAATCGCCTCGGCACGTTTCTTTGACAATCTCAGGTTGGTATCACGGCCGCCGTAACTATCGCTATAGGCCGAAATATAAATTTGCTCAATTTTCGGGTCATTTTTAAGATATTCGCCGATCATATCCAAGCGTTTGCGTGACGACTTTGTCAGTTCGCTGGAATTTTTCTTGTAATTCATCACCGTAAAAGCGATGTCTTCAAAGCTGTATGGCAACAAGTTATCGCGACATTGTAAGAACGCCCAATACGCCTGTTTAAAGTTCACTGATGACAAAGAAACTGAGATTTTATCTACGTCGTTGTGCCAATCTTTATAATAAAAAGTAGGAAAGTAGCCCTTTTCAAGCTCAGTCAACAACTGCCACGCGACGTCATTTTCAAGTTCACCGTCAAATTTTTTCAGTAATTTCATTTGACCGATACTTCTTGCCGGTTTGCCGGCTCGCCAAAGCGGTGGGACCGATTCAAGTCCTGCAAAATCGTAACTTTCAGGACGTACCATCATATCTAGGTTAAAGGTTAAGTCTTTATTTTTACTGGCATTACTTGAAAATATAGCTTCACCGTAATACGGGACTTCATGATTAAGCGCACAACTCAAACGATTGTTTTGGTCAACATTCCAATGTGATGAATCAGCTTCGGCAGCGTATTGCCGCATTGCAGCCTCGCTATTAAAGGTAATGGCGCATAACGATATACCAACCCAACCTACTGATTTATATAACTTGATCACCCCACACCTCACAACATCAACCATTAATCTACACTCGTTCAGCACGCCAAAAGCTAGAGCTTATCTCTACCAATTCGCGCTATTTAGAGTTAAGCAATAAATGTACCATACTAAGCGCACTCAAGCTGCTCGCTTCTTGTCGAGGTATCAGTATAATAGGCCGCTAAATTTCACAAACCAAGAAGATTATGTCTGATACCGAGCAAACGCTATTTTCAAAACGCTTTCGCGGCTTCTTTCCTGTAGTTATCGACGTGGAAACCGCTGGCTTTAATAAAGATACTGACGCCCTACTAGAAATTGCCGTCAGTATGTTAAAAATGGACGATGACGGGGTATTAAGCTTAGATCAGACAGTACACTTTCATGTTGCGCCTTTTGAAGGCGCAAATATTGAGCAAGCTGCGATTGACTTTAATGGCATTGATCCATTTTCACCACTCAGAGGCGCAGTTGCAGAAGATGAAGTGCTGAAAGAAATTTGCAAAGCCGTGCGTAAAGCCCAAAAAGCCGCAGGCTGTCAGCGCTCCGTTGTCGTTGCCCATAATGCCGCTTTTGATCACGGCTTTTTAAATGCAGCGATTGAGCGTAACAAGATAAAGCGCACACCTTTTCACCCATTTGTCAGCTTTGATACCACATCACTTGCAGGGCTTGCTCTAGGCCAAACGGTGCTTGCAAAGGCATGTCGTGCAGCAGGTATCGAGTTCGACAATAGTCAAGCGCACAGCGCACTTTACGACACAGAACGCACCGCAGAGCTCTTTTGCTACATAGTCAACAAGTGGCAAGCATTAGGTGGTTGGCCATTACCAGAGCCTGAAGCCGAGTCAGAACCTGAGTCAACAACCGACACCGAATAATAAAAATGCCAGCAAATCCAGCTGGCATTTTTATAAGTGCTCGTTTTTAAGCTATTTCTGCGGTTTTGGCCGTCGTAAACTGTTGCATGATTTTACCTTCATGCAATTTAACGAAATTAGGCGGGTAAATTCGCGAAAACAGTTTAGTGTCTTTCGCTATTTTCACTTCAGTCCCGGGATGCATTAGCTCGTTAACTGTGACTCGACTCAAGCGTGCTAATCGATGTATTTTTTGCTGTACTAAGTGAATATTACGCTGATTGCGGCCATAGTGTTTGTTGATTTGCGTTTCGCTATGCTGCAACTTGGCAAGATATGCATCTCGTTTTTGCGATTGCGGCGACGCCTGTGCTTTATTCATGGCTTGTTTAATATCGATGACTTTGGACGCCAGCACCTTTTCCAGCTCCACTAATTCGCGGTGCTTATCGTGCAAACTATCCCAGTCTTGGGCTAGTGAAATACGTGTTCTTGTGCCTGAAGGTGCCCCAAGTTCACCCGTTTCTATACGCATGGCATCCAATACATTTCCGCCAATCAGTTTGCCTCTAGGGGTTTCACCTTTACCTACTTTGATTAAACGCTTGGAAGCCAAATCACAATGCAAAGCTTGACGTTCAATGAGAATATCTTGTTCGCTTTCAATTCGACAGTACTGCGCATAACCTAACGAAACACTGCGCTTTGCTTTAATTGAACATGAAAAAGGTTCACCTTCAGTGCGCTTGCGACCAATTGTACCAAGCATAACTGTAACTGCGCTGCCACTTTCAAGAATAGCCGACTCCACAAAACCAATAACAGTAATATCCCCTGAAGCCTTAACACGCATTCCATCTTTAATATCACCGCTCACAATTACGCTGCCATCAAACTCAACATGCCCTGTCGTCACATCAATGTTTTCATAGCACAGCACATCGTCAACGCGCATACCTCGAGGAATGGCTACTGGCACACCTTTTGAATCGGCAATAAGCAGGTTTTTATCGTTGGGATCGAGCTTGGTGCCTTCTGATACCTCAAGTGGCGCGTCTTTGCCTGGTTTAGGGTCAATCACGTCACCAAACACGGTATAGCCCGGCTCGCCTTCAGTTGGCGGGACTTTTTTCATTAATGGGCTGCCCGGTTTTACGGTGATGATAGCACCTAAATTGCGCATATCGACCTTACCGCCGCTCGATTCTTGTGGGCTGAGCACTCTGTCCTGCGCTGTCATACACAGGCGCACAAAACGTGCGTCATTGCCATCTTTGGCTCGTTGACCATGCGCAACAATACCATTGTAAGTGTGTCCAGGAGGGAGTTCTAACTGCTGACCGAGAAGATTATCGAGGGCTTTGCCACTGACGCCTTTTTTAATACCCGCTTGTTTTAATGCTTGTTTGGCCTTGTTCATACAAACCAGCTTACCACCACGGGCTGTGGTCACTCTCGCTTCAGCAAGCATGTTGCCTTCTTCAATACGCACCGAAATAGAAGCATCGATAGCGCGAGCCACAATCAGCGAGTCCTGCTCGGGCGCCTCACTTGCGGTAAATAATTGGCCGATATTGGCATGAATGATTTCAAAATCCGCATATGGCGACCCCTCTATCATCTCAACTAGCTGAGACGAGCTCGCCGGAAATCCGGATTCCACAGGATGAGAGAGTAAGTAGACATAGCCCTCATCCTCATCAAAACGAAATAATGACATTCATCAACCCTGAAAAGTATGCACGATCTTATTGTTATGTTGTTATTTTTAATGCAGCGAACTCATTTGAGCATAACTTCGCCAAATTGTTAAGCTTAACATCACCTGAACTGCTACAAAATATAAATGAATGTAAATCAACCTGTGCATTAAAAAGACAACTTATTATTTTCTTTAGATTTATCGGCTTTACGGTGCAAAGCTTTAGGTAAATTAAGATATTTCAAGCCTAACTTCGACAAATTAATAACTAAGTCTCATCAGCGTTTGCGTTTGGCCGCAGATAGGGTAATTTCAATCCATGCGAAAAGAAAATGAATTTTTTAGGGACAACCATGACAAAATACATACATCTCTATTTTACCGACTCTAATAACTACCCACACGTAAACGTTTGCTATCGACAGCTCAAGGGCTAGCAAAAGCTTAATCTTATCACCGCACTGTGTGAATCAACTTGATGTGAGTGCAGCGGATTCAGGATTAGCTATCATACAAATCCAAACAATAAACTCAGTTACATCACCCTAATTTGTCTCTATGTGTATTTATCGGTGAGATATTAAGCAAATACACATCTCCCAGCGTAAATCACATGCTAAGCCATTGTAATGGCATTAATCCTATGTATAATGCGAGACATAGTTAGTTGTTAGATGTATAAACACTAACAGTACTGAATTTATTCAGGGGCTGATTAGGATTCGACGGGATTCAAGAAGCCTAAGGTGCATGTCGAGGTGCGGCTGGCCTCGTAAAAAAGCCGTATTTAAAGTAATCGCAAACGACGATAACTACGCTCTAGCGGCATAATAGCCCGCTAGCACTCCTTCATGATATTCTTGTGGATCTGGTTCTGGAGTGTCACCCTACACAAGATCGCTACGGAAACCCTGGCCGGGGTTGAAGGGCTAAAACTAAGCGGCCTCGCCTTTACTTATCGTGTTCGTCCGAGATTTAAAGGTTAACCAAAAGACGATACTAAACATGTAGGACCGAAGGTCGACGCTTTCCGGACGGGGGTTCAAATCCCCCCAGCTCCACCAAATTTTAGCGTTTTAAAACAGCCAGTTAGAGCAACATGCTTTGACTGGCTTTTTTGTTTTCGGGGCAAACATCCACATTTCATCCTAAAAAGTGTCCACATAGTGACCACATTTATATAAAGCCCAAAATCCGCATATGTATTTTAGCTTTTAAGGCTACGGGACTTAGCCAGCCTTAATCTACAATTTATCCAAATAACAATTCATAATATGTCTTTCATGAGCCAATTTAGGCATAAATTCAGCATTGTCACTTCACCGTAATCACTATCAATTCAATGCTATCTGGACTAACATATTGGTTAGATTTAAAGCGTAAGGAATATAGCGTGTCGTTAGCGAATGCTCACACAGTTCGCCAAAGCCGATTTTTGCCACTTGTAGCTGCACTACTTGTGTTGGTTGGCAGTATGCTTTACGGGCTGGTGTTATATGAGCAAGAAAAGGAGCATCATGCTGAAAAGGTAGCGGCGGCACTTGCCTCACGGCTTGACCATGTGACTGAGGGTGTGAACGAGCGCGTTACGCTGTATTGGTACGGTATTTTGGGGCTTCGCACTGCAATTTATGCGAATCAACAACACAGCTTTGACTATCAAGCGATGCAGCGTTATATCAGGTCGTTTGACTTCCAAGCGGAATATTCTGGGGCTCGTGGCGTGGGGATCATCAAATATGTCCCCGTCGATAACGTAAGTAGCTTTGTGCAACAAGCACAAGCTGAGCGTACTGACAGAGCGTTCTCCATAAAAACGCTGAACCCACATAACACCAGCAAGTTTGTTATTCAGTATATCGAGCCCGAAGTAAACAATGATAAAGCCGTGGGCTTGGATATAGGCTCCGAAGCTAGTCGCAGAACAGCGGCAATAGAAGCAGCTACTGCCAATGAACCGAGACTTACCGCTCCAATTACCTTAGTACAAGCCGACAATAAAATTAAATATGGCTTTTTGATCCTCGCCCCAATTTATACCTCTATTGGTATGGCAGCAAATGAAGAAAATCGCTTAGAAAACTTAGTTGGTTGGACTTATTCCCCGTTACTTATCGATGAGATCCTGTCGACCTTGCTGTCTTTTCGACAAGATGTTTCGATTCAAATTTCCGATGTAACCAATAACGATGAAAACACGCCATTTTATCAGGTGCTAAAAGAAGATGTTAAAGAGTTGGATAACTCAGTGGCTAAACAGGTCAACTTGTTTGGTCGCACTTGGGAAGTAAAAATTTGGCCAACTCCGCAGTTTATCCGTTCACTCAATCTCGTCTCTCCTAATACCATTTTACAGGTCGCGTTGCTGGTCTCTACGCTATTGGCAATCATCACTTATATTTTGCTTTTAAGCTTTACCCGTCAGCGTCTAGCTGAAAAGGAAAAGTTAGCCGCAGAAGAAGAAAAAGCACAGTCCCTTGCTAAACTGAACTCATCATTAGAACAGGAAGTAAAAGCACGAACTAAAGAAATCGTAAAATACAGCCAACTTCATACCAGCATTGTTGAAGGTTCGGGTTATGCCATTGTTGCCACCGATCCTGACGGTATCATTACCCAGTTTAACCCTGCAGCCGAGCGTTTACTGGGGTACAAAAAAGATGAACTCATTGGTAAATCATCCCCTGCCATTTTCCATCTCGAGGAAGAGGTCGTAGCAAGAGCAAAAGCGTTAACGGAAGAGCTTGGCAGAGTCATTGAACCTGGATTTGAAGTCTTTGTCGCCAAAGCCAAGCAAGGTGTGGTAGATACTAGCCGATGGACTTACGTCACTAAGCAAAACCAATACGTGCAAATTAAGCTGAACGTAACGACATTAACCGACGAACGCGGCAATGTTGATGGCTTTTTAGGTATAGCATTAGATCTCACAGAGCAGCTTAAGCACGAACGAGAACTCTCGCACGCCAAAGAAGCAGCTGAGCAAGCAGCCAAAGCAAAAGCCGTCTTTTTGGCTAATATGAGTCATGAAATACGAACCCCCATGAACGGCTTATATGGCACATTACAACTCTTAAAGTCGGAGCCACTTAACAGCACCGCCACTAATCTGCTTGAGAAGGCCACCTACTCAGTTAAGGCGCTTAACACCATCATCAACGATATTTTGGATTTCTCTAAAATTGAAGCCGGTAGAATTGAGCTTGAAGAACGGCCATTTAATATTGAGGTGCTGGTTGAACATCTGCGCTCAGACTTCTTAGTGTTGGCAAAAAACAAGGGATTAAAGCTTAAGATCCACGTTGAACTTGAGCATAAGTTTTGGCTTGGAGACGAGGTCAGAGTCAGGCAAGTGTTGCTTAACCTCTTGTCAAACTCCATTAAGTTTACTGAAACGGGCAGCATTATTACCCATATAAAACCGCTTCAAAATGATTCAGGTATGCTTATTACCGTTGCCGACACTGGCATAGGGATGACAGAAGCCACAATCAACAAACTCTTTTCACGATTTGAGCAGGCTGATAAGTCCACCACTAGAAAATTTGGTGGTACAGGGCTTGGTCTTTCTATTACCCGCTCTCTAATTGACCTGATGGGCGGTACGATTAAAGTAGAGAGTACCATTGGAGAAGGCAGTCTATTTAGCATCGAATTGCCTATGCAAAAGTCTGAGGTTACCTCAGAGCAACCAACAACCGAGCAGCTGACCGCAGCAGACTTGAGCGGCACATCCATATTGCTGGCTGAGGATAACCCAGTAAACCAGCTGGTAGTTCGCTCTATGATCAGTAAAGCCAATGGTGATATTGCGATTGCGAATAATGGTAAAGAGTCTATTGAACAATTCGAGCTAAACAAACCCGACTTAATACTTATGGATATTCAAATGCCTGAGATGGATGGCGTTGAGGCTTGCAAACGTCTTAAGAGCAAGGATCCCAATATCCCAATCATCGCATTAACTGCAAATGCTTTTCCTGAAGACAAAGCCTTGTACGAGCGCGTCGGATTTGATGGCTATGTTGCCAAACCCATAGAGCAGCTTGAGCTTATCAATACCATCGCGACCGTACTCGCACATAGCCGTAATATGCAGTAGCTTTTACAGATATGAGAACATTCTGCGATTAGCGGTTACAAACTTAATCGTTTAATCAAGTTCCCGCTCCCCATTTATAACTAAAGTGGCGACCTCTACATTGTTGCTTATCTTTGTATAATGCAGTTTATCGTAATTGATTTGGAACTATTTGTTACTGCCGACTACAGTTAATAGATGCGCCAAAATGTGGTTGGGGTTTGCTTGGTTCGGTTTTTACTCTTTGTAACTTGTACATTTTATTTTTGCCAACACGCGTTGGCGAAAGACTTTTCATATTTTGAAAGTAAGCTAGACGAGGCCAGCGACTATTTAACAGTTAACCCTGCACAATCACTGATTATTCTCGACGGTTTAGATCAATTGCAAGATGTACCTGTACCTTTATTTATTCAGTGGCATTTGCTGAGCGCTCGAGCCTCTGTACCAACAAATAAAGTAGATAGGCTCTATACCTCAATAAACGCGGCCTTTTTGTATCCAGATGACATGTTTTTTAAAGCAAACCTCCCTACCGTTTTGAGCGCACTTGGGATTTGGTTACGTCGACAGGAGTACCTTGATGACGCTGATACTAGCCTCAAGTGTGCCTACAAATATGCAGAAAATGACCGCCAGCGGCTTACGCTGACTAACAGTATGGCATTAGTTGCCCGCAACCAAGATGACTATCAAAAAGCGAGAACATTGTATGCCAAAGCACGCAAACTGGCTGAGGAGTTAAAACAAACTCCAGTACTGGCGATGATCGAAAGCAACTTAGGTAGCCTCGCGCTTGATCAAGGCCGAATATTTGAAGCCGAGCAGTATTTTCGTCATGCCCTGCTGGGTTATCAAGCAGTTGATAAGCGCTCGGGTCAAATCTCAGCGGGCATTAACTTGATGTTTGTCTTTCTTATTCAAAAACAAATCGTCAACTACGAACGTTTACAAGGGCCCACATCTACCCTAACCACAGCCTTTCCAAACGAATCAAAACAAGCTTGGCTACAATGGCTTGAGGCGCGCTATAAGCAGCTCGAAGGAGACATGCCCAACCAAAACACTAAGCAAGCGTTACAACTGGCATATACCCAATTAGAAAGCGATAAAGTAAAACTGCTAGTACATAGATATTTAGCAAAAGAGTTAGGTGTTGAAGTCACTGCCCCCCTCCCCATCACAGCTAAATCTTTTTCCAGTCCTTGGTTTGATAAAGTGAAACAGTGTAGTTGGTAAGCGAATACACTCGTTCCTAAACGCAAAAAAGCCGCTTCAATGAGCGGCTTTTTCAAATTGGATTTGCTTATTCAGCAGCCTTAGACACCATAACCATCGCAGGGCGTAATAGACGGCCGTTTAAGGTATAACCTTTTTGCATCACAGCAAGCACTGTATTTGGTGATACATCATTGCTCGGCTGAATTGACATTGCCTGGTGTAACTCTGGGTTAAATGTTTCACCCTGTGGATTTACCGCTTCAACACCGAATTTAGCTAGGGCATCGGCAAATGTCTTGATAGTCATATCAATACCTTCAAGCACAGGCTTTAGCGTTTCGTTTTCTTTGTCAGAAAACTCAATCGCACGCTCTAGGTTATCGATTACAGGTAACAATTCGTTTGAGAACTTTTCTAGCGCAAATTTGTGTGCTTTTTCAACGTCCTGCGCTGCACGGCGACGAACATTTTCAAGCTCAGCGGCGGCGCGAACAACGCTATCTTTTTGTGAGTCGATAGTTTGCTTAGCGGTTTCTAGCTCAGCGTACAGACCAGCGATTTCTTCTTCTGGGCTTAACTCACCCGCATTTTCTGCCTGCTCTTCCTGAGTTTGTTGCTCTGCTTGTGCTTCTACAACTTCTGCTTCCGCTTGTGTTTGTTCAAGCTCTTGCTCTGGGGCTTTTGTCTGCTCAGACATGTGGTGATTCTCCGATTCTTTACAACTGCGGTAATTATGGGGATTGAAATGAGAGTTTCAACCCTTTATTGCGGCAATTTTTTGAATTCTGACAAGATGGCTTCGATCTTTGAATCCGCAGGGCAAATGACGCAAAAGCGACTTTGATATTCTCCTTTGGAGAAATACGGTACACTGAGCACCACTACGCGATGTAAACCGAGCATGCTTAGCTCTTCACCAAGTAACACGGATACACCGTCTTTAAACGCCAAGCGGTCTTCAACTTGGTCTAAAAATCCGACGCCAAGATTAATCTCTCTATCCAACTCTAAGCGGTTATATAAGTAACGCTCGCCGACAACAATCGCATTATCTGAGCCTAATTGCTGACTTAACTGCTTGGTCCACTGGGCCAAAATATGATGACAACTCGGTGGTGCACTGTGCGCCATGGCGCGCATTCGGTGCAACCCTTCAACTAAAGTTTGTTGACTGAATACGGTATTCATCCAAGCCGCAAACTGGTATCGCAACGCGTCGGAGTCATCTACGGGTTTATCAATACAAATATTGTGTGACTGCCCCGCTCTGTCTAACAGCAGAACCAGCCAATTTTTACGATCAAAATCGAGCACTTCCACACGGAACATTTGTTTGCTGCTAACTTGTGGTAATCCCACGCAGCAACAGACCTGAAAGTTTTGGCTCAATAAATGTGCAAAAGAGACTATTGCGGATTGATCAGGTTGCCAATGAACGGCAACATCAGCCAGAGGAAAAAACTCCTGTAGCCAGAATTTTACACCTTGATCGGTGGGCACGCGGCCAGCTGACGTGTGCGGCGAATACAATAAGCCTTGACTTTCAAGTCTTGCCATTGCATTGCGTACGGTTGCAGAACAAATAGCAAGGCCGTCCTGCTTTGCTATTTTGCTGGATGCAACAGGCTGCCCTTCACCATTACAATAATGGCGCATGACCGCACACAGAATTTGTTCATCTCTGGGATTTAGTTTCATAATTATTTTAATATGGGTGTCAATTGCCAGTTTCAAGCGCTACGCTTTTAATATAATCTTGCAACAAAGATACCAAGGACAAATGACTGAATGACGACCACGTTTAACACCATCGGCTTAATTGGCAAACCCAACCACGAAGGCGCGGGGACGACCTTACAACGACTCTACACATTTTTGCAAGCATTAGGATATGAAGTACTCGTAGAAGATCGCGTTGCGGAGCAAATAAAGTCGTTAGACGAAGACGCTGTTGTCGAGTTAGTTGAACTAGGTAAACGTTGCGATCTTGCTATTGTTGTTGGTGGTGACGGTAACATGCTTGGCGCAGCAAGAGTACTGGCTCGTTTTGATGTCGCCGTGATTGGAGTTAACCGCGGTAACTTAGGCTTTTTGACAGATTTGAACCCCGAAGGCTTCGAACCGCAGCTAGAAGCGGTGTTGAGCGGCCAATTTATTGAAGAGTCGAGATTTCTGTTGGAGGTGGCAGTATACCGACATCACCAACTTAAAAGTGCAAATTTAGCAATGAACGAAGCCGTATTACACGCTGATAAAGTTGCGCATATGATTGAATTTGAGGCTTTTATCGATGACGACTTTGTATTTTCTCAGCGCTCAGACGGTTTAATTGTCTCGACGCCAACGGGGTCAACCGCTTACTCGCTTTCGGGTGGTGGGCCTATTTTAACCCCCGAACTCGACGCTATTTCACTGGTGCCTATGTTTCCGCATACTTTATCTAGCAGGCCTCTGGTAGTGGACGCAGAAAAGGAAGTCAAACTCAAGTTAAGTCAAGAAAACACCGATAGCTTACAAGTAAGTTGTGACAGTCATGTTGTACTGGCAGTGCTACCTGGTGACGAAGTTATCATCAAAAAAGCGGAGAAAAGACTAAGATTGATCCATCCCAAATGCTACTCCTACTACAATGTTCTTAGACAGAAATTAAATTGGGGCAGTAGGCTTTACTAAGCACGCAAAGTTACGCAAAATAACCTTGGTTAAATTTTCTAATTTAGGTAAATAACAATAAAATGGCTTACGTTGTATTTTTCACATTGGCGCTGCTTATCACTATACTTTCAGTGTATTTAGTGATTGAAAATAATAGAAGAAAAGCCCGTGAAGCGGAAAAAAAAGCCTTTAACGATCGTTTAAAAGTGATTAGTAGCAACTTTAAGCTTAAAGTTACTGAGTTCGTTGAAGCGAAGATTTTAAGGCCAAAATACGCACCGCAGATCAATGCAATTGTTGGCAACTTTTTTGTTGTTCAAACGCACTCGGAAGAGAACTTGGCGCAACTGGAAAAAGTGTCTGAGTTATTTATCTATTCAGTGACAAACGAGCTCAATAAGTGTCGCTCAAATGGCAATATGGATTTGCTTGCTGAGCAATTACAATATTTTGTTGCTGAATTACCCACGGCGGGCATTGCCTATAATCGTGACTTCTATCGCGAGATGCTTCCAGCTCTCATTGCACGCATTCAAACACCTGATACACCAGCAATACAGCAAGATGAAGATGTGCTGGATTCGCAAGAGCTAGGTGATTCAGAGCCATCCAACCAACAAATGCAAGCAGCCTTAGTAAAAGAGCACGCCATAGGTTAATCTTGCTATTATTTTTAGTAAAATTTTTTGATTTGAGTTGCTAAACAATAAAATACTGTATAAATTAACAGTAATTTTCTGTTAGGGTGTACAGTATGCTTTTAGCTTTAAATGTTCAAAATTTTGCTATTGTTAGTGCGCTAAATATTGACTGGCATTGCGGCATGACCGCAATTACAGGTGAAACTGGCGCGGGTAAGTCTATTGCAATCGATGCGCTTTCTTTATGTCTCGGTGAGCGTGCTGATCCTTCTGCTATTCGTCCAGGTACCGACAAAGCAGATATCTCTGCTCAGTTTGATGTTTCAAATCTTCCTGCTGCCAAACGCTTTCTAACGGAGCATATGTTAGATAACGAAGAGAATGAATGTATTCTTCGTCGTGTTATTAGTAAAAGTGGGCGTAGTAAAAGCTACATCAATGGCTCCCCTGTCACTGCTGGCCAGCAAAAGGAGTTAGGCCAACATCTTATTGCTATTCATGGGCAACACGCCCATCAGCTTCTGCTAAAGCCAGAATATCAACTGCACTTGCTTGATGCTTACGCAAGCCACACGACGTTGCTACAAGCAGTTAAGGGCCAATATAATCACTACCATAAACTGCAAAAAGAATATGCCGAACTACAAAAGTCACAACAGGCACAAGCCGCAAAAAAACAACTTCTTGAGTACCAAGTAGCAGAGCTTGACGAATTTGCCCTACAAGAAGGCGAATATGAAGATATTGAGACCGAACACTCACGCCTAAGCCATAGCCAAACCATTTTAGAACAATGCCATCGTGAGCTTTCTCGCCTTTATGAAAATGACGAGCAGACTGTGCTATCGCAACTACAACAAAGTGCACAAGTGTTTTCTGAACTCACCAGTTTTGACAAAACCCTTGAGAATATTGCGCAAGTGCTTGAAGAAGCTGCAGTACAAGTGGAAGAAGCAAGTAGAGAGATCCGCAGTTATTCCGATTCAGTCGAACAAGATCCAATGCGATTACAAGAGCTAGAAGATAGACTCTCTCAAGCTCTAGATTTAGCTAGAAAACATCAAGTTCAGCCTGAATTGCTATATCAGCACCATCAAGCACTGCAACACGAGCTTGAGTCTATTAGCTCTGATTCTGCACGACTGGATGCACTAGAGGAAGAAATTGCTGAAGCCATCAACGCTTATAACCAAGCTGCACTAGGATTAAGTCAAAGCCGCCAGCAAGCCAGTACATCTCTAAACGAACGTATTTCGGCAAGTATGAAAGAGCTTGCGATGGGTGATGGTCAATTTGAGATCCAGTTAACGCCTAATCTTGGCGCAAAACCGAGCCCTCTTGGGTATGACCACATTGAATTTTACGTCTCGACTAACCCAGGACAACCTTTACAGCCTATGGGCAAAGTTGCCTCGGGTGGTGAGCTATCTCGGATAAGCTTAGCCATTCAAGTGATTATCGCAACACGCGTCACGACACCCACTTTGATTTTCGATGAAGTTGATGTTGGGATCTCAGGTCCAACAGCTGCAACCGTAGGTAAATTGCTACGCCAACTTGGTCAGTCCACGCAAGTTATTTGTGTTACCCACTTACCGCAAGTGGCATGCAGTGGTCACAATCAGTTCTTTGTCGCAAAACGGGTAGAACATGGCGAAACCTTTACCAAAATGACCCCAATGGCACAAAGCCAACGCATTGATGAAATAGCAAGGTTAATTGGTGGGGATAAAATAAGTGACACGACAAGAGCCAGTGCAAAGGAGTTATTACAAGTACAAAGTGCGTAAAACATTCAGCACCTATCATCATTCCTGACAGGTTATGTTTGTAGACAACCCATAAACATAGCCTGTTAGCAAATACGAAAGGCAATTTTATGTGATGTAACATGATTAACGGTAAACGTAGTTATGCCACTCTGTATGTAAAAACTCCGCCGTACATCCAGCTAAGGCGTTTTCAAGACTCAATGGTGACTCGCTTTGGGCTATCGCCTCTAAATAACTTTGCCTTTGAGATATTGCGGTTAAAATTGGTTCCATACCAGAAATTGGATTACCATGAGAGAGCAGTAAAGTGAGATCGGCATACTTTTTTAATTTTTCTAGGGAATTAAAATGTGCTCGAGCTCCACTAATATGGACCGCAGGCAGAAGCGCCTCTCCCTCGTTTGATGTCATGATATCATCAGCTACATGAATATATTTATCATTAATGATGGTGTATAAACCACATTCTACATGTCCAGTAATCAACTCAAATTTAAGCTCGAACTCACCGAAATGTAGCACAGAGTTTTCATGCAGCTCATTAAGCCCCTCAAAATAGTGATGCTTCTCTTTAGCAGTATACTTATCTAATGTGTTTTTATAATGATGATTTCCAAACAGTTTTGGTCCTGCAAGCGCTGGCAACCCAGAGATATGATCCGGATGAAAGTGTGAAAATAAAACTTGTATTATGGTGATATCGAGACTGTTTAGATCTTCGCGAACAGCTTGTCCATGCGCTTCAAAGCCAGTGTCAAGCAGCATGGCGGTATTGTTGTGAATAAATGCATAGATATTGTAGCCAACATGATCCCCAGCAAAAGGAGGAAATTGATAGAGATATAAATTCGTCGTTATTTTGGTTTTGTGCATTCTTTATTTTTCATTCCTTTTTATTTTTCTTTTATCGAGCTTAATGCGAACGTCACAAGGACGCCACATTGAAACCCTGAAGCTTTGCCACCAAACTTTGAGCCAACTTTACCCAAAGCGGTTCCATGAATGCTACATTAAATCAGACCGTTTTACGTTTTATTTTTCAAGGTTGAATTGAATTGCTGCACGGATCAATGTACAAAAATGGGCTTCATTGATGGTGTCCTGCTGTTTAATATCAATCGCCCGTCTAGTGTTACCAGCAAACCCTGTATTGAATAACTGGTGCTCATCTTCAAACTTTGCGCCATATGCAAAGGTAAGTTTGACCTTATCTTTGTATACTTCGCCCGTGCAGATCATGCCAGCTTTTGACCATACGGGCACTCCTGTTGGGTTGCTCGGCTTACGCCATTTGATATCTTCCTCTACATCTTTATCAACACTTAGGATCAGACTTCTGATCTGCTGCAATACCGCCGCACGCCAATCGTTTACACTCGCTATCTTTGCAGTGACCGCATCAGCGCCTGAGTTTATCGTTTCATTCATGATCTTTCCTTAATATTATTGATAAATACATGTTAAGTGAAATTAAGTTAGCGGCTAACAAGGGTCTGTTGACCTTTGCTGTTTGATTTTTGTTCTTCTGAGTGCGTTTTGGTCGCGACGCTCGACTTGCCGCCTAGTAATCTAGGTAAAAGTTGAGCAACAATGAACAAAGCACACTCAGGTGAACACAAAGGGCAGCGCTTGATTGGCATTTCTACTGTGTTCTCGCCTGACTCACATAGAACAACTATGCTACGCAGACTCTGCCTTGTATAAACACCAATCAAACTGCTGCAAAAACAAACTTAAAAGATAAACAGTCCCTACACAAAATTCAAATAAAAAACCCCAGCTACAACGAATGTAGTTGGGGTTTGTGAACGACAAAAGCATTAAACTTCTAAATAGTCCAAAATGCCTTCAGCGGCGTTGCGGCCTTCAAAAATCGCCGTTACCACTAAATCAGAACCTCGTACGGCGTCACCACCAGCAAAGATTTTCGGATTACTTGTTTGATGTGTAAATGCGCCTTTTTCTGGCGCAACAATGCCGCCCCAGTGATTTATTGCGACATCGTATTGTGCTAACCAGTCAAGGTTGTGTGGCTTAAAACCAAATGCCATGATCACCGCGTCGGCTTCTAGTGTATGCTCAGAGCCTTCCACAGTTTCAGCACTACGGCGACCATTTTTGTCAGGTTCACCTAATTGTGTTTTCACCATTTTAACGCCCGTGACTTTACCTGAGCTGTCGACCTCAATACCAACTGGCTGTAAATTGAATCTAAATTCAACCCCTTCTTCTTTGGCATTTTTAACTTCTCGAACGGAGCCTGGCATGTTTTCTTCATCACGGCGATAAGCACAGATCACGGATTGCGCATGTTGTCTGACTGACGTTCTAACACAGTCCATCGCTGTGTCCCCACCACCTAGTACCACTACGCGCTTCCCAGCCATGTTCACATAGCTATGCTGACTTTCGTCATAGCCCATAACTCGGTTGGTGTTACCAATCAAAAATGGTAGCGCATCATAAACACCATCGGCATCTTCATTTTCAAGATTACCTTTCATGCTTTGGTACGTCCCCACACCTAAGAATACGGCGTCATATTGCGACAATAACTCGTCCATTGAAACATCACGACCAACCTCGGTATTGAGTTTAAACTCAACGCCCATTTCGGTGAAAATCTCGCGACGGTTTTCCATTACCGATTTTTCTAATTTGAATGACGGGATCCCAAAGGTCAGCAAACCGCCAATTTCAGGGTTGCGGTCATACACCACAGGGCGCACGCCGTTTCGCACTAGAATATCCGCACAACCAAGCCCCGCCGGGCCCGCACCTATGATTGCGACTTTCTTATCGGTCCAAGTAACGTAAGAAAGATCAGGCTTCCAGCCCTGTGCAAACGCCGTATCGGTAATATATTTTTCAATATTTCCTATGGTCACTGCACCAAACTCTTCGTTCAGCGTACACGATCCCTCACAAAGCCTATCTTGCGGACATACTCGCCCACACACTTCAGGCAAACTATTGGTACGGTGAGATAGCTCCGCTGCCTCAATGATTCTGCCCGTACGAATAAGTTTGAGCCATTGCGGAATATAGTTGTGAACTGGACACTTCCATTCACAATACGGGTTACCACAATCTAAACAACGGTCGGACTGTGAATGAACTTGCTGCTCAGAAAATGGCTCATAAATTTCAACAAAAGATTGCTTACGCGTAGAAATAGGCTTTTTGCGCGGATCTACACGTTGTACATCGATAAATTGGTAAACGTTCTCGCTCATTGCTCTCTCCTACTGCGCCTGAATTCTTAGCTCAGCGCTACTACGCGCTCGGTGGCCAAGTAAACTGTTTAAATCGCTCGACTTTGGCTTTACCAATTTAAACATTGGCAAATACAACTCAAAGTTAGCTAAGATCTGCTCAGCTCGAGTTGAGCTCGTTAAATCTAGATGCTCTGCAATCAAACCGCGTAGATGCTCTTGGTGCGATGCCAGCGCTTTGAGGTCTACCAGCTCGACCAACTCAGGGTTGATCCGCTTATCAAAATCACTTTCTTCATCAAGTACATAGGCAAAACCACCGGTCATGCCTGCGCCAAAGTTAACGCCAACTTGACCAAGCACACACACCACGCCTCCCGTCATGTATTCGCAACCATTATCACCAAGCCCTTCAACAACCGCTTGTACACCCGAGTTACGCACAGCAAAGCGCTCGCCTGCTCGGCCTGCAGCAAACAATTTGCCGCCAGTCGCGCCATATAAACAGGTGTTACCAATGATAGCCGCCTGATGAGAGGCAAAGCTTGAGCCGACAGGAGGACGCACGACTAGCTTTCCACCAGCCATCCCTTTACCAACGTAATCGTTAGCATCACCGACTAATGTCATTTCAAGGCCACCGGCGTTCCAAACCCCAAACGATTGCCCTGCTGTACCATGTAACTCAAGTGCGATTGGATCCGCTGCCATACCTTGGTTACCATGCTTGCTGGCGATATAACCAGACAACATTGCACCGATAGAGCGATCCGTATTGGATATACGGCTCACCAGCGAGATACCTGTCATTTCGTCGATTGCCGTCTTCGCTTTCGCAAGTAAACTTTCGTTCAACGCACCACTGTAATGTGACGGATTGGTATGGGTGCAATACAGCGCTTCATTTGACGGATTGTTCGGCTTCGCTAGAAGCGGACTTAAGTCGAGTTTTTTCTGCTTCGCAGTATTACCTTCAATAGCTTCAAGTAAATCCGTTCTACCAATCAAATCGGTGAGTTTTGTGACTCCCAAAGCCGCCATCAGTTCACGAGCCTCTTGCGCAATAAACTTAAAGTAGTTCATCGCCATTTCTGGTAATCCGTGATAGTGCTTTTGACGCAGCGTATCATCTTGCGTCGCAACACCGGTTGCACAGTTATTAAGGTGACAGATCCGCAGGTATTTACAGCCAAGCGCCACCATAGGGCCGGTACCAAAACCAAAGCTCTCAGCACCCAAAATTGCTGCCTTAATAATATCTAATCCGGTCTTTAAGCCGCCATCTGTTTGCAACCTAATGCGGTGGCGTAGACCATTTTCAACCAACGCCTGTTGCGTTTCAGCAAGGCCAAGCTCCCACGGGCTACCTGCATATTTTACCGATGTCAGCGGACTCGCCCCAGTCCCACCGTCATAACCGGCAATGGTAATGAGATCGGCATACGCTTTAGCAACACCAGTCGCAATCGTGCCAACACCTGGTTCTGAAACCAGTTTGACCGAGATCATCGCTTCAGGGTTGACCTGTTTGAGGTCAAAAATAAGCTGAGCTAAGTCTTCAATCGAATAAATATCGTGATGCGGCGGCGGCGAAATCAAGGTAACACCAGGAACCGAATAGCGTAACTTCGCGATATAAGGGGTGACTTTTTCACCCGGCAGCTGACCACCCTCGCCCGGCTTTGCCCCTTGCGCAACTTTGATTTGAATAACGTCAGCTGAACGTAAATAGTGTGGTGTCACACCGAATCGGCCAGAAGCAACTTGCTTAATACGCGAATTCTTTTCTGTACCAAAACGTAGCTTATCCTCACCACCCTCACCAGAGTTAGAGCAACCGCCGAGGCGATTCATCGCAATCGCTAACGCCTCATGTGCCTCCGGTGATAAAGCCCCGATACTCATCGCGGCTGAGTCAAAACGTTTGTATAGCTCAGTCGCAGGCTCAACGTCGTTGATGTCGATTGCTTGTTGCGCCGTATTAAGCTTAAGCATATCTCGCAGATTCGTAATTGGACGGTTATTTACCAGCTCCGCATATTTAACGTAGTCTTGATAGTTACCCGAACGAACTGCGGTCTGCAAAGTTTGCACGACATCAGGGTTATACGCATGATATTCACCACCATGCACATACTTTAATAATCCACCGTGTGATAGTAGTTTGCGCTTGCTAAATGCCAATTTATTGAGTTGTTGTTGCTCCAAGGCAAAGTCGTCAAAACACGCACCTTTAATACGGTTCGCAACTCCTTTGAAGCACAATTCAACCACCTCATCGGATAAACCGACGGCTTCAAACAACATCGAACAACGATAGGAAGCAATGGTGCTGATCCCCATCTTCGACATGATCTTGTATAAACCTTTGTTAATCGCGCCGCGATAAGACAAAGTCACCTCGCGGTAAGACTTTTTAATGATCTTCTTATCACACATTGCAACAAGGGTTTCGTAAGCTAGATAAGGATAAATCGCTGTTGCGCCAAAACCTAACAGAACAGCAAACTGATGCGGATCTCTTACGCTACCTGTTTCAACCAAAATATTGGTATCGCAACGCAGGTTGCCATCCACCAGTCGCCTTTGTACTGCCCCCACGGCCATCGCCGCTGGGATAACTTGTTTACCTGCAGCAATTTCTCGGTCACTGAGCACTAACATCACGCACCCGGAGCCTGCTTTTGCAACAGCTTCATCGCAAATACGCTTGATTGCATCTTGCAAAGACTCTTCAATCTCGTAAATCAATGAAATTTTACACGCACAGTAATGGTCATCATCGGCGGTTAATAGCTGCTGCATATCAGAATAAGTCAGTACCGGCGAGGCAAACTGCAAACGTTTAGCATGACCTGTGGTTTCGTTAAAAACGTTTTGCTCGCGACCAATACAAGTCGCCAGTGACATTACATGATTTTCTCGTAACGGATCGATTGGTGGGTTCGTGACCTGAGCAAACTTCTGGCGGAAGTAGTCAAATATTGAACGGTGTCCTTCAGATAGCACTGCAAATGGCGTATCGTCACCCATTGAACCAGTTGCTTCTTGGCCATTTTCGCCCATCACACGGATCACTTGGTCGAGCTCTTCGTTGGTATAACCAAACTGCTTCTGATAGGTCAACAAGGTTTCATCGTCAAGATCGCGCTTGCCAGCCGCTTTTTCATCTAGTGCTTCAAATGGCGTTAAACGCTTAACGTTTTGCTCAAGCCAAGTTTTGTATGGATGTCTGGATTTCAAATCTTGATCGATTTCATCGGACTGCCAAATCTTGCCATGTAAAGTATCAACCACCAGTAATTCACCTGGACCCACGCGACCTTTTTCGATAACTTCATCTGGCGCGTAATCCCAAATGCCCACTTCCGAGGCAAGCGTAATAAAGCCGTCTTGTGTGATCACATAACGGGCAGGACGAAGACCGTTACGGTCCAAATTACAGGCAGCAAAGCGCCCATCAGACATTACGATGCCAGCTGGTCCATCCCACGGTTCCATATGCATGGAGTTAAAGTCATAGAATGCGCGTAAGTCTTCATCCATGGCGCGATTTTTTTGCCATGCAGGTGGTACTAACATACGCATAGCGCGGAATAAGTCCATGCCACCAGCTAAAAATAGCTCTAGCATGTTATCTAAACTAGACGAGTCAGAACCCGTTTCATTGACAAACGGTGCCGCATTTTGCAAATCTGGTAACAACGGTGACGCGAACTTGTAAGCACGTGCCCTCGCCCACTGACGGTTACCTTCAATGGTATTGATCTCACCATTGTGAGCTAAATAGCGGAATGGTTGCGCCAACGGCCATCGAGGCTGTGTATTGGTTGAAAAGCGCTGATGGAATACACAAATCGCACTGGTCATCCGCATATCAGCAAGATCCGTATAAAAATTCGGTAGATCCGCCGGCATCATTAAGCCTTTGTAGATAGTCACTAAACCAGACAAACTACAAATATAAAACTGCTCATCTTGCTCTAAACGCTTTTCAATGCGTCGTCTTGCTATATATAGACGACGCTCTAAATCTTTAGGACGCCACCCTTCAGGAGCACCGACAAAAACCTGTTTAAACTGCGGTAATTGTGCTTTAGCGATAGGACCTAACATAGATGGATCGGTGGGTACTTCACGCCAACCTATGAGCGTCAGTGTTTCTTTTTCTAATTCTTCACTGATCACTTTTTCAGCCGCAGCTGCAAGCTCATGGTCCTGATTTAAAAATAGCATACCTACCGCATAGTTTTTGCCCACATGCCAATCGTTTTCAGCTGCGACGGCACGGAAAAAACTATCCGGTTTTTGTAATAACAGTCCACAACCATCACCGGTTTTGCCATCAGCAGAAATACCACCTCGGTGCTGCATGCGGTCTAAACCTGTGATTGCTGTACGGATCAGTTTGTGACTCGGCTGACCGCTTACATGCGCAATCAAGCCAAATCCACAGTTATCTTTTTCTAATTTTGAGTCGTATAACATAGACTCCTCCCCTTGCTACAACGGCCAGCTCATGACGGTACGACGAAATGCTGGCAGGTATTCAAAATTAGCCTTGATTGAAAGTAGAGTCAACACAAATATGAATACATATTCATAAACTTGAATATTTCTCATTGGTAAGACAAGTTAGCCAAAATCGTAATAAATTTGCCACTTTGAAAATAGTGAATATAAATTTGTAAAATGACACCGGTATCACACCAATAAAAATGCAACGAGACACAACCGAAAGCAAACGTTTACGTAAACGTAAACCAAGGTAAAAATGAATAATTATTCACTTTTTGGGTTTTATAGAACTCAATATCGAAGCACGTTCGATTACACTGTTTATATAGATATGCAAAACAGAGAGCGTTTTTAGCTTGACGCTAACGTCAACTTGAGTTGATAAAAATAAGCGAGTAGCTCTAAGTTAGATAAACGCGAATAGCGTTAATGAAAGTGTAGATATCTTAAATTCAATGAACTTGCTGGTTTTCAACCAAACATCAGACAAAAAGACTTGCTAAGAAAAGTAGGTAGGAAGATATTAGAAGATTTTTTAAAAAATAAAGCATGGCAGAGTATCGACTCTGCCATAAGCGGTTAGCTTATTCCGCTGCTGCTTCGTCTTTCTTATATTTAGCTGCTGTTTCAGCAATAAGAGGTTGAAGCTCACCTTTTTGGAACATCTCAATGATAATGTCACAACCACCGATTAACTCACCTTCTACCCAAAGCTGAGGGAAAGTTGGCCAGTTCGCATAATGTGGTAGTTCAGCACGAATGTCTGGATTTAATAAAATGTCAACATAAGCAAACTGCTCACCACACGCCATCAAAGCCTGAGATGCCTGCGAAGAGAAACCACAGTTAGGGAGTTTTGGCGACCCTTTCATATATAGGATGATTGGATTTTCTTCGATCTGCTGTTTAATCTTGTCAATAGTTTCCATTAGTTACCTCAAAATGACGTTTCGTCCAATGCTTATCAATATTTAGTTTAGCATCGGCGTTTTAGCTTGCTACTCACTTTAACAACACCTGTTGCATTCATAATGCCAAGCTTTAAGCAGCGATAGAATCTCGGGATACATGGCTAAAATAAGCATGACCGCCTGTCATGATGTTCTACACTTTGACTGCTATTCGGCATATGTTCACAAAGAATGTGTATTATAAGTCATTAAGTCACTGGCACGCATTGCTGTTTGCCAAAACTTGAGTAAAATAGTCAGGAATTATAGTATCACTATATAGGCCAATGGTATAGAAAAGTGGGCTGATGTTAGCTACCTTTCGTATGCGTTATTGGCAAATCAACCAAAAAATGGAGATTAATATGGCATTTGAACTACCGTCACTACCTTATGCACTAAATGCTCTTGAGCCGCACGTTTCTCAAGAGACGCTAGAATTCCACCACGGTAAGCACCACAACACATACGTTGTAAAGCTTAACGGTCTTATCGAAGGTACTGACTTTGAAGGTAAATCACTAGAAGAGATCGTATGTAGCTCTGAAGGTGGTGTTTTCAACAATGCTGCTCAAATCTGGAACCACACTTTCTACTGGCACAGCCTTGCGCCAAATGCAGGTGGCGAACCAACAGGTAAAGTTGCTGAACTAATTAATGCAAAATGGGGCTCATTCGCAGCATTCCAAGAAGCTTTCAACGACAAAGCAGTTAACAACTTTGGTTCAAGCTGGACTTGGTTAGTACAACTAGCTGACGGCTCTCTAGATATCGTTAACACTTCAAATGCAGCGACTCCGCTGACTGAAGAAGGTGTTACCCCTATCATCACAGTTGATTTGTGGGAACACGCTTACTACATTGATTACCGTAATGTTCGTCCTGATTACCTTAAAGGTTTCTGGGCACTTGTTAACTGGGATTTCGCTAACAGCAACCTAGCTTAACATCAACTATCAGTATTGATGCAACAATGGGGCGCACAAGCGCCCTTTTTCATGCCTGTAACTCAACATTAATACATAAAAAATCTAGTTTTTTTTGGGTATTCTTCATATCACGACTAAGCTTTAAGTAACCTTTCCAAATCTGTGATCCGCAAACCACACCAAGTAGCTTATTGGAGGTCGTTATGACAATATTTGAACATTATCAGGCCAGATATGAAGCCGCGCAAGAAGAAGAGTACACCATCGCGGAATTTCTTGAAATTTGTAAAAATGACAAATCAGCCTATGCCAGCGCACCTGAGCGACTTCTGATGGCAATAGGCGAACCAGAAATGATCGATACGTCGAAAGATGCCAGACTTAGTCGGCTGTTTTCGAATAGAGTAATAGCTCGATACCCTGCCTTCAATGAGTTTTACGGTATGGAGGATGCCATTGAACAAATAGTATCGTATCTCAAACATGCCGCACAGGGGCTTGAAGAGTGCAAACAAGTGCTCTATTTACTCGGCCCGGTTGGTGGTGGTAAATCGTCTATCGCAGAAAAGCTCAAGTATTTGATGCAAAAGGTGCCGGTTTATTCTTTAAAAGGCTCACCCGTTAATGACCACCCGCTTTGCTTGTTTAGCCCTCAAGAAGATGCTGACCTACTTGAAAAAGAGTATGGCATTCCTGGGCGCTATATTAAAACGATAATGTCTCCATGGGCGACCAAACGCTTACATGAGTACAATGGCGATATTACGCAATTTAAGGTCGTAAAACGATACCCTTCCATTCTTGATCAAATTGCTATCGCTAAAACAGAGCCAGGGGATGAAAACAACCAAGATATCTCAGCGCTGGTAGGCAAAGTCGATATTCGTAAACTTGAGCATTTCGCTCAAAATGACCCTGATGCTTATGCGTATTCTGGCGCGCTATGCCTTGCGAACCAAGGTTTGATGGAATTTGTCGAGATGTTTAAAGCACCCATTAAGGTGCTACACCCGCTGCTAACTGCAACCCAAGAAGGCAACTACAATGGTACAGAGGGTATTTCCGCCCTACCATTTAGCGGCCTAATACTTGCTCACTCTAACGAATCTGAATGGCAAACCTTTAAGAACAATAAAAACAACGAGGCATTTTTAGACCGTGTTTACATCGTTAAAGTGCCTTATTGTTTACGCGTATCTGAAGAGGTCAAAATTTACGAGAAGCTTATTGAAAATAGTGAGCTCAGAGAGGCTCCCTGTGCGCCTGGCACTTTAGAAACTTTAGCGAAGTTTTCAGCACTGTCTCGAATTAAAGAGCCAGAGAACTCCAGTATCTATTCAAAAATGCGAGTTTACGATGGTGAAAGCTTAAAAGACACAGATCCAAAAGCTAAATCCTATCAAGAATACAGAGATTATGCAGGCGTTGACGAAGGCATGAACGGCCTTTCAACTCGCTTTGCCTTTAAGATCCTCTCTCGTGTGTTTAACTTTGACCATAGTGAAGTCGCAGCAAACCCTGTTCATTTGTTCTATGTACTTGAGCAGCAAATTGAGCGCGAACAATTTAACGCTGAAGTACAAGAGCGCTACCTAAGCCATCTAAAAGGGTATCTAATCCCACAATATGTCGAATTTATCGGTAAAGAACTACAAACAGCTTACCTTGAGTCGTACTCTGAGTACGGCCAAAATATTTTCGACCGCTATGTTACCTATGCAGACTTTTGGATCCAAGATCAGGAATATCGTGATCCAGATACTGGTCAACTGTTTGATAGAGCCGCGCTTAACGGCGAGCTGGAAAAGATTGAAAAGCCAGCCGGTATTTCCAATCCAAAAGATTTCCGTAACGAGATAGTCAACTTTGTTTTAAGAGCAAGAGCCCATCACAATGGTGACAATCCAGTATGGACCAGCTATGAAAAACTAAGAACGGTTATCGAGAAGAAAATGTTCTCTAATACCGAAGACTTACTCCCTGTAATTTCATTTAATGCAAAAACCTCTGCCGAAGATCAGAAGAAGCACGAGGACTTTGTCAATCGTATGGTTGATAAAGGCTATACCCAAAAACAAGTTCGCCTACTTTCGGAATGGTATTTAAGAGTTAGAAAGTCACAGTAACTTGTTAGTATGAAGAGGGTGTTATATGGCGCATTTTATTGACCGCCGTCTTAACGGCAAAAATAAGAGCACTCTGAACCGCCAACGTTTTATCCGCCGCTACAAAAAGCAGATAAAAAAAGCGGTTTCAGAGGCCATCAACAAACGTAGTGTGACTGATATCTCCAGTGGCGAAAGTATTTCTATCCCACAACGAGATATCAGCGAGCCCACTTTCCATCAGGGAAAAGGGGGGGACAGAGAGCTCATTCACCCAGGTAACGATCAATTTTCAACGGGCGATCGGATCCAGCGCCCTCCTTCAGGGCAAGGTGGTGGGTCAGGTGATGGCGAGGCAAGTAACCAAGGTGAAGGACAAGACGACTTTGTATTCTCTATTTCAAAAGACGAATACTTAGACCTATTGTTTGAAGACTTGGAGTTACCCAACTTACAGCAAAGCCAGTTAGATAAATTAATGCAAATGAAAACGCATCGAGCTGGCTTTTGTAATGATGGTATGCCCAGCAACTTAGATATTGTACGCAGTTTAAAAGGCTCAATGGCACGCCGTATTGCGATGACCTCGAGTAAACGCCGAGAGTTAAGAGAGTTGGAAGAAGAACTGGCGAATATGCTTGCTGAACCGGTTCCTCCTCAACAGAAAATCAATGATATAGAACTGCGGATCCAAGTGCTAAAAGAGCAAATAGCTGCGGTGCCTTTCATCGACAATTACGATTTACGCTTTCGTAATTACGAAAGGCGTCCACACCCCACCAGCAAAGCGGTTATGTTTTGCTTGATGGATGTGTCTGGCTCAATGGATCAAGCTACAAAAGACATGGCAAAACGTTTTTATATTTTGCTCTATCAGTTCTTAACCCGCACTTATAAAGATATTGAGGTAGTCTATATCCGCCACCATACCCAAGCAAAAGAAGTAGACGAGCAAGAGTTTTTCTACTCGCAAGAGACTGGTGGCACAATTGTCTCAAGTGCGCTGAAATTAATGGATGAAATCATTCAAGAGCGTTATGCCCAAGGCGATTGGAATATTTACGCCGCACAAGCCTCTGACGGTGATAACTGGGCAGATGATTCTCCACAATGCACCCAGATACTCTCTAACAAACTACTTAAAATTGTCCGCTACTATGCGTATATAGAGATAACGACCCGTGCACACCAAAGTCTGTGGCGGGAGTATCAAGAAGTAGCCAACTCATTTGACAACTTTGCTATGCAGCACATTCGAGGTGTAGAAGATATTTATCCTATCTTTAGAGAATTGTTCAAGAAGAACAAAAATAAGCAAAGTGCGGCATAATTTTTGGGAGGTTGCGCGATGACATATCAGCCAATTGACGATGGTCCAGATTGGACCTTTGATTTACTTGATACTTATCATCAGGAAATTGCTCGTGTAGCTGAGCATTACAGACTTGACACTTACCCAAATCAAATTGAGGTGATCACAGCTGAGCAGATGATGGATGCCTACTCAAGTGTGGGCATGCCAATTGGTTATGCACATTGGTCGTACGGTAAAAAATTTATCCAGACTGAGCAAACCTACAAACGAGGTCAAATGGGTCTTGCCTACGAGATTGTGATTAACTCTAATCCTTGTATTGCGTACTTAATGGAAGAAAATACCATGCCTATGCAGGCACTGGTAATGGCGCATGCGTGCTATGGTCATAATTCTTTCTTCAAGGGTAACTATCTATTTAAAACCTGGACAGACGCATCATCCATCATTGATTACTTGGTATTTGCTAAAAATTATGTCGCCAAATGTGAAGAAAAGTACGGTATTGATGAGGTAGAAAACCTGATTGACTCTTGTCATGCGTTAATGAATTACGGGGTTGATCGATATAAAAGGCCGCAACGGATCTCTATGTTTGAAGAGCAAAAACGGCAAAAAGAACGGGAAGATTATTTGCAGTCCCAAGTTAATGAATTATGGCGAACCATTCCTAAAGGTGAAGATGAAGAAACCGACAACCGTGCCCGTTTCCCATCGGAACCCCAGGAAAATATTCTATATTTTATCGAGAAAAATGCCCCATTGTTGGAGTCTTGGCAACGCGAGATTATTCGTATTGTGCGTAAAGTGTCACAGTACTTCTACCCGCAAAGACAAACTCAAGTCATGAATGAAGGCTGGGCTACATTTTGGCATTACACTATTTTGAACCACTTATATGACGAGGGAAAACTAAGTGATTCCTTTATGTTGGAGTTCTTACAAAGCCATACCAATGTTGTGTATCAACCGCCATACAATAGTAAGTTTTATTCGGGGATAAACCCCTATGCGCTCGGCTTTAATATGATGGTCGATATTCGCCGTATATGCGAAAACCCAACGGAAGAAGACAAACAGTGGTTCCCGGAATTTGCGGGGAGCAACTGGCTAGATACACTGCATTTTGCGATGCAAAATTTTAAAGACGAGAGCTTCATCAGCCAATTTTTATCTCCAAAGCTCATGCGCGACTTTAAGCTTTTTACGATTGTCGACAAACAAAAATCTCCGCACTTAGAAGTTGGCCCTATTCACGACGAAATGGGTTATCAACAACTTCGCAGTGCCCTTTCAGCGCAGTACAACCTCAGTAACCATGAGCCTAATATTCAAGTTTATGACGTCGATGTACGGGGAGATCGCTCACTTACGCTAAGGTATGTACCGCAAGGCGGGATCCCACTTGCCGCTTCAAAGCAAGAAGTGATAAAGCACCTCTATCGCTTATGGGGATTTAAAGTGAAACTTGAACAAGTAGATGAAAATGGCAATATCGAGCAAATAGCTCAATGCCCTGAAGAGGAAAGTGAATCGTAGCCCTGTAAGTGTAAATTAGGAGTAGGCAAACAGCTTGGGCTGCTATTGTTTGCCTAGGCTCCTTTCTCATGCTCAGAAGCCTTAAATTAGCTCCTGCCTCTATTTATCATGCTGCTGTGAGGTGTATTGTTAAACTCAATACAGCAAACCAGAACAATACAAACAGCAGATTCTCCGCTATTCAAAGTGCCGGTTACTTAAAAAAATTGAAGCTAAGTGGATAAATCCATACTTCCCCATTATTGGCTTTTATCGCGGCAATGATGGCAAATATAATATTAAGAATAGCTAACACAACAAACCCTAAAATACCAACTGCAACAAAAACTAAAATACCGCAAATTATGGAATAGATGATTAAGCTAATTAACCAGTTAATAGTGGCTTTTCCGTGTTGGTCGATTGTTTCGCTTTTATCCTTATTGGTTGCCCACATAACCACCGGTAATACAAGCCCTAGTCCCGGAGCAACAAAGCTCGCCAGTTGGCTCAAATGTAATAACATACAGTATGTATTTAGCGGCATCCCCCAGTATTCATCATTATCGTTCATTTTTCATTCTCTTTTATTGTTGTAAGTGATTACGCATTTCAAGCAAGTGTTTCATATTGACTGAAGTCTATGGAATTCTTCCTAATGAGTTAAAATCATTTAAGGAACTACTATTCACCTGCCTCATCTTAAAATAAATGGCTAAAGACCTCTAATGAAAACTCAACTCCCCACACCTCCATTAAAGCTAGATAAGCCATGATTTACAAGTCTTTTGATATCAAGAGCATGAGCGTAGACATCACAACTCCGGTTAACCGCTATAGTTTAAAGACAAGGGTTATTCAATTTTCACCAAGTAAATAATGTCTATTCAGACTAAGACTTTACCAATTTTGGGTATAGATTTAAGATGAACCATGGGACTCCAATCCAGACGTAAAACCAATGGATCAATACAAAACCAAATTTGTTGTTGTTTATCTGATTGCCGCAATAATTACTGCTGCATGTCTTTTAATGAATGGACCGATGCGTCCAGGCTTGCCTCTTGATAACACGGTAATAATGCGTATGGAGTTTATTGCCAAAAACTTAGTATTGTGGCAGTGGTCTTGGATAGCTTGGATGTTCTCTGCACTAGGTCTTTTAGTATTTAGTGTTATTTTAGCAGATGAGCTCAAGGCCGACTTTAGAAAGCATGTTGGCCTGCTATTAGTCGCATTGGGTGTGGCCCCAGATCTAATTGCTGAAGTGATTTATGCCTTTATTTTACCAAAAGTAGTTCACTTAGCCATGGGCGAATCTGTATTTTTACTGTTTGAGCATATTGCAACCCATCTAACCGGTTACCTAGGTAATGGCCTTTATAATTTAGGAGGGCTTACGTTAACCTATCTAGCCATTAAGCAAGGTATATTTAAAACATGGGTGTCAGTCTTGGGGAGCACCGCTTGGATTTTAGGTTTATTGCTGTCTGTATCTATCGCTGCTGGTCAACTTAAAGCTGCTGAGATATTTACTGCATCAAGCATGACTCTTAGTACATTTTGGATGATTATCTTTGCACATCAAGTTTTGAGGCCTAGATGGAATACACAATCTTAAAATTAGTGCACATAGGCGCCTTGATTTTTTGGCTCGGCCCAGCTCTTGGTGCTTGGCTTGTGTTAAAAGCAATAGAAAATGAAAATATAGGACCGGTGACCGCGAAGGTGGGTCATGTATTCTTTCTCATGGTCACACTGGAACATGTGGCATTTATAGTTCTCTTATTAACAGGCTTTTCTATGGCTTTTTTAGCTGGATGGTTTGCATCTCCATGGCTCCAGCAAAAGCTACTGGTGGTCGGTCTCGTGATTATCCCATTAGAAATTGTCGATATTTTCTTGGGAAACTGGTTAGCAGCAAAGGCATCTAAAAGTGTCCACTTGGGTATTGCAAGCGCTCAGCAACGGCGTTGGTTGGCGCTCTATCACGGCCCTTTTACTAAACTTGCACTCTTAACCATACCGGTTTCAGTCGTTATTGTGATGTATTTAGCGGTAAGTAAGACGCCACTTTTATCACTTTAATTCGCAGAAATAACCGAACAATACGGCTGATTTGTCTAACAGACCGCTGTTCATTCCACACTGATACTAAAAAGTTAGTGGGGTAAAAATTATAAAGTGGCAATATGAATAGAACCGCGCCGCGCTAAAGCCGCTATATAAAGATAAATTTACTCGCTGGCCATGTCTTCAGAGTATACAGTTACCCGATTTCTTCCGCCCTCTTTAGAAACATACAAAGCGCTGTCTGCCGCTTCAATCCATTGCTCATGTTTTTCAAAAGACTCTTCGTACACGGCAACACCAAGACTAACCGTAATCTTGATTTGTTGCTCATCGTAGTAAATCGAAGAATTTTCTATTAATGATCGCAGCCTCTCAGCGAAAGTGATTGCACCTTTTACGTCTGTGTCGAGCAAAGTCACCGCAAACTCTTCACCGCCGTAGCGGCCTGCAGTATCTGTTTCTCGCAGTGTTTTGCGTAGTAAGTCTGAGATATGGCGTATAGCCTCATCTCCACCACTGTGGCCGTATTCATCATTAATTCGCTTAAAGTGGTCAATATCAAACATAAGCAATGCGCTTTGGCCTTGATTACGTTTTAAACGCTTAAACTCCTGCTTTAGACTCTCTTCCCAAAAACCACGATTATGCAACTGGGTTAAACTGTCTGTACGGCTAATTTTCTCTAATTGTTTATTCAGCGACTCAAGTTCTAGTTTATTGATTGCTTCATCAGTCACATCGTAAATGATCACACAGATATGCCCTACATCACCCGTCACCGTGGTCAACGGGATAAAAGTTGCGTTCTGATACATATAATCCGCCTTGCCTGTGATAGGCCGATAATTTTTGAATCGGAAAATATACGGTTGCTGTTCCCAAATAGTAAACGACCGATTTTTTAGCACGAATACCGGTTCAGCTTTTGATCTAAACCATTGCTCATCAATACTTGGAAACAAATCAAAAATGTCTTTATCTTTAACCGCACTCGGTAATAAACCAGAATGATTTTCCATAAAACCATTCCATATGCATACCTTGTAGTCGCGATCGAGTACCACCAAGCCAACATCTACGGTGTTAAACATATCCATTAACCAATGGATTTCATTCATATCAAAATCGGCTGCAGGCATAGTTAATCATCCAATAAATAGGCTACTTTGTATTTTAATGTTTTAAGTGAGTCTTCTGTGAATAACAGCATAAGATCACAGTTGATGTTGTGGTGCTCTATGCCATAGCTAATCTCAATGGCGAGCGTTCGTTGCCATCTCGCCTTGTTGGCTTTCACAAGTTCAGCCACATCACAATGTTGACCAAGCACCACTGGATGACCTTGGCTAAACGACATATCGAGTTGCTTAGATAGCCCAGTTAAAATTGCACCAATCAAGATATTGCTAATATCCATTAACAGTTCAAGCTCAACTTTGGTATTAAGATCGCCATGATAATTCATCAATGACGCTATCTCTTTGAAACTGGAATCATTAAGCAGTAGCAGCGCTTCACCGGAAACACCACCACCAATAAAGCCTTGGCAAACGCCCGACGTAGTTGCGCTCGCATCAATGGCTTGCAGTGCCATGTGCAGCTCATTAACTTCGAGTACATTAACGTTTGGAATAGGTAATTCGACGAATACGTTTAGCAATCGCGCCAACAAATCCCCCGCCTGCCCCATAGCAACGTTGGTAAGCTCTTGATAGATATCACGGATCTCAGGGTCTAGCTGCTCACCAAGTTTATGAACCAAGCTTTCTCTGATTGCTTTGTCTTTTATTCCATGATGCTCAATAATTTCAGCAAGTTTAGCAGCGTCACAGGGCTTACGGATAAAATCAATAGCGCCAAGTTCTATCACTCGTTGGTGCGCATTAGGTTGAATGTCGCCGGAAACAACGACAGTAAGCACGGATAAATCTTGCTCGGTAATGGCCTGTAGCACTTCATAGCCATCCATCTGCGGCATATTTAGATCAAGGAATAGAATCTCTGGAGAAAGTGCTTTTATTTGTTTAATACAGTCGAGTCCATTCTCTGCAAATTCTACTTTAATATCCCAGTCGTCTGGCAATGAACGCGCCAGCTGCCGACGGGCAAGTTTTGAATCGTCACAAATTAGGACTAGTGTTGACATACAAGCTCTCTTTCTGTTTCCCATGCGTATCGGCACGATGTCGGGAAGTTTTAGTTATAATTATGAGATTAAAGCTTAAAATTGCGACATATGTTAATAAAATGACGCCATCTTGACAATCTAAATGTCACTTAAGCTTGGTTAGTTACTGTCAGTATAATACACTCAAATCAATTAAGTTAACTTCAAAAGGAATACTTTATGCTGAAAGCGTTAGTTTTAGCGAGTGGTCTGTTTAGTGCGATATCATTGGCTTATGATTTACCTGAAAACTCGGTAGATATGGGCAAGGTAAAAGCGCAAGGTAAAGCGGTGGTATTGCTTGGTAATGGTGTAAAGCAAGGTCAGGCTGCACCGGATTTTAAGGTTGCCGATGCTGACTTCAGCCCTGTTACCCTGAAAGACTTTGAAAGTCGTGCAATTTTAATTAGTGTCGTACCCAGTCTAGATACAGGCACTTGTAGCCTACAAACAAAACATTTTAATGAGAAAGTAGCAAGCCAATTTCCAGATGTTGCCATGTTGACGATTAGTGCGGACTTGCCGTTTGCGCAAAAGCGCTTTTGCAAAGCAGAAAATATCGACAAGGTTAAAACATTATCAGACGCCGTATGGCATTCTTTTGGTGAAAACTATGGTTTGTTGATTAAAGATATGGGCCTGCTCAGTCGCGCGATTTTTGTGCTAGATAAGGAACACAAAATTGTTTACAAGCAGCTGGTAGAAAATTTAGCAAAAGAGCCAAACTACGAAGAAGTCGTTGGCGCACTGAAGAGTCTATAGCCTCACTATATACTCTCATCAATAGACACAAAAAAGCCGGTCACTTAACAATGACCGGCTTTTTCAATTCGTTATACTAATTTATTACTTAATTAATTTTACTTTTGTAGATCTAGCATTAGCTTGTTAAGACGGCTTACAAAGCCCGCTGGATCTTTCAGGCTACCACGCTCTGCAAGCATTGCTTGGTCTAGTAGTACTTCTGCCCATTGTCCAAACTTGTCTTCGTCTTGTTCGTTATTCAAATGCTTAACCAATTGGTGCTCTGGGTTAAGTTCAAATACCGGCTTAGATTCAGGCACGGCTTGACCCACCTGCTCCATTAGCTTTTGCATTTGTGAGCTCATATCATGATCATCTGCAACCACACACGCTGGAGAATCTGTTAAGCGGTGCGTAAAGCGTACTTCTTTCACTTTATCGCCAAGTGCTGTTTTCACTCGCTCAACTAGGCCTTCAACTTCCTTCTCACTTTCTTCGTGTGCTTTCTTCGTTTCTTCATCATCCATATCACCCAAGTCAAGATCACCACGCGTGATTGACTGAAGTGGCTTCTCGTTGAATTCAGTGAGATGACTCATCATCCACTCGTCAACGCGATCTGACAATAGTAAAACTTCAATACCTTTCTTACGGAAGATTTCAAGATGCGGAGAGCTCTTTGCTGCTTCAAAGCTATCAGCCACAACATAGTAAATCTTATCTTGGCCTTCTTTCATGCGCTCAATGTACTGCTCAAGCGATACATTTTGCGTTTTCTCGTCAGTATGTGTAGAGCTAAAACGCAATAGTTTTGCAATAGCATCTTTGTTTGCGAAATCTTCAGCAGGACCTTCTTTGATCACATTACCAAATTCATTCCAGAATGCCTGATAATCTTCTGGTTTGTTTTTGCCCATGCGCTCAAGCATTTTAAGTACACGAGATGTACAGCCTTTACGAATAGCTTGAGTGATCTTGTTGTCTTGTAGGATCTCACGAGATACGTTAAGCGGTAAATCGTTAGAATCTAGTAAGCCTTTAACAAAGCGCAGGTAGCTTGGCATAAACTGCTCAGCGTCATCCATGATGAACACGCGTTGTACATAAAGTTTAAGGCCAGCTTGACGCTCACGATTGTATAAATCGAAAGGTGCCTTTTTAGGGATATAAAGTAGGCTGGTGTATTCAGTTTTACCTTCTACTTTATTGTGTGCCCAAGTGAGTGGCTCTTCCCAATCATGACCAACATGCTTATAAAACTCTTTATATTCTTCGTCGCTGATCTCAGATTTATCGCGAGTCCAAAGTGCTGTGGCTTTGTTGATCGCTTCCCACTCGCCAGGTTGCGCTTCAATTTTCTCGCCATCTGGACCTTCAGATTCAGGAACTGGGTCTTTATAAAGTTCAACAGGAATTGAAATGTGATCTGAGTATTTAGTCACAATACCGCGAAGGCGATAAGTTTCAAGGAACTCACTTTCTTCTTCACGAAGATGCAGTGTGATCTCTGTACCACGCTCTGCTTTTTCGATTTCAGCAATCGTGAAGTCGCCTTCACCTTGCGATTCCCATTCAACTGCTTCTGACTCACCCGCTTTACGCGTACGAACAGTTACTTTATCAGCAACAATGAATGCAGAATAGAAACCAACACCGAACTGACCAATCAGCTGTGAATCTTTTGCTTGGTCACCAGTTAGGTTTTTAAAGAAATCAGCTGTACCAGATTTTGCGATGGTACCTAATGAGCTGATCACTTCGTCACGCGTCATACCAATACCATTGTCAGAAATGGTGATGGTTTTTGCATCTTTGTTTACGCTTAAGCGAACACGTAGCTCCGCGTCACCTTCGTAAAGGTCACCATTTTGCAAAGCTAAATAACGTAGTTTGTCAGCCGCGTCTGAAGCGTTAGATACTAATTCGCGTAAAAAGATCTCTTTGTTTGAGTACAAAGAGTGGATCATTAGGTTTAATAATTGTTTGACTTCTGTTTGAAAGCCTAATGTTTCTTTTTGAGCTGCGGACATTGTTCTCTCCAATATAAGCAATTAATGCAGTGTTCTTTATCAATATGCTAGGTATATGGGGGAAGAGAAAAAACTTTCAAGAGACTGAACAAAATTTTTAACAAATCGCCCTGTTTTTTGGATCAATCGCTCAATAAAACAGGGCTTTCATCAGTAAAAGTGAGATTAAAGCTTCTTGCGCCCACTGAACGCATGCATTAACGTCATACCGTCTACCAGATCAAGCTCACCGCCAACAGGCATACCGTGAGCGATGCGAGACGCTTCAACTTGATATTTATGACATAACTCAGAAATATAGTGTGCCGTTGCCTCGCCTTCTACCGTTGGGTTTGTCGCTAAGATAACTTCGTTAATATTGCCAGCACTTAGCTTGCGCTCAAGAACATCAAGGCCGATTTCATTAGGGCCAATTCCATCCAGAGGCGATAAATGCCCCATCAGCACAAAATACAAGCCATTAAATTGGCCCGTTTGCTCTATCGCCAATACATCCGTTGGTGATTCAACTACACAAAGCAGCCCTGTGTCTTGGCGCTTGATACTTTGACAAATATCACACACCTCAACCTCACTAAATGTTCGGCAGCTTGAACAATGACCAATGGCTTGCATCGCATGCGTCAGGCTCTGCCCTAGTTGACTGCCGCCCTCTCTGTCTCGCTCTAATAAATGAAAGGCAATACGCTGCGCAGACTTAGGTCCAATGCCAGGTAAACAACGCAGCGCTTCAATAAGCGCCGTTAAACTTGGTGATAATTGCATAAATTCGTTTCTTGTGGCCCATGCAGTGCAAAAAACACTGATAACAATGCCGAAATGATAAGGGATATTGTTGTTGATTTAAAGCTTGATCCTATTTCATACCCTTCTACTTATTTTACAGTTTGAAAATACATTCATCGCGAATTTCCCAACAATTCGACTCAAATGCTTGCAGCAAAAGCGTATTCACTCGACAATGGTTCCATTCCCGATAGTAAGTACAATAATACAACTGTCGGGCCCACTTCTCGAACCAAATAGAGACTACATAATGAAAAAAACGATAATAGCAAGTGCACTTACAGCCATCATGCTGACAGCTTGCTCTGAGCCACAAGTCACAACAAGTGAAACCAAACAAGCAGAAAATGCGGCAGTAGCAACAGGTAAAGCAGAACTAGGTAGTTTTGGTGTTGACCTCAGTGCACGCGATGAAAGTGTAAAACCAGGCGATGATTTCTTTATGTACGCCAGCGGCACTTGGTACAAAAACTACGAAATGCCAGCAGACAAAACGCGTTTTGGTGCATTCTCAGCGCTTGCTGAACGCAGTGAAGAACAAGTAAAAACCATTATCGAAGAAATTGCTAACGGTAAAAACCTAAACGCCGAAGAGCAGCTAATTGCCGATTTTTACAATGCTTATATGGATGTTGAAACCCTAAATAAGCTTGGCATTAAACCTATTCAACCACTACTTGCTGACATTGACGCCATTAACAACACTGACGGCCTCACCAAAGCATTTGGACAATCTTGGTTAACTGGCGTCAATGCGCCGATCGGCGGCGGTATGTGGTTTAACCGTCTAGACCCAAATAAATATGAGATGTCAATGGGTGCTGGCGGACTTGGACTACCAGACCGCTCTTACTATTTAGAAGAAGCTGAGCGTTTTGTTAAAACTCGCGAAGCATACGTTGCACATATTGCCGATATGCTTAAATTTGCGGGTAAAGACAAGCCGACTGAGCGCGCAGAAGCCATTCTTGCACTTGAAACTAAAATTGCTGAGGGCCACTGGCCACGTGAAAAGCGCAGAAACCGCGACCTCACGTTAAATCAAGTCAAACGTGACGAGCTAGCAACACAGTACCCAGGCTTTAATTGGGATTTATATTTTGCTGAAACGGGCTACAAAGTGCCTCAGCTAAATATGTCTCAGCCAGAGCCGATTAAAGCGATGATTGCGCTTATCAACTCTGAAGACTTGGCCGTTTGGAAAGACTACTTAACTTATCACGCTATTAGCGGCAATGCGTCGCTGCTGTCTGAAGATATCTTCAATACTAACTTTGAATTTTATGGTAAACATTTAAGTGGTCAGCAAGAGCCACGTGCTCGTTGGAAACGCGCGATCAGCGAAATGTCTGGCACTACTTCGCTTGGCTTTGCAATTGGTAAAGTTTACGTTGCCCGTTATTTCCCTGAGTCTTCTAAAAAACAAATGTCAGAATTGGTTGAAAACCTACGCACCGCGCTTGGTGAAAGGATTGAAGGCTTAGACTGGATGGGTGAAGAAACGAAAGTAAATGCTCAGGCAAAACTTGCCGCATTTACGCCTAAGATTGGCTACCCTGATAAATGGCAATCATTTGATGGGTTAACCTTAACCCGCGATAACTTAATGACGAATGTGAAAAACCTTCGTGAGTTTTTCCGCAATGACAGCATCGCCAAAGAGCTTGAAAAAACCGACCGTAACCGCTGGGGTATGACACCGCAACGCGTTAACGCCTACTACAACAGCTCGTTTAATGAAATCGTTTTCCCTGCGGCAATTTTACAACCGCCATTCTTCGACCCAAATGCAGATCCTGCAGTAAACTACGGCGGTATTGGCGCGGTGATAGGCCACGAAATGGGCCACGGCTTTGACGACCAAGGCTCAAAATCCGATGCCAATGGTATTCAGCGTAATTGGTGGACCGATGCCGACCGCGCTGCTTTCGAAGAAAAAGCAGACAAGCTCGCGGCACAATACAACAAATATGAGCCTATCGAGGGTAACTTCGTAAACGGTCGCAACAGCCTTGGCGAAAACATCGGTGACGTAGGCGGCCTTGCGATGGCTTACCATGCTTATAAACTGAGTCTAAACGGCAAAGAAGCACCTGTGATTGATGGCCTGACAGGCGACCAACGTTTCTTCCTTGCTTGGGCACAAGTATGGAAAGAAAAACGTACTGAGCAAAGCATGCTAAACCAGCTACGCGCAGGTACTCATGCACCGGGGCAATTTAGAGCGCTTGCGCCTCGCAACCATGATGCATGGTACAAAGCGTTTGACGTAAAACCGGGTGACAAACTTTACCTAGCACCTGAAGAGCGCGTGCGTATTTGGTAATAACTTAAATCCCAAAGCATAACCTGCCGTTACTGGTAGGTTGTGCTGATTTAACGCCGAGCAATACGCTTTTGCTTGGTTAAGTATGCCCCGCATAATCCGCTTAAAAACCCAAAAATATGGCTTGAACTACTCGTTTGCGCCGAAAAATCAAATAATGTCGCTAAAAAGCTAATATTGGCATAATAAGTCAAAACTAGCAGAGCTACAAAACTAACAATGCCAAGCACATCGCGATTGAATAGCGCAGCACCCAGCAGTAAGCCAAAGTAACCCATTACAATGCCTGATGCACCAATGTGATTTGCATGTCCAGCAAACAGCCACACCAACAGTCCTGTAGCAACCACAATAAAAAAAGTTGCTCGCTTAAACCTCGGTAATCGGGCTGCCAAATAGCCACTAATACTTAAGCCGAGCAAATTACTCAGCAAATGTCCCCAGCTACCATGTATAAAAGGCGCGGTTAACACACCACTCAAATGATGTACATTATGCGGTACAATCCCAAAACGATAGACGGGTAAGCCAAAAAACCCACCTAACACCTGTACGAGACACATCACCGCCATCGCGTACAAAACCAACTTAAAATTGGGCGGAAAAACCAGTGCACGTTTACTCATCTTACTTCCATATACAGACAAAAATAGCGCCTTATTAAGCGCTATTTCGAATAGATTTGCAAACTCAGTCCACGTGAACTTTACATACTTAACCTGAGGTTTGGATAAGGAATGTTCCAACTCATTGTTGCTAAAGCACAACTTAGTTTTTTCCTTGTCTAGCCAGCAAGATTTAGGGAAAACAAGGCGAATTTACGCACCAATAGCTGGCTATTGGAAGTGAATTCAACGCAGTTAGCGCTAAAACTGGCTGCTAGAAAGGCATTAATTATCCGCAGCTCAGGTTACTTAGTGTTGTAGTTACGATCCGTCCGCTTTCATAAGATTAAGACGCGACCTTTGGGAGAAATGAAATATCCACATGGTATTTGCTCGGGTTTCCTTCTTCAATTAACACCGTTATCTCTTCTCGGTCTATGTGATTGGTTGGATCAAACCATATATTATCACTATTAAAAATATGCAATTGCGATGTTGATGGGTTTCTCCATTGTGCACAAATTTGGTAAGGGTTTTTGCCGTTAAACTCTATTCTCCGGTTAACTTCAACACTCTGAAACTTAGCCACCACTGGTGTCCCTTTTTCCTTTAGATACTTCACTTTCTTATTTTTTGACGCGCCAAATAAGATAATTGAAAGTCCAATAAGGAAAAATACAGAGCCTATTCCAGCTAGGATCATAACCCCGCCCCAAAGCGAGAAAGTATCGTTAATTTCAGCTTTTTCGATTGAATCTTCTAGATAAACGACGCTTACAACCTCTCCTATTGAATATCTGTTAGGACCGCCCCCAGTAGAGGACACAAACTCCGCTATTTCGCCATTTTTAGTGCGGAATTTAACGAAAGGAGCATAGGTATCCGAGTCTTCAGACTGGGAACGAATAAGGTCTACCACTGTGCCTTCGGTAATGATTGCACGGTCCAGAAAGTCTTGGGTACTGTTGTACATAAAAAGCGATCCGATTAACAGTGCGGACCCAATCAGAGTAAAAATGTATTTAACTATCACGAGCAACTCCTTTTTGCTGGAATGATTTTATAAATTATATATGCGTAGTATGCATAACGCGTTGTTGGATCAGACTAAACTAGTTCGACCTAGAATGTAGATGTTATTTAAGCGGCGAGAGAAAGTTAAGGCGAGCGACTTCACTTGCGTTGATTTACAAGCTATATCGTTACAGCTGCGCTCATTCCCTGACCTAACATCGTATCCTTTATGGCCTATTAGACCGTTTTTCATCATCTATTTCAACTTTCTTGATGCTCAGTTCAATCATACTCGTGAACTTCACTTCGATATCTGTAACTGATCCCGCCGTGTTATGCAGCTCGCTAGTAAAATTATGCGGTCTCAAGATAACTCAAAACATTTAGGTTAAAGGGAGCCTGCTTAACACCTGTCACATAGTTTAGGGCTTACTTCTGCGGTCTAAATGTAGCTACTCAACATTGCTGTAATAGCGCGTAACTTAGCGTAATTACCACCTTGAAAAATTAACTATAAAATTACATTTAATTTCTGACTGTATGAGAGTGCTAGCCAGAACTTGTAGCTACTTAATAGCGTTATCTAGATAATTTTCAAAGGAAACTTTATGAAAAAGCGTAATATAATCCCATGTTTCGCAGCTGCCTTATTGATTTCGGCGTGCTCGAGTTCAACAAATAACAGCGATGATAAACCAAAAGACGATGATGTTAGCGCTAAGGTCAGTCTTTTTTTCGGTGGCAATATTATCACTGTTGCTAGCAAAAAAACCTTCTCTATAGGAGCAGATGATAATCCCGCGGTGTTGGTCGAAAATGGTGTGATTACATTCGTCGGTTCAGTCGATGACGCAAAGGAGAAGCTAGCAACAATTAGAAACCATGATCCAAAAACCAAGATATCTTACTTCAATTTAAATGGCAGAACCTTAATGCCAGGATTCATAGAACCTCATGCCCATTTACAATCAACGGCGCAAATGAGTGGAGTAAAGAATTTAATGCCTTGTCTGCCAGACAAATATCAAGAAAAACTCTCTAAAGATTACGGCTGGATTTACTATCCGAATATGCAGGCTTCAAGTGCAAAAGATGGACAAGGGCACTGCTTTATATATCTAGATGAAGCAATAGCAAAAGTAACAACAAGTCCGCCATTTGTAATCGACCATGTTAATAAAGTTGGATGGTACATTGGAAATGGGCTTGATCCGTCACGAATGGTCCAAGAAGAGTATGCCAAGAGGCCTTTCGATCAGCGTATAAACGAAAATCGAGAATTTTTTGCATACCCAATGAAAGCCATTGACGAAATTGACAACCAAAAATTAAAAACGGCACAAAGTAACAAAGCTATATTTATGACTGACCAATCAGGGCATTTAGCGTACGCCAATATGTCTGCATTTGAGCAAGTGGGCTTGTGCAATACAGTGGTCAAAAAAGCACAGATAGACATGATTTCTCAAGCAAAAGTCGATGAGTTTGAAAAAGAGAACCCTGACTTTAAACTCCCCGTCGAGGATTACACATTGACTTGTGAAGGTACAGAACAAGACGTAAAAACCAGTCAGTTTATCGTGAAAACCTTATGCTTCAGCGATGGCGACTTAGATATAGTGAATAATGCTGAGTACAAAGAGATTGACTCGCAAAAGTGGCAGTACTCTGGCCTCATCAAAGAACCAAGTGCGTATATGCTGTTTATTAATTCCATTTTAAGAGCAAAAGGCACAAGTAGCAAAGACATTTCAGCACTCGTACACCATGCGCCAAATACGCCCCCTGCAACCAGCTGCCCGCTCGATACAGCGCAACCGGAGCTAGCTAAATATGATAAAGATGAAAATGAAGAGGTTTTGATGAAAATGAAGTACTTGCTCAATACTTCATCGCAACAGGGGGTAACCATGTTAGTAGACGGTGGTTCAACAACAGAAATGAAAGACGATTTCATCAATCTAGTTCTCATGGAGCAACTGCAACCAGCCGCAAGAGTTCGCTCTGTGTACGATTGGCGCAACTATCAAGACGAAGCAACAGCCGCTCGCACTCAATGTGTGTATGATCCTAAAAACCCCAGTGAATGTGATTATATTCCTTTTGAAAGTAAAGCTTTTAACGGTATGTACTCAGCGCAAGGCATTAAGCTACTCTCAGATGGCTCGACCCAAGGCTGTAGCGCAAATTTAAGTACTGATTACTCTGAAGCAGGACTTTGTCGCACGTTTGGCAAGGGTCATGTTGATTATACCAAAAACGAAATTGTCCAAAATCTCTCTAGATTTTTACCCACCTGTGACAACAGCGTACATCAGCCTTGGTACTTTAATCTTCACGCAAATGGTGATCAAGCTATATCAGATTCACTTAATGCGTTAACTCAAATGGCAGGTGATGCAAAACGTCACACTTCAACATGTAAAGAGAAACAGGTCGCTCAGACGTTTACTGATCTAGCTCACACAATTATTCATTCCACAGTGAATGATATAGATCAAAGTACAAAAGAAAATAAAACAATTTATAAATACCTCAAAGCTCGCGAAACGTTTCCGAATTTGACACCCAGTCATTTAATCGCCCATGTGGCCTACTGGGGAGCATCAATGAGAAATGAATTAGGAGATCTACGAGGCAATAGGATCGACCCTATGGAAGAAGAGCTCGCCGCAGGGATCCCCTTCTCGTTACATAGCGATTTGAGTATCAGCCCGTTATTCCCACTATGGTTTATTGAACAAGCCATGACTCGCCACACTTGGGAATATCCATTCTTAGCATCCAGAGGAAAGTATTTAGGTACAAATACAGATGGAAAAAGTAACTTATCAATACAAGACGCCATAAAGGCCGTCACTATTGTTCCTGCAATGCAACATAACCTCTCCCATAAGCTAGGTTCAATTGAAGTTGGCAAAATAGCTGACTTGATAGTTTTAGATAAAAACTTAATGGATTTTCAAACCACGCCTGAGAGCATCCACTCCATCAATGTGGAATGTGCATTTATAAATGGTGACGAGGTGACATGGGTCGATCTCGAAGATTTAGGCAAAGCTAAAAACCTTACAGACTACACGCCTAAAACCTTAGCTTCTAAATGTCGCAATAGCAGCACATTGAATTAAAAGGGCTTTACGCTGCAATTCAGTAATCAATAGGGTCAGCCTCACTGACCCTATTCAAAGATTGATATCTGTAAATTTCAAACAAAAAAATAGCGCCTTCAGGCGCTATTTTTATGGGATTCTAAATTAGAACGGCATTTTGAAGCCTGGAGGCATTTGCATGCCGCCGGTGACTTCTGACATGCGCTTTTGCGTTTCTTCACCTACGCGACGAACTGCATCGTTTACCGCAGCGGCTAGTAGGTCTTCGATCATGTCTTTGTCATCTTCCATTAGGCTTTCGTCGATTTCTACGCGACGTACGTTGTGACTACCAAGCATAGTTACTTTAACTAAACCTGCGCCTGCTTCACCTGTTACTTCTAGGCTCTTGATCTCTTCTTGGGCTTTTTCCATGCGCTCTTGCATTTGCTGCGCCTGCTTCATGATGTTGCCCATTCCGCCTTTAAACATACTCTGCTCTCTTATACTTCAATTTGGTTTACTGTGATAAAAGATAAGGGCTAACGCCCTTAATTACAATGCCTGAACGCTATTTTCGTCAAGCATTGCGTCAAATTCTTGGACAAATGCGCTGACGAGTGGATCGTCTCGCATCGCCGCTTTAGCTTGGACAAGCCTATGCTCATCTAATTGTTGCTGTACCAAAAACGGCGTGTTGTTTACCGTGTCGATATAGTTAATCTCAAGCGTTATTGGCTGCTCGAATAATGCGCTTAGGCTTTCTGTTAGTTTCTCTCTCAACACTGCGGAGTCTAAGTGCTGTTGACTCGCGTCTACTTGCAATTGTACCTGCGCGCCTTGCTGCGTTATCACGCTGTGTAATGCATACTGGCGAATTCGACCACCTAATTGCATCTTTTCAATCATGTTTGCCCAATCGTCGCTTTGGTGGGCAAACTTAATGTCACTGATTGGACTAACAAAGTTTTCCGGTGCAGGGATCTCCACTTGAATACTTTGTTCGTTATCATCTTGTTTTACCGGTGATAGCTGCTCTAGCAATTCTGGCGCTAAATTTTCCGTAATAGGTTTATGGCGTTCTTGAAACGCTTCTTTCTTTTGCTTCTTTGGTGCCAAGCGAGGTGCTGCTGGCTGTGCGCGTTGCGGCTCAGGCTGATACTCAGGTGTGGTTACTGTCGTAGCTGGCGCTTGCTCTATTGGCATTGGCGCACTAGGCGCCTCAGACTTTTTTACCTCACCATTGGCTCCCACCAATCGACCCGCCCCAGAGATATTACGATTTTTTAAAATTCGTGCTATTGCTGACTGGGCTTGATTTTGCTGCTCGGTAACACTTGCTGTAGCAGCAGGTTCTGAAGCGCTTTGATTTTGCACCTCAGGTCGAGACCAATCCTCTTGGTTTTGTGATGCCATTTGCGCGTATGCAGCATCATCAACTGGCGCACCGTCATGATGATGTGCAGGAACTTGTTCTTGGAACCCCTGCTCTACCGCCTGTGACATGATGCTGTCGTATTGGTTGGCCATCTCCGCCTCAGATGACACAGAGGTGACTGGTGCTTGGCTTTGCGCAGCAGGCGTTGGCGACACCGGCTCATACTGTGTTGTTTGTTGCGTGGTTGATGTCGTAGCTTCTGGTGCATATGTAGGTGTTGCTGTCGGCTGTACCTGAGGTGATGCTGCTACCGTAGCGTTATCTTCCGTTGGCTTTTTTAACAGCGCTCGTAAATCCCCTACTTTGCTTTGCTTTTCAGAAGTCTCTTGGCTCACAGGAGCGCTAGGCACTACACTATGACTTTCTTTTTCGAACGCCATTAAGCGCAGCATGACCATCTCAAACCCAAGTTTAGGCTCGGGTGCCCACTTTAGGTCTTTTTTGCCATTCAACAGCAGTTGATACAACAACTGGCCCTGTTGCGGTACTAATTGCTCGGCAAATAGCTTGATGTCATTGTTATCAAAATTTGATAACCGCGCAGCACTAGGCACGAGTTGAGTGAGCTGAATAACATGCAATAGCGCAATTAAATCGTCCAGCACACTGACAAAATTACCGTTTTGTAGTGCTATTTTTTCAATCGCATTGAGTAAGGCTTCACCGTCATGGCATAAAATTGCAGACAGCAAAATGACCGCATGCGCACTATCCATCAGTCCCAGCATAGATTGCACTGCAGGCACAGTTAAATTGCCATTTGTTTGTGCAATAGCCTGATCAGTCAAACTTAGAGCGTCACGCATACTGCCATCAGCGGCTTTCGCTAACGTTTGTAGCGCTACTGGATCAAAGGCAACTTGCTCTAGCGGCAGGATTTTCTCTAGCTGTTCAACTATTTGCCCTTGTGTCATTGCGTTCAGGTTGAACTGTAAACAACGAGACAGAATAGTCACAGGCAACTTTTGTGGATCGGTTGTGGCGAGCAAAAATTTTACATGCTCTGGCGGCTCTTCTAAGGTTTTAAGGAGCGCATTAAAGCTGTGCTTCGACAGCATATGCACTTCATCGATGAGATAAACCTTGTAGCGACCACGAGTTGGTGCATATTGTACGTTGTCTAAGATTTCTCGCGTGTCTTCAACTTTTGTACGAGAAGCCGCATCAATTTCGATTAAATCGATAAACTTACCAGTTTCAATCTCAGTACAGGCACTACACTGACCACAAGGCGTTGAAGTAACGCCTTGTTCGCAGTTAAGGCTTTTAGCAAAGATCCTAGCAATGGTTGTTTTGCCCACACCACGTGTTCCGGTGAATAAATAGGCATGGTGTAAACGCTTTTCATTGAGTGCGTTGACCAGAGCTTGTTTAACATGCTCCTGCCCCATTAATTCATGGAAGTTTTGCGGACGCCATTTTCGCGCCAGAACCTGATAGCTCATGCTTATTCGCCTTCGAACTCTACAAGTGAAAGGATTTTGATCCCAAGATCGTTGATTTTCTTTTCACCACCAAGCTCAGGCAATGAAATAACAAACGCAGCATCAGTAGCTTCACCGCCTAAGCGCTTAACCAGTTTGGCTGTTGCTTCAATAGTACCACCTGTTGCAAGTAAATCATCAACAAGTAGCACTTTATCACCTGCTTCAATCGCATCTGAGTGTAATTCAAGCGTATCTTCACCATATTCAAGCTGGTAAGACTGGCTGATCACCTCACGCGGTAATTTACCCGGCTTTCTTACTGGAATAAAAGGAATACCTAACTCATACGCCAATGGTGCACCGAAGATAAAACCACGCGATTCAGTACCGATGATTTTAGTAAAGCCGCCATCTTTATAAGCCGCAACGAACGCATCAATTGTCGCCTTAAACGCAGCAGGATTTGCTAGAAGTGAAGTCACGTCACGGAACATGATCCCAGGTTTTGGGTAATTAGGAACCGTCGCGATACTATTTTTGATCAATGACATATTCTCTGTCGTCATAATTGCTTTGCTTTAAGTTTATTACAAAAGAGTGAGATTATAACAATTTTCTATCCGGTTGAAACCGACTGAGTGACTTTGTGTGTCAGGATGAAGGAAAAGCGAACAATTTAGTGAGTATTTTATACCAATTAGCTTAATTAAGTGATCTATTTTGAGGCGAGAAAATCTTGTCGATAACAAGGCGAAAGTTTTGCGATTTAGTTGTTCTAAATGAGAAATTTTTAACGCAGTTAGCGTCAGATTTGCTCCTTCAAATTGAGCAAGTATTAAGACTAATTGGTATATATCTGTATTCAATCGAAAAAGGCTGCGAAAAGCAGCCTCTAGGTAAATACGCTCAGCTTGACTTACGCAAGCGCTGTTGCCCAGCCTAGAATCGCGTTTAAACAGCCAATTCCAGCGAATACAGCAACAAATGCAAGAAAATACTTTGCATTGAACGGATCTTTAAAGTCACCTTTAGACATAGATACTACCTTTAATTTTACAACTCGCGCCAACTGCATAGTTGCAGAAAGCATTGACTAGCGCCCTAGTCCGAGTTTAAGCACGACAAAAACAGGCCGTATAATAGTCGATGTTGCCAATAGCTTAAAGGTTTTTTGTTTTGATAATGCCAAGATCCGCGAATTCAGCTAGTGTATGCTGAGCTCCTTGATGTAGTTGCTCAACAGTAAACTGAGGCACTTGCTGCGCGATAACATTCACAATGTCAGTGAGTTGCATACCATCATTGGCTTCAATCACCGACAACATTAAGGCCGTCATTGGATTTAGTGCGACAAACTGAACGTCGTCGTCTTCGTCTCTATACAGTGCAAAACTAAACGTTTGCCCTGCTGTTTTAGTTGGCCGAAAGGTTTCACTGATCTGATGAACTGGATATTGATAATGTGCAACTCTGGCTGTACTTGCCAAGCTAATTTCAGCATCTTTAAGCGCTTGTACCTCAATTGAAAGCTCATGCTCTGCCTCAACGGTCGTTGCCACATCTAGCTCTAGCCATTCATAATGAGCAAGCTCTAACAAGAACTCAGGATCAACTTCAGTGGGCTCGTATTCTGTTTGTAAAAACTGCAAGAACTCTTTGCTAATCTCTAAAAAGTATGGCGAATGACAATCGTGCTTAGCAAAAAATAGCCTAATTAACGTCAACCAATCTTCATTGGTATACAAGCTTTTAAGTACAGGGAACGCACTGCTCACGAAGCCTTCGACATTATTAAAAAACAGCTCTTGATAGATTCTTAAGCGCCGAGCTTCTATGCCTTCGGGTGCTGGTTGGTTGTCTGGATCTCTGATATGCGCCATAAACAGCTGCTGAGTTTCTACAAAAGACATAGCTATACCTGCTCCAAGCGCTTGGCGTATTTGGCCTGTACTGCTGAAATTTGCCCCGCTTCTGCCAGTAACTCTGCCATGGGAGGAATATTAAAATCACGCTCTAGTAACGTCGGAAATACACCATGTAGCTCATAGGCTTTTTCTAACAAGTCCCATACTGGTGAAGATACCTCAGTGCCGTGGGTATCAACGAGTAAGTCTTCGGCTTCCACATAATGGCCTGCGATATGACCGTATGCAATACGCTCGGATGGCATAGCCGCTAAGAATTGTTCAGCATCGTAGCCATGGTTAATAGCGTTGACATATATATTGTTAACATCGAGTAGCAAATCGCAATCGGCTTCGGCTAATACCCCAAGGGTAAATTCCAACTCCGACATTTCTTGTCCAGGAGCGGCATAGTAAGAGACATTTTCTACTGCAATCCGGCGTTCTAGATGCTCTTGAACTGCTCGGATCCGCTTAGCGGTATGATGGATTGCTTCTTCCGTAAAAGGGATTGGCATCAGATCATACATATGACCCTTTCCCGAACAATAACTCAGATGCTCACTATAGGTAGCGATATTATGCTGGTTAAAAAATGTTTTAAGTTGGGATAAAAATTCGCGATCAAGCGGTGCAGGTGAACCCAACGATAACGACAAGCCATGACAGATAAAGGTATGTTGTTGCGTCAATGCTTGAAATTGCTTTGCAAGCTTACCGCCAAATTTTAGCCAGTTTTCTGGTGCAACCTCATAAAAATCTACTTGCTTTGGCGGCGCATTGAGCACGTCATCGACCATTTCACGGCGTAAACCAAGTCCTAAGTTGCCTAACTGCACTGCCATATTTCTCTCACTTTAGACATTATTTTGAACTAATCAGAAGCTCGCATGACAGAGGCTTTGCTGTATGCATGGCTTCACTTTGGGATTACCCAATAGCGCCGCTTACCTTAACATAACTAGCTGCGCTATTGGGTCGAATACAATGGTATTCCTATTTAGTGGTTACCACCGCATTTACCTTCGCCGCATTTGCCTTCTTTTTTGCCTTTGGCATCACCACCACATTTACCTTCGCCGCATTTGCCTTCTTTTTTGCCTTTGGCGTCACCACCACATTTACCTTCGCCGCATTTGCCTTCTTTTTTGCCTTTGGCGTCACCACCACATTTACCTTCGCCGCACTTACCTTCTTTTTTGCCTTTGGCGTCGCCACCACATTTACCTTCGCCGCATTTGCCTTCTTTTTTGCCTTTAGCGTCGCCACCACATTTACCTTCGCCGCATTTGCCTTCTTTTTTGCCTTTGGCGTCGCCACCACATTTACCTTCGCCGCATTTTCCTTCTCCAGCGTCTAGTTTATAACCAGCGGTCATTGTTTCAAAACTAAATGGATTCGCATTTGCGTCTGTCGCGGTTAACCCCGCGGTACCCGCAACAACAGCGCTTAAAGTAAGGGCAATCGAGTTCTTTTTAACGGTATTCATAATGTTTGCTCTCTCAGAAATAGTAGATTCAATTAGTAGACCCAAACGTCTAAATATTTATTTCGCTAAACGTTTAAAAATTTTAGTTGCATTCGCTAAGTTGTGGTTTACATCCATTTATAGTCCATCTGTTGCCTTTTTGCTATTTGTGGATAACTAAGGGCGGTTGATGACTTGCAGCAAACAATTAGCTAAAATGTCGCGCTTTTCGATGAGTCATCAGCGACTCATTTTATTTTTGTTGTGTCTGAAGGTTAACACATGAAGCTTATTCTAGCGCCGATGGAAGGTGTAGTTGATTTTAAAATGCGCGAATTGCTCACAGATCTCGGCGGCTTTGATCTTTGTGTGACTGAGTTTATTCGCGTTGTTGATCTCACCTTTCCACGCAGAGTATTCACTAGATACTGCCCTGAACTATTAAATGGTGGCTATACCAGAGCCGGAACACCGGTACGAGTACAGCTTCTAGGTCAGGTTCCCCATGCGCTTGCAGCGAATGCACGAAAGGCCATAAAGCTTGGCTCTCATGGTGTCGATTTGAACTTTGGATGTCCTGCAAAAACCGTGAATAAAAGCCGTGGCGGTGCGGTTTTACTGAAAGAGCCAGAACAAATCTATCAAATCATTAAAGCGGTTAGAGAGGCGGTACCAGAAGAACATCAAGTAAGCGCCAAAATACGCCTTGGCTTTGACGATGATGCCAATAGCACTGAAATTGTCGATGCGGTCCAGCAAGGTGGTGCGTCGAGTTTGGCGATACATGCGCGTACCAAACGAGATGGTTACAAACCGCCAGCGTACTGGGAAAAGATCCCCCCTTTATTATCAAGGTTAACCATTCCTGTCGTCGCTAACGGTGAGATTTGGCAAGTTGAAGATGCACTACTCTGCCAAACACGCAGCCAATGTCAGGATTTGATGCTTGGTCGCGGTGCGCTAGCCACCCCCGATTTGGCAGCAAAAATCAAAGCGCATGTTAACGGAACTCATTACACTCCACTCACATGGGAAAACGTGGTCTACCATATCCTCCACTCTTCCATGCATCAGGATGAGAATATGAGTGAAAAGTACTTTTCAGCTAGAACAAAACAGTGGTTAAGTTATTTGAAACGTCAGTATAGCGGCGCACATGTTCTTTTTGATGAAATCAAAACCCTTAAAAGCAAAGATGACGTCATGAAGGTGTTGCAGAAATACGCAATGTCTCCAGACCTTGATTCAAATCATAACAGTGAAGTTTGACTGAAATGATAATGGGGCGTCGGATAGGAGAGCGCCCATGAATGAAAACACACATAACTACGAGCAAAGCTTACAAGCTGAACTCGCTACACTTAGAAGCGACTTTTTAGGAGAGCTAAAAGCTTCACCTAATGAGTTTACTCATAACCTTGCCAATACCTTAGAGCTCAACCCACCCAATAAATGGCTTGATATTGTAATGGAAAAAATAAATCCCGAGCAGTTTCCGCTCTATGATAGGTTGATGAAAGTCGAAGCGGCATTATGCCAAATGGAGATCGGTCAGTTTGGTTATTGCTGTGATTGCGAGCAGACAATAGAGCTTGAGTTGCTAGAACAAGATCCAGCAACTCAACGCTGTCGCAGTTGTAAGACTAAGGCTTTAAAAAATGGGGATATGCAGCAAAAATAGTCGCCGGAAAATAGACTATATTAGCAATCAATTGTTGTGCTTGTTGTTCATTCAGCGCTAGTTTTGAGTTGAGCGCAACAAATGCTTGCTTTTGTGACCACCCTTGATAATGAATTCCTAAATCTACTGCCATTAAAGTCACGATTAGCGCTTTATGCTGCTCTATTGCCTTTGTACACTTTGCTACTGTAGAAGGCACATTAATAAATTCATCACGCCAGTTGAGCCCACTAATTCTTTGGCAATTAGCTGGCAAAAACTCTAGTATATAAGGCTGTTGAGTATTAGGCATTGTATTGAGCACAATTGACTTACTCTTTTTCTCATCAATTTTTGATAACATTGCCAAAACTTTATTAGGCGACTCTTGAATAGCTCCGTAAAAATTTAGCTTTGATTGGTACCACTCTTTCCCATTAGGTAACTGATGCAGCCCAAGCATCGCCCTTGATTTATAATCATTTAAATAAGCCAGTAGCGTTGAACGTGATGGTGCGTCAATATTTGAATCTTCAAGTTGCTTTATTATGGCGTCCCGCTCAAACCGATTTAGGCGAATATTACTTTCATCGGCCTCTTTTAGTTTTGTTATTACAAATTTGAGCCACAGATCAAGTTCCTCAACACTCACTCTACCTTCTACGTTTTTAAGTACAGGGATATGACTAGGCCAAGGTAAGTAACGCTCTGGATATCGCTCTTGAATTCTTAAGTAGTCAAGCTCCTTATGCGCCATAACATCTGGTTCATTCAAACTACTTGATAATAAAGCGTGCCGTAACTGTAAATAGCCCTCTGTGAACGGTAAAACAGTAATATCATCCGTAGATGAATGACTTAAACTACTGTTAAGAGAAATTAAAGAAGTTCTGAGTTCCTGATAACTTACGACTGGCTTGTGCTCACTACAAGCGGATAGGAATATAAATGCGACCAAAGTAAGGCTGAACAATAAATGCTTTTTCATAATTTCACATTAAAACTTGAAATCAAAAAAGCCCCTTTCGGGGCTTTTTAATTAGAGGCTAACACCCCTACGTTGTGCTTTTTCTTTGATAAAGCTCGACCAGCTAATCGCAAATCTTCGAGTGCTAGGATCTTCCTTCGCCTTCAAAATTGCTGCATAAGCTTGTTTAAACTTATCTTGATAGTAGTAAGCTTCCGCAAGATCAGCATATGTACTGCCTTTCTTTTTGGTACCAAGCTCTAACGCTTTATTTAGTCTAACTACTGCTGCACTGTACTGCAGATTTTGCAGTAAAAGGCCACCTGCTCTTCCATAAAGTTCTGCGTCATCGTCAAATTTAGCAGCTTCTTCATAGTATTTAGCAGCATCACTGATGTGTTTAGCTTGGTGGTAATAACTTGCAAGCGCTGTCACGTTTTGCTTTGTACGTTCGATTTTGCCATCTTTCATAGCCTTTTCGAACGTTTGAGCTGCACGCCAAGGATCTTCTGTCAAAGAGTATAAGCTTCCAAGAATCTTATAGTCATTCTCTTTTTCAAAGTAACCTTTGCTATACGCCACCTTCATTACAGTCATACCTTTACTGTAATCTTCGGTTTGCAAATAAAAGCCACCTAGTTGTGTCCAAGCTTTCGGGTCTTCAGGGAAAACACGTACTAACTCTTCACCAACCTCTACAGCCTTTTTGAATTGCTTCAATTCAAAGTAAGCTGCAACTTTCATCAGATAATATTGTTTATTTGGCTCTTCTACACCTGCGATAGCTTTATCAGCTGGAGCAATAACATTAGTATACTGCTTTAACTCATAATAAGCTTGAGCGATACGACCGTGTACTTTAGGGTCATTTTCACCCGTAAAGTCCATCCACGCTTCATAGGCTTTGATACCTTCTGAGTACTTTTCAGTACCTAGCAGAAGATCACCAAGCAACTTCATAAGATCGCCTTGATCTTTAAAGTTAAGCGCATCAGGAGCAATAGCTAAACGCGTATACTTAATCGCTTCGCCGTAGTTTTCCTTTTGAGCATAGAGCTGACCTAGGTAACGGTTAACCGTTGCTTTATCGAAATCATCCGAAGGGTCAAGCTCGCGAAGCATTGCAATCGCTTCATCGACTTTTTCTTCATTATATAATTCGAACGCTTTGGCAACTTTTTTACCTACTCGCTCACCCATGATCTTAGTTTTTGCTGCTTTACGCTTCTCTATTTCTTCATAGTTAGGCGCAGCAGAAACTGACTCTGAGTAAATGCCACCAGTCAATGCAATAAGAAGAGCAAGAGCTGTAAATTTGGGTAAACTTTTCATGCCTGCCTCCTTAATTACCTTGGTTTAGTGTGAAATCAAGCTGGACTGTGATACCAGGTTGCTTCTGTGGTTTACCATCAACAACTTTAGGACGATATTTCCACTTACGAAGTGCACGCTTCGCTTCACGGTCAAAGATACGCTTTGGTTCGGCATCGATAATTTCAACATCTTCGACTCCACCTAGCTCATTGATTGTGAAAGATAAACGTACCCAACCTTCTTTGCCATCACGAGCGGCTTGAGGTGGATATTTTGGCTCAATTCGAACGATAGGTGTCGCATCACCATCACGGCCAAACTCGCCAGGTCCAGATAAACCACCTGCAGTACCACCTAGGTCAATGCTAGGCATGTTAAAGCCGATGTTACCCGCAGAAGGATCAGCCGTGTCTGGCTGAGGCGGCTGCGGTTTTGGCGGCTGCTTAGGTGGTGGCGGCGGCGGAGGCGGGACACGCTTCCGCTGCTGCACCTTTGATTCAGGCGGATTCGACATAATCTCGACTACGATTTGTTCCTTTTGTACATCTGCCCTATCTGCTCCTCCGGAGATAAGATATGACATGAAAAAGAACAAGCCGAGAGTTACTGCCCCACCTGCTAGAAGTGAAAACAGAAGTCGAATCATTACTGATCTCCAGCTATTGAAATCTTCAGATTGTCGCCAGTCGCTTTAATTTGGTCCATAACCTGCACAACTACGCCGTGTTTCGCGCCTTTATCGGCTTGAATAATAATCACGTCAGTAGGTTGTTCAGCCATTAGACTTTCAAGGTTTGCACTTACACGTTCAACATCAACTTGACGCTTGTCCATCCAAATCTCTCCGTTTTCACGGATTGCGATAAAGATGTTCGCATTCTTAGTCTTTTGTGCCTGTGCCGCTTTTGGCTTGTTAACCTCAATACCAGCTTCTTTAACAAAAGAAGTGGTTACAATGAAGAAGATAAGCATGATGAATACGATGTCTAGCATCGGCGTCATATCTACTGCTGCATCTTCCTCTTCACGAAAACGTTGTTTACGTGCCATAGTTCAATCTCTCTCTAGTGATGAGGCAAGCTATCAACTAGCTTTTCTTTAGCCATTTTTGCACGTGCTTCTAAACGCGTACTAAAGAAAACACCTGATAGTGCCGCAACCATTCCAGCCATTGTTGGTATCGTAGCCATTGAAATGCCTGAAGCCATTAATCGTGCGTTACCCGTACCTTGAGTAGCCATCGTTTCGAATACTGTGATCATACCTGTCACCGTACCTAAAAGACCGATTAATGGACACATCGCAACCAATGTTTTGATAATCAACATGCGCTCATCTAATTTTTCAGACGCTTCAGAAATCCAAGCATCGCGGATTCTGTGTGCGTACCAAGACGTAGTATCTTGGCGGGCGTCCCACTTAGCAACGATATCCTTGTGTAGCTTAGGAAACTCGCCTAGTAGGAACCAATAGCGCTCAATCATTAAAACCCACATTAGAAAGAGTGCTATCGCGACCACGTATAATACATCGCCGCCTGTAGCAACAAAATCCCTGATAGATTCCCATATCTCCATCAGGACTAACATTAGGCTTTCTCCTTCTCCGCGTGAGTAGCAACAATACCTGCGCTTTGCTCATCTAGGATGTGTAGAACCGCTTTGCTACGACCGTGTACAACAGCGTGAAGTAGAATTAGAGGTAGAGCTGCAATAAGACCTAGTGCTGTAGTTACTAGCGCTAGAGAGATGTTACCTGCCATGATTTTCGGATCACCAGTACCGTAAAGTGTGATTGATTCGAATGTCATGATCATACCAACAACCGTACCTAGTAGACCTAGTAGTGGCGCGATAGCCGCTAAGATCTTAATGATGTTTACACCCATCTCGATACGTGGAGTTTCACGTAGGATAGCTTCATCAAGCTTAAGCTCTAGGTTTTCAACGTCTTGATCTTTGTTATCATGATAAACTTTCAAGATACGACCAAGTGGGTTGTTTGTGTTAGGGTTATTCGCGTTTTTGATTTGCGCTTTGATTTTACCGCTAACAATGAATAGGTCTAGCATACGAACGATAGCAATCAATGCACCCAAGATAAGTAGTGCTGTAATGATGTAACCAACCGTGTCACCTTGGTGCCAGCGCTCTTCCATCGTTGCACGTTGAGTATTAAGTTGTAGTAATGAACCACGAGTCGGGTCAACTGCAAACATAACGAACTGATTAGCAGGTGCACCGATCAAACGCTCAACACCGCCTAGTTCACCACTTGGTTGCTTACCAAGAGGAACAATTTGCTTGTTCTCAGCATCGTAAATAACGTAGCCATCTTTAGTTACAAGGTTGAAGTTACCAACACGTGTTACTTCTTTGACGTTTACATCACCGTTTAGCTCAGCAACTTCAGCTTCAAACTTAGTTACTTTCGCAGACTCAGTCATTTCAGTTTGGAATGCAATCCAAAGGTCTTCAAGTTCACGAGTAGTTGGAAGCTCTTTCGCTTCAGCTAGTGAACGAAGCACTTCAGCACGCCCTGGCTTTTCAGCACTTACTAGTGAAGCTTCGATTGAACCGATAGCGTCAGCAGCTGAACGACGTACAACACCGAACATTTCACCAAGTGTACCTTTGGCATTTTCTAGCTCAACTTCTTTCTCAGCAAGCGTCACTTCGTTCTGTTTGAATTGTTCATTTAAACGCTCACCACGTGCTTTCTCAGCAGCTAGTTCACGCTTAGCTTTGTTCAACAATGCTTGTTTGTCAGCACGGTCGTTTAAAAACTCTTGCTCACGCTGCTTGTTGATTTTGCCTTCAGAGATACGGTTTTGTTTAACCTGCTCTAAAATTTTGTCTAAGGCTTCAGTGTTTGCGTGTGCATTTAGCGCGGCACCAGCAGAAACTGTTAACGCTGCAGCAACAGCAAAACCTTTAAATAGTTTCTTCATCATTAATTACTCCGCGCCAAAGATAGGTAGGTTTACAAGTTCAGGAGCCGCTTGCTTACGTGCAATACGGATCATGCTCTTAACTGGCTTAAGATATTCTTCGCCAAGTTGATCCCACTGCTTAGAGTCATTGTTCCAAACCCAAGCGTGCTTTTGGTCGAACGACTGGGCTACATATGCAATACGGCCAAGACGTGCGAAGTCAACATTGATGTTTTTGCCATTTTGCTCAAGAGAACCTTGGCTCGCAACCATTGTTGTGCTGTAGTCAGTTTCAATAGTGTAAGCTTCAAGAACTTGACGGAACTTCTCAGAAGTCGTTACAGACGAGTTAGTCATGATGCTGCGAAGTTTCTCAACGCGCTCTAGACGTGTTTCTTGATTAAACGGAACGTCCGCTTTGATGAATTGCTCAAGCGTATCGATCATGCGATACATCAAAGGCACAACGTCCTGTTTTGTCTTGTCAATAGTACCAATTTGACGCTCAAGAGACTCAATACCTGCATTTTGATCTGCTACAAGACGTGCAACGTGATCGTTATACACTTTAAGCAGTTCTGCTTCTTCAACCAGACCACGGTATTCCGCGATCATTTCTTGAGACTGACCGTAAAGGTTATCAATCTTTTCTTGAGACTTTTTAGCAGCCGTTTGAGTTTGTTGACCTACTTTTTGTATGTCATTCAAAGGATCTGCAATCACATTGCTGCTTGCAAAAGCTGTCGCGCCTAAAAGCGCCGTAGCTACAAGGCTCTTTCTGATTTTAACAGACATAGTTCCCAACCAATTAAGTAATGTTACTTTTATAATTTTCGCGCTCTCACCAACGTGAGAGCAACCCTGATATCATTTGACAGATATCAACTGTCCAATAATGCTAAATGCAACACGATGTGTCAACTTCACTGTGAAAACATTTTTTGTCAATAAATAAGTAATAATTATATACAAAACAAAAAATTAACATCAAAAACACAGCAAAAGATACACATCCTTTGTAAAACCAACCTTTTGCATACGCCGTTTACAATATTTTACATCAGATTTATTCCAATAAATTGAATAGATATTCCAAATAGAAATTGTGAATAACCTATCAAAACAGCAATATAAGCTAGATTTTTCATTGCACAGAACGCAAATTATTTCATCTTCTGCGAACTAACGCAAAATTTGTTTATCTATCCCAAATCGCTTGATCTATTTTTTCCTGCAGAATTTGAACGAATTCAGCGACGTGTAGACCATCCATTAAGGCATGATGGACTTCAATACAAAATGGCATCGTACCATCTGCTTTATTGTATTTTCCGAACACAAATTTTGGGATGCCGAAGTCATCTCGACTGTGTCTCGCATGACCAAAACTGGAAAAAGATAACCATGGAAGTATAGATACATGCACGCAATTTGGCACCTGACTTTCCGTTAAAAATTGCTCATTGACAAGCGGTCCATTTAGTTGCTCAGTTTTGCTATGAATATTGGCGCTAATAAAGCGGTTGAAATCACTTTCAGGTGCAAGCCTTACAAATCTGAAAGTTTCATCCCCTCGCAGAAAAACACTGCTAATTTCTACAGCATCATATTCAACCACCTCTCCTGCCTCTATACGGTAACGAATGGGGGTATAGCTTTGTAATGCCAGTTGCAGTGCGTATAAGCAACTAAGAGAAAACGGAACGGCATTACGTTTACTCATTTCGTAAACTCTTTCCATTTGTAAGCTGACGGTAACGGTGAAGTAAGGTTGAGCAAAATCATTAAAGAACGAAAAGTGTTCTTGGCGAGGCCAAGTATCAAGAGGTATTTTCTTTTTCATACAAAAAAAGGGGCGCATGCCCCTCTCTGGTAATTAAACGGCGATGTTATTATAGACCGTTTTCAATAATCTCTTGAGCTAATTTATCAGCAATTATATGTGTTGAAACTTTCTCATCTTCAGAACGCTTAAAGATTTCGGTTAGCGTGTCGTAGATACCTTCAACGTGTTTAGTCGCTGCAGCCTCATCATAACCTTCAGGTTTTGTTTCATAGTAAACATTGATGATTCCACCAGCATTAATCACATAGTCTGGTGCATATAAAATACCTTTTTCACGAATGATCTCACCATGACGAGACTCTGCAAGCTGGTTGTTTGCACATCCTGCAATAATCGTGGCTTTGATACGTGGAATAGTGTCGTCATTTACCGTAGCACCTAGTGCACACGGCGCATACACATCAACATCTAAATCATAGATTTCGTCAATACCAACAGCAGTCGCATTGAAATCATTGACCACTCGTTGCACTGACTCTTCGTTGATGTCAGTAACAAATAGCTCTGCACCCGCTTCATGGAGGTGCTTACATAAAGTGTAAGCAACTGCACCCAAGCCCTGTACGGCAACTTTGATACCAGCCAAGTCTTGGTGACCATACTTGTGTTGGTAAGCTGCTTTAATTCCAAGGAATGTGCCTAACGCAGTAAATGGAGAAGGGTTACCGCTTTTACCTTCGAGGCCCATTACGTAGTTAGTTTCTTTATGCATTACCATTACATCACCGGTTGTGATGTTTACATCTTCAGCTGAGTAGTAACTGCCACCTAGGCGGTCTAGGTGTTTACCAAATGCTCTGAATAGCGCTTCTGACTTGATAGTCTTAGCATCGCCAATAATGACAGATTTGCCACCACCAAATGGTAAACGTGCAACCGCATTCTTGTATGTCATCCCTTTAGACAGACGCAGTACATCATATACTGCGTCTTCATCAGAGGCATAATTCCATAGGCGACAACCACCTACCGCGGGACCTAGTTTAGTGTTATGTACCGCGATAATCGCTTTTAGGCCTGATGCTTCGTCTGAACAAAATACGACTTGCTCATGGTTATCAAATTCAACTTGGTTAAATACAGCCACTTTCTTCTTCTCCAAAAATTATCTATCCCATACGGGTAAGCTCTTAAGTGTGACTTTGCGTTCAATACCACACTAAGGGCAAATAGCGCTGAAATTGGCAAGACTCTATCACTAACTCTAGCACCATTCCACAAATTGAGATGATATAAACCCAATTTAAAGCAAATACAAATATTTAATTCAAAGAAAAAACATATATAGGAAAAACAAACCAAAAATAAAAACATTCAAGGGATTTTAATTTAACTTATTAAGCTTTTCTGAAGTTACTGTTTACGTAAACGGAAGGTGAATAGTTGTTGTAAACTTATCCATACAAGAAAGGAGGCGAATAGCCTCCTAAGTAATACTTCGGCTCCCAACTTAACACCGAAGCCGAATGTTTGAAGTGGAAAGTACCTATTGTACTCTCCATCAATGTATCGCTGATTAACTAAGTTTGCTATCTAACTCTTCAATTCGTGCTTTCCAAATTGCTGGGCCTTGGGTATGCGCATTCTCACCATTGCTATCAACAGCAACCGTCACCGGCATGTCTTCTACTTCAAATTCATAAATAGCTTCCATACCTAAGTCTTCAAACGCTACAACACGTGATTTCTTAATTGCCTTAGCCACCAAGTACGCTGCACCACCTACAGCCATAAGGTACACGGCTTTATTTTGTTTGATTGACTCAACAGTTGCAGGACCGCGCTCGGCTTTACCGATCATGCCGATAAGACCCGTTTTCTCTAACATCAGATCAGTAAACTTATCCATACGTGTAGATGTGGTAGGACCTGCAGGACCCACGACTTCGTCGCCAACAGCATCCACTGGACCCACGTAATAGATGAACTTATTAGTGAAATCGACACCTTCTGGCAAGCCTTGACCAGAATTCATCATTTCTTGTAGACGTTTATGCGCTGCATCTCGACCAGTTAGGATCTTGCCTGAAAGCAACACCGTTTCACCCATTTTCCATTCTTGGATATCTGCTTTGGTCAAAGTATCTAAATTGACACGACGCGTATCTTCACCCACTTCCCAAGTCACTTCTGGCCAATCTTCGAGCTTTGGTGCTTTTAGATCTGCAGGACCTGAACCATCTAGTGTGAAATGTACGTGGCGTGTAGCGGCACAGTTAGGGATCATTACCACTGGCTTAGACGCTGCGTGTGTTGGTGCTGTTTTGATTTTAACGTCAACAACGGTTGTTAAACCACCAAGGCCTTGTGCGCCAATGCCTAGCTTATTTGCACGTTCAAAAATTTCTAGACGCAGCTTTTCTTCTGCGGTTTCGGCACCACGTTCCATTAGCTCATGGATATCAACCGGATCCATTAAAGACTCTTTTGCCAATACAGCCGCTTTTTCTGCTGTACCACCGATACCTATACCTAGCATGCCCGGAGGACACCAACCAGCGCCCATTGTCGGTAATGTTTTTTCTACCCATTCTGCAACATCATCTGATGGGTTTAGCATCACCATTTTAGTTTTGTTTTCAGAGCCGCCACCCTTCGCTGCAATCATCACTTCAACTTCAGCACCAGGTACTAAATCAATGTGTACTACCGAAGGCGTATTGTCTTTGGTGTTTTTACGGCTACCAGCAGGATCGGCAACGATTGATGCACGTAGCGGGTTATCTGGGTTCATATAGGCACGACGAGTTCCCTCATCTACCATTTGTTGTACCGTCAAGTCAGTTTTATCCCACTTAACGTCCATACCGACTTTAACAAAGCAGGTTACTATCCCAGTGTCTTGACACAGCGGACGCTTACCTTCTGCTGACATGCGTGAGTTAATTAAGATCTGTGCAATTGCATCTTTCGCGGCCTTACTTTCTTCTTTTTCGTAGGCCTTTTCTAATGCTTGGACAAAATCAAGTGGGTGGTAAAATGAGATATATTGAAGCGCATCTTCAATGCTATCAATAAAGTCTTGCTGACGGATTGTACTCATGACGGTTCCTCAATTTTCGACGGTATTTTTTGGTATTGAAACTTCGCTGGCAATTGTTGTTATTTAGCGTCAGAAAGTCAATTTCAATACCTTAAACTATGGAATAGCAGGTAACTATGATAACCTCCCCGCCCGTTTGGGGCTAGCTTTGCAGGTCAAGTAAATGATAAACGAGCGAATAAACTGTACGAAATTAGACATTAGGCATAATGCACTAGAATTATTTGAACACTTTGCAAACGAATCTCAGGCTATCCTCTTAGATTCAAGCGATTCCGATCACATCAATAGTCGCTACGATATCATTGCGATTGCACCAATTAATTTACTTGAAGCTAAAGACGGAAATGTATTTTTAGACGGCGAACTGCAAAGTGAATCTATTTTCACTGTGATGAAAGATAAGCTTGCCCAGTATAGTAATTGCAGTGCTCCCCATGATTTACCTTTTAATGGCGGTTGGCTTGGTTATTTTGGCTATGATCTCGGCCGTTATATTGAACACATTCCACATTGTGCAGAACATGATATTCGGCTCCCAGATGCTTGTGTTGGCTTGTATCCAGACGCGTTAATTTATGACCAAGTACTCAAAGCTTGGTTTTATGTGTCACAACCTAATACACAAAGGCTAGAGATGTATTTGCAGCGGCTCGAGGACACCTCAGATTTTGAGCCATTTAGGCTGACGTCACAGTGGCAGTCAAACATGACTAGAGCACAATACGAGCAAAACTTTGAGCGCATTCAATCTTATTTGTTAACTGGCGACTGTTATCAAATAAACCTAGCACAGCGATTCAGTGCTAACTTTGAAGGAACTCCGTGGCTCGCGTATAAAAAGCTTCGAAACCACAACCAAGCGCCTTTCTCAGCATTTTTTAACTTAGGCAGTAGTGCTATTGTTTCTGTGTCACCAGAGCGCTTCATCCAAGTTAAAAACAATATTGTAGAAACTAAGCCGATTAAGGGCACCTTGCCAAGGTTACCAAATACTGACGCCGATAAAGCGCAAGCTGAAAAACTGAGAAACAGCAGCAAAGACCGAGCCGAGAATGTCATGATAGTTGACCTACTGCGTAACGACTTGGGTAAAGTGGCCAAGCCGGGTTCTGTTGAGGTTCCATCACTCTTTGCAATCGAAAGTTTTCCTGCGGTTCACCATCTAGTCAGCACAGTAACGTCTAAACTAGCCGAGGGTAAATGTGCTGTTGATCAACTCGAAGCCGCCTTCCCCGGAGGCTCCATAACAGGTGCCCCTAAGATCCGCGCCATGGAGATCATCGAAGAGCTAGAGCCGCACAGACGCAGCGTTTATTGCGGCTCAATCGGTTACCTCAGCGCCTGTGGTAATATGGATACCTCTATCACTATCAGAACCCTAGTTTGTCATCAAAATAAGATACATTGCTGGGCAGGTGGTGGTATAGTCAAAGACTCTCAAGTACAGTTGGAATTTGAAGAGACTTACCACAAAGTGAATAAAATCCTCCCGGTATTGAATGAAGATTGATCAGGTTATATCGCAATTTATGCTGGCGCCCATCATGGCGCAAACACCAACTACACTGCATACTCTAAAGCAAAGTGCGGTGCTTATTCCTATTGTTGATGTAAACACTCGAGCCCACCTGTTGTTTTGCAAACGCAGCAGCGAATTGCCGAGCCACCCGAGTCAAATTTGCTTTCCTGGCGGCAAAGTCGAACAACAAGATAGCAATATCATCAATACAGCACTGCGCGAAACCGAAGAAGAGATAGGTCTGACAATCTCTGAGTCTCAAGTATTGGGCATATTGCCGTTTATGCAAACGCTAACCGGCTACCAAATCACCCCCGTTGTTGCTTCTGTACAACAAGATGCGACTTGGGTGAATCAAAGCGACGAAGTGCAACAAACCTTTACAGTGCCATTAAACCAATTAAGCACGGCCAAGAATTGGCGAACTTTCCATTTTACCAATAAAGGCAAACCAGTTTCACTCGACGGGTTTATGACACCGCACGGTTTACTGTGGGGCGCAACGGCAAAAATCGTCAAACAGTTCACCGCCCTATTTTAGCTCTTAACTGGTAAGACCTTTTTTAAAATCCCCATCCACCTTGCAGATTAGAGACCTTTCTATCATGCTTACTGCAAAGCTGGCATATACTTTTGCCGATTATGGGTTACTTCCCTAAGTAGACACGTTATGATGGCGTCCGTTTTAAAGGCAATGTGAGTAAAATTTATGATCAGTGCATTCGATATGTTTAGTATCGGTATTGGCCCTTCTTCCTCTCATACAGTGGGACCAATGCGTGCTTCTAGGTTATTCGTACAAGACCTTCAGGCACAAGGCATCGTTGATGATATCACTTCGGTGAAAGTGGAACTGTTCGGTTCTTTAGGCCAAACAGGTATTGGCCACGGCTCTGGTAAGGCTGTTATTTTGGGACTTGCGGGTTACGATCCTGAAACCATAGATGCAGATCTAGTACCAGAGATCTTAGAAACCATAGAAAATGAACAGGTTATCTATCTCGACAAGCAACATAAAGTAAAATTTCCTAAGCAAGGCGCGATTGTTTTTCACCGTCGAAAAACGCTGCCTAAGCACTCCAATGCAATGGAAATTAAAGCATATAAAGGCGAAGAGCTTGCTCATAGCCAAATTTACTATTCGATTGGTGGTGGCTTTATCGTTACCGATCAGAATTTTGAAGCTGAAAAGCAAGCAGCGCTAGATATCAGAACAGAAAACCCGGCACCTTACCCATTCAATTCCGCCGCCGAGCTACTGGAAATGTGTAAAGAGTCTGGGCTCAGTGTGTCTTCGTTAATGATGGCCAACGAGAAAACGCTACGTAAAGAATCTGAAATCAAAGAAACGCTATTCCACATCTGGCAAGTAATGAAAGCTTGTATTGAACGTGGTATGAAAACCGAAGGTATTTTACCAGGCGGTTTAAAGGTTCGTCGTCGTGCACCTAGCCTGTATTTAAAACTCAGTGTAGAAACGCACCAAGATCCACTGCGCGCAATGGATTGGGTGGATTTGTTTGCACTGGCAGTCAACGAAGAAAATGCAGCAGGTGGCCGCGTGGTGACCGCACCAACCAATGGTGCCGCTGGTATTCTTCCAGCGGTGTTAATGTACTATCACACTTTTATCAAAGAAGTGGATATAGAGATTGCCACACGTTATCTACTTACCGCAGCGGCAATTGGGATCTTATATAAGAAGAATGCTTCTATTTCTGGCGCTGAAGTTGGATGCCAAGGTGAAGTAGGTGTTGCATGCTCAATGGCTGCTGGCGCTCTAACTGAAATAATGGGTGGTAACGTCATACACGTTGAGAACGCCGCCGAGATTGGTATGGAGCATAACTTGGGTCTAACCTGCGACCCTGTCGGTGGGCTTGTGCAAGTTCCGTGTATTGAGCGTAATGCGATGGGTTCTATTAAAGCCATTAACGCATCTCGCCTTGCTTTGCGCGGTACGGGCGATCAAAAAGTGTCACTAGATAAAGTGATTAAAACGATGCTTGATACCGGTAACGATATGAAAACCAAGTATAAAGAAACCGCGCGCGGTGGATTGGCAGTAAATATTATTGAGTGCTAACTGACAATTGTCAGTTCACTTTATAGATGACTTAATGGCATCATGATGGTAAATCATGATGCCATTTTTTATGGTGTATACAGATTAACTTACTGATTTTAGTTTACTCTTTATAAGCATGAATAATTAACTTTAGACCAGAGTAAGCGGCAAAATAGCGCATTGTGGTCAAAACCTTTATATAGCTACTGCCTGTTACAACAATAGAGTTTTTACGGTGACAGCACTTAACCATCTTGCTAACGCAAAAGTATCTATTGTCATTTTAGTAGAGGCTAGAAGCAGTAACCATGGAATGATTTTCACAAGATCCATGATAAATAAGCATTATCAGAAATTCAGGCTATTTACATCCATACGGTAATAGATGGATAAAATACGACTAAGCTAAATATCAGCATCAATTATCAACAAAAAGGAGTAAATTGATTATGTCCGGCACTACGATGGTTTTTTTAATTGTACTCATTAGCGTGGGTGGAGGCATACTTAGCGAAATGTATAAACGACGTTTAGAATACAAAAAGTTAGATTCGCAAAGCCAAAAAGAACGAGACCAGTTGCACGCAGAGCTTAACGCTTTGAAATCAAGAGTTGTCATTCTTGAGCAGATTGTTACTGACGAAGGTTATCAAGTTAAAAAGGATATTAACAGTTTATAATAGTCACCCACCAAAGATTACAAACAGGTTAAATACTCCTCTAACCTGTTTGTTTTTTCAACAGCCACCACCCCTGTTTACATTTGTTTTCAAATATCCTAACCACATGATAATATAGATAAAATATATTTTCCGTTTACAAAATGGTTACAACGAAATCAATTATAAAATTGCTAACATAAATTTACTTGAGTACATTTGTTGCCGTAAAGATCACGAAGGTAAATAACATGAATAACAATAAATTCAAATATACTGCTTTATCTGCAGCGATAGTATTAGCACTATCTGCTTGTGGTGGTAGTGATAACAATAAGAACAGCTCAGCTCAAGAAGTAGATCAAGCCCCTCAAGCCGGCGTTACTCAATTAGAGAATGTTAAGCATTGGCAAACAACTTCAGGTCCAATTCAAGCCTCTGATGCTGATGGCGATAACCTATCAATTACAATATTTGATGGTGAAACTGAGATCACTCCAGAAAACAATGTTTATACTCTTTCACATGGTATTTTGACACTAAAAGGTATCAACACGTTTGACTACCTGTCAGTGACAGGCGAAGCGGCAACAATTAACTTCACAGTTACAGCAAACAGTAAATCTGCTAGTGGTAGCATCGAGATCCCAGCAGCCATTACAGATCCCCTAGCCAGCCAACAATGGCACTTAAACAACACCGGTCAGAAAGCATATGCACTAAGTGACGAAATGAAACAAGGTCTCGTCGACTTATATGTAGGCCGTGGAATAATGACAGAAGAAGAAGCCCAACAATATTGGGATAAAGAATTCGAAGAAGCAGAAACAAACATCTTAGTCGCTGGCGAAGATATGAATGTAAAAAATGCATTCGCTCAAGGTGTTACTGGTCAAGGCGTTACTGCGGTAGTAGTAGATTCGGGACTTGAAATTCGACACGAAGATTTAGCACCTAATGTGCTTCCGAATCGATCATTAAACCTTTTAAACGGCGCTTTGGACAAAACAGATCCAACAAGTACGGCAACCAATGGCGACCATGGTACTAGCGTAGCTGGCCTTATCGCCTCAAAAGGCTGGAATGGCTTAGGCGGCCGAGGTGTTTCACCCGATACAGGCCTCATTGGAATGAACTTATTGGCAAGCGGCGAAAAAACGCCGAAGCAAGAGCTATTAGTTCATGGTTTTCCTGGTTCAGGTATCACTGCAAGCGAATCTATTTCTGTGTTTAACCGCAGTTATGGCCTTACTTACCCAGTTCAATTTAGCTATTCAGAACTCGACGAAGCCATTGAGTCTTATCCAAACAGAAAGCTTCGCTCGGGTAAAGGAGCGACCAACGTAAAATCAAGCGGTAATAGCTTCGTGAGTGAGGACTTAGAAGGGTCATTCTGTGAAGATAATGGTGCAAATGACCTTGGGTTAACTTGTTACAATAGTAACAGTGAAAGTAGCCAAGGCCATCCATACTACTTTTCTATTGGCGCTGTTAACTCAAATGGTAAACACACAAGCTATTCAAGCGCTGGTTCTAACCTATTAGCTGCAGCCCCAGCCGGTGAATATGGCCGTTGGGCTCCAGCAATGGTTACAACCGACCCGATGACATGTTTGAGCGGTAGCTCAGGCTACACTGGTCGCACGATAGCTGGTTGGACTGGCGCTTATGGTGAAGAGTTTGCCGCAAGCCAGTATCCATTCGATTACCCTGGTCATCCTGAAAACCCTAATTGTAATTATCGTTCTTCTATGAACGGAACTTCTTCGGCAGCTCCAAATGCATCTGGTGTGATATCTTTAATCCTTTCAGCCAACAACGAACTAACTTGGAGGGATGTGCGACACATCATTGCATCAACTAGTACCAAGAATGATGCTGAAAATGCCTCTGTAACGGTACCTGTAGGTGATAACGAATTCGTTGCACATGACGGTTGGGTTGAGAATGCGGCTGGTTATAGCCATAATAACCTTTACGGATTTGGACGTGTCGATGCTGGCGAGGCTGTGAAAATGGCTAAGTCATACTCGAACGATTTAGGCGAAGAAGTAATCACTGATTGGACCGGCGCAGGCTCAGTAGTAGCAGAAGAATCACTTGAAATGCCAATCCCTGATAATAGCTTGGTTGGTGCGACATACAAAGTCACAATTGAAGATGATATCAAAGTTGAAGCAGCTCAGTTTAAACTAGACGTATTCAACGATGAATTCGGTATGGGAATGCAAAGTGGTGAAGATGTCCTTCAGTCTACTGCGGGATCCGATTTAGCGATTGAAGTTATCTCTCCAAGTGGAACTAGAAGTGTTTTACTGTCATCTCGACAAGCGTTGATACGCCCTGCATATGACCTTAGTGGAGCCGGCTTCCAGAACGGTTATATCCTGAAAAATGGGGTATTTTTATCAAATAGCTTCTATGGCGAATCAGCCAAGGGGGAATGGACAATTCGCGTGCTAGACGTTTCTGACAAATCGTTTGCAACAGCTAGCACAGGCGATATTGTCTATAATGGTTACGTAAACAACTCTACACCATCAAAATTGATGGGTGCAGCTGTACGTATCTTTGGTCACCAGTCTGCTGAGTAATAGGAGTGTATATTATGAACAAGTTAAAAATCGCAGCACTAATTACGGGTTCACTATTCTTGACTCAAGCAGAAGCTAATGACAACTTGACTCCAAAAATGGAGAAGGTCAACAAAGTGGCAAGTTTTGAACAACCTGACTTTGGCGCTTATAAAATCATGTCTGATCATGCATTAGTTCCTGCAGCAATTGCAGATCCCAATGCTATTGTTAGCAAAAAAGGTAATAAAGCTTTGGTTAAGTCAACTTCGGTCAGCAAGTTGTTCACTAAAGGTTCTTTAGTAAAAAATATTTTTAATGGTGAAATTGCTCCTGTATCTGGCAATATTAACCTTCTATTGAAAGACGGTGCGTCTGCAAGCAATTTAGCAAGTGAATTCGGCGTTGCTGTTGAAAATACATATGACGGTGGCAGAATTGCTGTTGTTAGTGTAAATAGCAATCAAGATTTACTTGGTAAACTTGCCGAGCTGAAGCAATCGGGAAAGGTAGTTGAAGCTAAAATTGAAGTGTTAGGTACTTTATACACATCTAGATAACTTCACTGTTAAATACAGACTTTCTAAAGCCTCATGTCGAATGGGGCTTTTTTTGCACTCCGAAAGCCTAAAACACTGACGACATTACTTACTGCTTGACCTCAAATTTGGCTAGATAAACGTGACCACCATATTTTGCATATCTCTTGCCTCCTCTTCGAGTTGGCTCATCCTGAAATCAATTTAATTTATTGAATTACATAAAGAACTAAACGACCCTACTATCCTAAAATTGCAGTTTTTTGAACCTGATAACCAAAACGTTGTAATTTGAATGTAAAAAAGAAACCAAAACCATACATACAAACACCATAAAACCACCTGTTTCAAAGCGAGTTCATTGATATCATTTCACCGCGTCATAAACTCGTGAAGTCGTCCAAACTCATTGATTGATTGCGAATATAAGTTGGATTTAAACAGCACTATGGTGATAAAGGTGCTGGCACAATGCTTATTCACCAGCTCACGGGTCTCGAATACCTTAAACAAATTCACAAACTGTCTGACGAAAATACAGTAGCCATGTGGTGCACAAATCCACCGTGTAATACCTTTTCGGCATGCAATTCTTCACTCGATAATGGAAAATATCACTGATTTGCGACTCTACAGCTGTTTTGTAGATAAGGCTCATCGAGGGTACTTAGCAGCGTATTATGATGTATGTATTGCTGGGCAAAAGCATGGAGCGACACCGAGTATAAAAAAGCTCAAGCGATGCAATGCAATAGAGCTAATCATCGGGCACATGAAATAGAATAGACACTTGGGTCTTAGCCGCTTAAAAAGAAAGCAAGATGATGGACTTAACGCAGTGCTTGCAGGTGTAGGCCAAAACTGCCGAAAAACCCTAGCCCGACTGCAGCTTTTTATACTTGGACTTTATATCAGTTATTGGCAGCACGAAGCGGCTTTGTAAAGTTAGACTATCGATAAAGAATAATGCTCAGTCTAGACTGATTTGGTTCGGCCAGTCCGAGCATCAAACGTCAATATTCAGCATGAAGTTAGCCAACTGACCCACAATATTTAAGCGAGTAAATATTGTGGGTTATTAGTGAACTCTGTTATCGAATGTTCTTTTAACCGACTAACCATTTCGCCATAAAGACGATAACAGGTAAGGTAACAAGCGTTCTTAAAATAAATATTAGGAATAGCTCCCACAAGTTCACTGGGATCTTGCTGCCAAGCAACAACGCGCCAACTTCTGACATATAAATTAACTGGGTAACACTCATTGCAGCAACGATAAACCTGGTGGTATCGCTTTCAATAGAGCCTGCTGCAAGGATTGACGGAATAAACATATCAGCAAAGCCGACAACGATTGTCTGTGCTGCTTTTTCGGCTTCTGCCACATTGAGTAGCTCGAGGTAAGGAACGAAAGGTGTACCTAAATATTGAAATACAGAGGTGTATTCTGCGATGATCAGGGCAAAAGTACCAACTGCCATAACCACGGGAAGTACTGCAAATACCATATCTAACGCATTATGCAGGCCTTCTTCTAATGTACCTTTAAGCCCTGGTGCCGTTTTTGCCTTAGCAAGTGCAATATCCAAAGAATGACCTAATAGGCCTTTTCCTTCTGGTACCGCTTCTGAATCCTGATTGTGATCACTACCATCTACATAGATATCCTTTTTGAACCTTAGCGGTGGTAAGCGCGGCACTATGATCGCTGCAACAAAGCCAGCTGCACATACGGTGAGGTAAAAAGGAGCAAACAGGTGTTCGAGTTTAACTTGACCAATCACAACTAAACAGAAAGTAATGGAAACCGCGGAGAATGTGGTGCCGATGATAGCCGCTTCCCGTTGTGTATAGTGCTTATCCTCATATTGGCGAGCAGTCATCAAGATACCTACGCTACCGTCGCCAAGCCAAGAAGCAACACAGTTTACCGCGCTACGACCAGGCACACCGAATAGCGGGCGCATCACTTTGGTTAAGAGTGTACCAACCATCTCAAGTAGACCAAAGTTAAGTAGTAATGGCAGTAACAAGCCGGCAAGAATAAAGACAGAAAAGAGTACAGGTAACAAGTCATTTAGCACTAATGCTCCTGTGTTTTCTGAATGGATCGCTTCTGGACCAACACCATTGAAGGTAAGCACAATAAACACCATGCCGACTAGTCGGGTTATCAACCAAACCCAGCTAACGTCAAATAAGTGCTTTATTATGGTTATTTTTAATAGCGCTTGGGGTCTTAGGAGCTTCATCACCAAACTCATGATCCCGGTAATACATACTATTGCGACAATCATGTCTTTAATAAAAGGAGCGACTTGCGCTTGTAACCACTTCGCCATAACAGCGATTGGGATAGTCATTGCTTCCCCCACCGCCACTGGCGTCATAAATAAAAAGATACCAATCAATGACGGTACGATAAACGCAAACCACGTTTGTAAGGTGGAGCGTGGTGTCATAGTGCTCTCTGTCATTTTTTACTTCCACAAAAACAAAGAAAAGAGCCGAAGCTCTTTTCGTTTTTAAATTATTATATTTATTAGATTGTTAGACCTTTTTGCCTAAGCAAAGTGATCAAGGCTTGATGCAGGTTATTCATGGTGTTTGCATCAAGTACGTTACCTTCGCTATCCTTCCAGGTAATTGAAGTACGCGTATCCTGCGCTTGAGCGATCTTTATCGTGTAATCACCATTGTCAATTGGCAACACAACCGCTTCTTCACCCCAAATAGAGTCCCAAACGCTGCTTTCAGGCGCTTCATAACGGACCAAAACTTCCTGCTTTTCTCTATCGACACGAACAACCGTAAAGTTACTTCTTTCTAGGAAGTTTGAGAAGCGATCAAGCACCGCTTCTTGACCTTTTTCAGTCAGTAGCGCCGAATCACCATTCTTGTCAAACCCAAGTTCAAGTGCCAGCACACCTTGGCGCTTACGCATTTCAACTTGCAGTAGACGATATTGATAGTCAAATTCTGAAACGACTTCGTTCAGTGCCCGAACTTCGAGGTGGTTTTTCTGAAGCGCAGTTAACTCACCATCGCCTTGATAATCTACTAATTCCGCTCGAATTGACGCCGTACGCTGATGTTCTTTTTGCTCGACAGTAAACTTAAACTTTTGCTTTGATGGCTCTGCCGCTTCTTCCCAAAACCAGCCGTCTTTTGGCTTAATCAGTGAATACCAAGTTGTGGTCACCGAACCTTGCGCCTTGTTATCGCTTTCAAGTCCGGCATTATGCATCGCCACAACGCCATCTACAGCCCGCCAAATAAATGCTGGTAAATCTTCTATACCGTCATTTTTATCAAAAAAGATCCTTGCAGCTTCTTCGCCCTGCTCTACCCAACTGCCTTGCGCAACTGTTAATACCTGTTGCGGTGCACGGTAACTTACCGGTTCAGCTGTATTTTCATATTGGCCGACAGGCATTGCAAATTCTGGGTCTCGATAAGGCTGAGCTAAGCCCTCAGGGGCTTTCACCGGTGCATTTGCACGATAATTTCTTTCATGATGTGCATCATTTGTAAAAATACTACAGCCGCTTAGACTCACGGCAATTCCAAGAACCAGTGATTTTGGGATCCAATACTGCACTCATTTACTCCTTAGCAAACCCTATTATTATTCGAATCAAAGTTATGATTTAGGATTGCCGAATTGGTTCACACAAAGTTGCCAAAAATTGACAATCTCTGAATTAATAACGCTATGCTATCAAATATTCCACGTACTATATCGGGAACACGTATCTCATAGCCAAAATTTTGCCTTATGTTACTTGTCATACATTAGAAAAACAAGCAACCATGCCGCGCAACCCTAATTCTATTTTTTATTACAACGCGCTAGCGCTAAAACTCAGATATGGTAGTATTTCGCGTTAACTATTAACCTTGAGCGCATTACGTGAAATCAGAGGTTCCAAAATGACCATGCATGCAAACCATCAACTTGTCTTAACCGCAATAGGAGAAGACAGATCTGGTATTGTTGGCGAATTGACACAGCTTGTGAGTGACTGCAACTGTAATATTATCGACAGTCGTATCGCAATATTGGGAAATGAATTTACCTTTATTATGTTGCTAGCCGGTGACATGGCGTCTATTAGTCGTGTAGAACATACCTTGCCAGCAAAAGGGATGGAACTCGGTCTCTTAACCATGATGAAACGCACGTCGAGCCATCAGCAAGGCGAATACAGTGCAGGTTATACTTTGGAATATGAAGGACTAGATACTCCCGGTACACTAAGCAAAGTAACGCGCTATTTTGCAGCACAAGGAGTGAATATTTGTTCACTGAAGTCAGATACCTTTGAGCAAGAAGACGAGCTACATATGCGCTGCGAGCTTGAGTTTAATATTCCAGTGGATGTGGATATTGATAACTTTAAAGTTCAGTTCGAAGATCTTTCTCACTCCTTAAACGTAGACTATATATTTAGACGCATTCGCTAAGGATTTACTATGAATACTTTAAAAGTTGGTGATCAAGCGCCACTATTTTCACTGCAAAACCAAAACGACGAGACCGTTGAACTTGCTACTTTATTAAAGTCTCACCAAGTTTTAGTCTATTTTTATCCTAAAGCATTAACCCCTGGCTGTACGGTTCAGGCCGAAAATTTACGCGACCACAAAGCTGAACTAACTGAATTAAACACCGTGGCCGTTGGTATTAGTCCAGATCCTGTGAAAAAGTTAAAGAACTTTGAAAACAAAAAAGAACTCAACTTTGACTTACTCTCGGATGAAGACCACGCGGTAGCCGATGAGTTTGGTGTGTGGGGACTAAAGAAGTTTATGGGTAAAGAATATGATGGCATTCATCGCCTATCTTTCTTAGTCGGTCAAGACGGCACCATCAAGCACGTGTTCAATAAGTTTAAAACCAAAGATCACCATGAAGTCGTGATTAACCACTTAAAAGAACAAGCTTAAAGTGACTCCTTAAACCGTATTTACGTATATTTAAGAAATAAAAAACGGAGCCGAATGCTCCGTTTTTTATTCACTTCAACCAACTTTAATCAAGCGCTTTTTCTACTTTATCAAATAGCGTCGTGATCTCTTTACTTGGCTCCTTGGTCAGAAGGCTAACAGCAAAGATAGCGATAGTCGCGACAATAAACCCTGGAACAATTTCATATAATGTCGCGCTAAGCGGCTCACCATTATAAGTAAACGGACCATAGATCCATACCAACACAGTCACCGCGCCAGATACCATACCAGCAAGCGCGCCAGCAAAGTTCATGCGAGACCAGAATAAGCTTATCAGCACCAGTGGGCCAAATGCTGCACCAAAACCAGCCCAAGCATTACTTACAAGATCTAGAATCGAGCTATCTCTGTCATACGCAAGATAAATTGCAGCAAGCGCTACAACCAGCACACTAGCACGACCAACAAGCACCAGCTCTTTATCCGAAGCATTCTTATTCAAGAATATCTTATAAAAGTCTTCAGTCAACGAACTTGAACTCACTAACAATTGCGAAGAAATAGTACTCATAATTGCGGCAAGAATAGCTGCAAGTAAAAAACCAGCAATCAATGGGTGGAACAATAGCTGAGATAAAATCAAGAAAATGGTCTCGGCGTCATCCACAACAAGCCCATGTTCATGTGCGTAAGCTGCACCAAACAAACCAGTGCCCACAGCACCGAGAGCTGCAACTATCATCCAGCTCATCCCTATGCGACGCGCTGTCGGCATGTCTTTCACACTTCGAACAGACATAAAGCGCACGATAATATGAGGTTGACCAAAGTAGCCAAGACCCCAAGACATTGCTGAAATAATACCTATTGCACCAGCCGAACCAACCCAAGTTAACATCGTTGGGTTTAACTCATTTAGTGTTTGAGATAGCGGATTATCGAGCAGTGAGAAGGTAACTAAAGGCACTAAAATCAAAGCGATAAACATAATACAACCTTGTACAAAGTCGGTCAGACTTACCGCTAAAAAGCCGCCAAATAAAGTATAAAGCACAACAACGCCGGTGGTGATGTATAAACCACTCTCATAGCTCATGCCAAATGAACTTTCAAACAGCTTACCACCAGCAACCACACCAGAGGAAGTATATAGGGTGAAGAAAACAATGATCACTAACGCTGAGACTATTCTTAGCGCGTTTCCTTTATCTTCAAAACGATTTGCAAAATAGTCAGGAATGGTTATCGCATCATTTGCATACTCTGTGTAAACACGCAGGCGTGGTGCAACCAATAAATAGTTAAGCCAAGCACCAATCACAAGACCTATTGCAATCCATGTACTGCTAAAACCATACAGGAACATGGCACCCGGCAGACCCATTAAGATCCAACCACTCATGTCGGATGCGCCCGCTGAAAGCGCCGCTACACTTGGTGGTAAGCTACGACCGCCCAACATGTAGCCTGACACATCACTGGTCGACTTTTTATATGCGTATAACCCAATTCCCAACATCGCAATAAAATACAATGCGAGAGAGATTATCGTACCTATCTCCAAATTAGCCTCCTAATTGTTAGTTGGGCTCTTCTCCAAATGTGAGCTTTTTCTATCACTTAATTATTCGATTTCTAACTCACTTTGAATAAAAGCCAAAAACATAAAGAACCCACTATAACATGCACAAACCATACACCCAACCACCTGCGACCATTGATCAAAACAGTATTTTATTCGTACCTAATTCAACTGGTTAATTATCATTCAGTCTATGTTCTGTATTTACCCATATTCTGTAAACTCAATTTCCCAGCGTGACCTGATTGCACTTTTACCTTATATTAAAGCCAATAGCATTTGTTTGGACGGTAGTATCTATGTACTTTTACGCGGCTCGTCAGCCAATTTTTGATGTCCAAAGGGAATTGATTGGATACGAACTTTTATTTCGTGATGGCCTAAATAATGTATTTCCCGAAATTGACGGTGATGAAGCAACAAGTCGCTTGGTTGAAGGCAGCCAGTTTACCTTTGGTCTTGATGACCTCACAAATCAACGCCCTGCTTACATTAACTTCACCCTAGAGACGCTGGCAAAAGGCTATGTGCAAATGTTGGCGCCAGAACAAGTCGTCGTCGAAATATTAGAAACGGTACAACCGGGAAAACGACTCTTAGCGTGTGTAAAAGAGCTTAAAGAGCAAGGCTATACGCTTGCACTTGACGATTACCATCACCAAAATGTATGGCGCCATTTTTTTCCCTATATTGACCAGATAAAAGTCGATTTGTTGGCAACTAACCTAGAGCAAATCCATACCATTAAAACCGCGATACAGGATTTCCCCAATATTGATTTAGTGGCAGAAAAAGTAGAAACCTACGAACAGTTTGAACTCGCCAAGTCGCTTGGATTCAAATATTTTCAAGGCTTCTTTTTTGCCAAACCCGAAATGGTCAAAACCAAAGCGTTGGCTCCTTCGGAATTAGCCATGGCTGAATTGCTTTATGAGACTTCAAGCGTTGAGCCCGACCTTGCTAGGATCACACAGGTCTTTGAACGTGATGTAAACCTAAGCTACAAACTTCTTCGTTATGCAAATAGTGCTGTATTTAAACGCCGAGCAGAAATATCAACGATTAAACAAGCCTTGGTTGTACTCGGTAGTGAAGAGCTTAAGCGTCTGATCTCATTATTATTTGCTTCACAGCTTAATACTGAAAAGCCCAAAGAACTACTTTCACTCTCTTTATTGCGCGCACACTTTATGGAAGCAATAGCAACCAAGGCCAATAAGATCTCTGATACTGGAAGTACATTTTTGGTTGGCATGATGTCACTGATGGACGCCATTCTCGATGACGATATGGCCAGTTTATTGACGAAATTACCCTTATCTCAAGAAATTAAATCAACCCTACTGAAAAAACCGAGTGCTTTTGGTATTTATCTGGACCTTGCTGAATCTATGGAAAAGGGTGACTGGGAGAATGTTGAAACCATATCAAAATCTCTTGGCGTAACCAGCCAAAATATCGCCGAGCTATATCAAAAGTCGCAAGTTTGGAGTGACACTCAAATAAAAGCGATAGAGTAACCTGTCAAAGGATGCGACAATCTGTCGCATCCCGCTAAGCACCTGATAGCGATAAAATAAGTGCACTAAAACAACTTCAAAGTGAACTTATGAAACGCACCCTACTCTCTCTTGCTATTGTTTCCTTATCTCCCATCACCCATGCTGATGAAATTGAAAAAATTGTTGTTATTGCACCGATGCAAACACCAATTACGCTAACAACGGATACCAAAGCAGTACGCCAACCACTACCAGCACAAGATGGCGCGGATTTACTCTCTTCAATTGCGGGGTTCTCACTAATTAAAAAAGGCGGCGCAAGCGCTGACCCTGTGTTTCGTGGCATGGCAGGCTCTAGAATTGCCATTATCGCCAATAATGGTCAAACGCTTGGTGGTTGCGGTAGCCGCATGGACCCGCCTACGGCATATATTACGCCACAATCCTACGACACCTTAAAAGTCATCAAAGGCCCACAAACTGTGTTGTATGGTCCGGGCAACAGTGCTGCGACTGTGGTGTTTGAACGTGAAAATGAACGCCTAGCTAAATCTGAAGTGATTGGCTTTACCAATGCGGTGCTTTCGAGCCAAGGCCGCCACAGTGTTAACAGTGATATCAAGGCTGGTAATGAACGCGGATACGCTCGGATCGCAGCAAATTACAGTGATGCAGATGATTATGAAGATGGTAATGGCACCAAAGTTCACTCAGCGTATGAACGCTGGAATATAGACACAGAGTTTGCCTATACCCCAAGCGATGACGCTTTTTACTCTATCACTTACGGGTTAAGCGATGGTGAAGTTGCCTATGCCGACCGCATGATGGATGGCAGCCTCTTCGACCGAGAAAATATCGGCCTGAATATCAAATTATCTTCCCTTTCATCACTGATTGAAGAGTTAACATTCAACGCATACTATAACTACGTTGACCACATCATGGACAATCATAGCTTACGTCCTTTTGTTGCTAACATGATGATGAAAACCCCAACCTCCTCCAACCCTGACCGTAAAACTTATGGCGCAAAGCTTACGTTGACTTCAGAAATCAATGCCCAACATACTTTTATTTACGGTGTCGATTATCAAGCAAATGAGCACCGCAATCGAGTCAGCCGAGATCAATTCAACAATCCGGTAGAAACGATGCCACGCCAAATAGATGCTGAATTTAGACAGCTCGGTGTATTTGCCGAGTTCGAATATCAATTGAGTCAAACTAGCCAATGGGTTAGCGGATTGCGCATTGATGATTGGCAAAGTGAAGATCATCGCACCATGATAAGCGCAATGATGTCGATGAAACCAAACCCAACCGCCCTACAAACAAGAGACGATACGTTATTCAGCGGATTTAGTCGCTATCAAGCACAATCTAAAAACAGTAGCTATTTTGTCGGCTTCGGCGTTACAGAGCGCTTTCCCGATTACTGGGAAGTAGTCGGTGGTAGCCGAGGAAGTGAAACGTCTATTTCTGCCTTTAATGTCGATACTGAAAAAAACGTGCAATTAGATGCTGGATTGGTAAAGCAGTTCAAAGACATTAACGTCAATTTCTCGGTGTTCTATAACCAAATTGACGACTATTTATTAATCGACAATATGTTTGAAAAGATGAATATGATGTCAAAAGTGACCAGAAATATTGACGCGGAAACCTTCGGTTTTGAGGGTGAAGTAATGTGGCAAGCGAGCAAAGCGCTGCAACTCACCAGTAGTATCAACTACCTAAAGGGTAATAACCTTACCGACAATCTCGCATTAGCTCAGCAACCGCCTCTGCAACTGCGTATTGCGAGCAATTACCAACTAAGCGATAAGTGGCAACTAGGCGGATTGGTAAGATTAGTACAACATCAGCACAGAGTGGCGATTGGACAAGGGAATATTGCAGGGCAGGACATCACTGCAACGGCAGGCTTTGGCACACTTTCACTCAATACCAATTATCAATATAGCGATGCATTACAGCTCAGTGCTGGCGTAGATAATGTACTCGATAAAACCTATGCCGAACATTTAAGTCGTTCAGGCGCCGCGGTAAGTGGCTTTGACCAAATTGATCGAGTCAATGAGCCGGGACGGACGCTCTGGGCAAATCTTAACTGGCGCTTCTAACCGTATACTAAGATAACCAAAAGGTCGGCGATTGCCGACCTTATTTTTACAAGTTCTCTAAAAAGTTCTCGTCAAAATCATCCGGCTCTTCTTCCATTGGCGGGTTGCCATCGAATAGCTCGTACAATTGACGTTGATAATATACATCCTTTAAGAAAGTGTATGGATCAAGCGACTCATTTAGCAGCTTTTCTTGTGACATCAAAGCCGCTCTTGCTTCAACCGCACGCAGCGCGAACACTAATACTGTTTGTGGCGTAGTGAGTGCAATTTCTGGCAAGACAAAGTTATCGACTACATCACCCGTTAAGTTTCTCGCGGTCGTCGGTCCCATACCAGGGATCATAATATAGGCACCATCGCCAACGCCCCACACACCAAGGGTTTGGCCAAAATCTTCGTCTTTAAGCTCAAGCCCAAGTGTTTTCGCAACATCAAACAAGCCAAAAATACCGACCGTAGAATTAACTAAAAAGCGAGCAACATTGATTGCCATATGATCAGGCTTACCCTGTAGTGCTGCGTTTACTGCATCGGTCGGTGCGGCGATGTTGGTGGTGAAATTAACCACACTACTGCGTACAGGAGCGGGAGTCACCGCGACATACCCTTTAGCAACTGGCCGTAAAATATAGGCATCCAACACATCCATGTTGAAATCATAGAGTGGGCGGTTAAGTGATTGAAATGGATCTCGTGGATCCTTTTTCTCTTCGGGTACTTGCGCACAACCAACAACGGTCAGCGCAAGTAAACCTGTGAGCACAGCTTTAAGCATTTAATTCCCTGTATTTGTTAAGACACGACTAATCTCGACATTGAGCTGATTTTCGCCTTGTTGAAGCTCAATTACGCTTGAAACACCCTCGAGTTCTCCTTCTGAAGGCATAACTGAACCATCATTAGAAACACGAGCAGTGACCGTAACTTGAGAAAACTTCGATAAAGTTAATTCAGGCATCATTGCCATACTATCATCTAGGTTTACCGTCATTGGCAAGTTAAAGTTTGTAATTTTGGCGACCGCCAATGGCATGGCGGGACCTTCAGCTGCCTTTGCAAAAACGAACAAGGTACTGTCCTTTGGAATCTTGTTCTGTAACTCTGCCGAAATGGTTACGGTAGCGACAATATTGGCTTTGGCAGCAACTGACTCATCTGTTTGTTGACCTAACTTTTGTTCGATTTCAGCAATCCGCCCTGCGATCATCTCATAACGCGGATCATCTTTGGTCAATTGTGACAACAAGACTTCAAAAGCGGCTTTTGACTCTTTCCAATCTTGACGTTCATAGGCAATTAACGCCAGCAAGCTTATCGCATCAATATTCGTTGGATCATTCTTGAGCACTTTTGACAACATTCTGGCCGCGCGATTCATACTTGGCTCTGAGCCCTCTATCAATAATGCTTGGCTATAATTCACTAGGACATTGTTGTTATTAGGTTGCATCACGAGTGCTTTATCAAATGCCTGCATCGCCATCTCAAAGTCACTAAGTGACATTGCAACACGACCAAGTAACATCCATGCAACTGCATCGTCGCCAGCTGTTGCTAGTTTAGTTCTTAGCCCCAGCGCAAATGCTTGTAGCTCGTTGGCATTGAGCGGCTCTCCAGATTGCATTACTGCACGCTCACCATACTCAGGTAACTTTTCAACGGCTTCATGCCAGCTCGCTATTTGCCTGTGGCTACCCGTGTAGAAATAAAAGACACCTGTCACCAACACCATAAAAGCAATACCCGTCAGCGCCAACACACGGTTGTCACCACGACTCGTCAATGACTGTTCAGGCGATAACTCATTCAATAAGCGACGCTTGAGTTCAACCACAGATTCATTATAACTGTCTTTTTCGATACGCTGATTAGCAAGCTCTTCTTTTAACTCTTCCAAACGCTGATGGAAAATATCGATACGCTCGGCATTCGCATCATGATCAACCGTGATGCGTCTTTCCTTTTTAATAAACGGAAAAACTACAAAGAGACTGGCAAATACGCCCAGCAGAAGAAACAAAAACCACATTTGGGTTAAATCTGTCGAGAATTCGCTCACTGCTCACGCTCCTGACGTTGATATTGATTAATGAGCTCAGTCAGCTTTTGTTCGTCCGCTGCATTCCAATCTTGCTTTTTCGCAGCGCGTTTTTGACGAAATACAATAAAGCCGAAGCCTAAAATAATGATTGCCACTGGCAGTACCCAAAGTACGATCGTTGCAGGCGTAACAGGTGGTTGATAATGAACGAAATAGCCATAGCGGTCGATCATATAATCAATGACCTCTTGCTTAGACTGACCTTCATTAACCAAAGCGATGACTTTATCACGCAGATCTTTGGCTACGACGGCATCTGAATCTGCAATGTTTTGGTTCTGGCATTTCGGGCAGCGTAGCTCATGAGTCAGCTCTCGGAAAGTTTGCTCACGTTCAGCTGTAGCAAAGTTATATTTGTCTTCCGTTGCTTGTGCCGCTGCGGTAATCATCATTAAAAGCAAAACAATTACATATTTCATTGCGTTAACTCCTGATAGATTGCCGCAAACTTAGTGCGCCACACGCGTTCATTGATGTCGCCAGTATGATGCAACAAAATCTTACCTTGCTTATCTACCAAAAAAGTCTCTGGCGCGCCTGAAACACCTAGATCCAGTGCTAATGTACGCTCCAAATCAAGAATGTTAAATTGGTATGGGTTACCAGCACGACTCAACATGTTATTGACATCTTGTCTTAGAGCATTGATATCAAACTGGTCGCCAAAATCAGGGTCATAAGCCTGCTCGTAATATAGACCTATTATTTTCACGCCACGCTCTCTAAGCTCAGTTAAATAACCCAGCTCAGCGATACACGTTGGGCACCAAGTGCCCCATACGTTCATCAAGTAGACTTCACCCTTAAGCGAGTCGGCTGTCCAGGTTTTATCACTATCCATTAGATCGGGTAATGAAAACTCAGGCATAGTGTGTCCTAAACGGCCGGTCTGGAGCTCTCTAGGATTACCAAATAGTCCTTGGTACAAAAACACACACAGGAAAATAAATATCAAAAAAGGCACTAAACCTAATAACTTGCGGTTCATGTTAAGCCTCCACTTGGGATGATTTTTTCACGCGGCTGCGGTAGCGTTTATCCGCAAGCACAATGAAGCCGGCAAAAGAGATAAGTAGCCCACCTAGCCACATCCAGCGTACGTATGGTTTGTGATAGATCCTAAGCGACCACGCGCCTGCAGAAAGCGGCTCGCCGAGTGCTAGATATAAATCACGGAAGAAACCATCATCAATAGCGGCTTCGGTCATAAACTGCATCCCTACATCATAACGGCGTTTTTCTGCATGCAGCTCGGTGACTTTTTTACCATTTTTGAATACCGTCACTACGCCAGCATGACCACCGTAGTTCGGGCCTCGAATTTCTTTTACGCCATCAAAGCGATATTCGTACTCGTTTAGCATCGCCGTTTCACCGGGTTTCATGCTCACAGAGCGCTCAACTGAGTATGCTGAAGTTAACGTCACCGACGCAATAACAAAGGCAATACCAACGTGCCCGAGTACCATCGCCCAATAGCTCAACCCTAGCTTTTTAAAGCCGATCGCAACACTCGGGTGAACAGTCACTTTATTAAATAAGTCAGCAGCGGTAGCCACACTTATCCACACAGCCAACGCTGTCGCAACAAATGTCAGAGGTGCCACCACTTCATAGCTCGAATACAACCACGTCGCAGTAAGTACTAAACTCACCGCAATCAATACAGCCCACTTTTTCACTAGTGGCGGCATCTTATTTTGTTTCCAGCGCAGCATAGGTGCTAAACCTAGCAAAATCGCGAATGGCACGATTAATATCGCAAACATTTGGTTAAAGAAAGGCACGCCAATAGAAATAGAGCCTAAGCCCAGCTCTTTGTGGATCATAGGCAATAACGTGCCTAACAATACAATCAAGGTCGCAACCACTAAGAAGATATTGTTGATCCACAGCGCCACCTCACGCGAAATGAATTGATAGCGCCCCTCACTATATACTTGAGCTACGCGCAGTGCGTAAAGCGCTAAGCTACCACCCACAACCACAGCCAAGAATGACAGGATATATAAACCACGGTCTGGATCGGTTGCAAACGCATGCACCGAAACGATGATCCCAGAACGAACGATAAAGGTACCAAGTAAACATAAACTAAACGCGGTGATAGCAAGTAGTACGGTCCAAGACTTAAACACACCACGCTTTTCCGTTACTGCGAGTGAATGCAATAAAGCCGTTGCAACAAGCCAAGGCATCAGTGAAGCGTTTTCAACTGGATCCCAGAACCACCAACCGCCCCAGCCAAGCTCTGAGTACGCCCACCAACTACCAATTGTAATGCCAAGAGTAAGAAAGCCCCATGCGGCCATTGTCCAAGGACGTGACCATTTAGCCCAAGTATTATCAAGTTTACCGGTTAAAAGCGCAGCAATTGCAAAAGAGAATGACACTGATAAGCCAACATAACCCATATAAAGGAGTGGCGGGTGAATGATCATTCCAGGGTCTTGCAATAATGGGTTTAAATCACGCCCTTCAACAGGGAAGTAAGGAAGCAAACGCTCAAACGGGCTCGACATCCACAGGGTATAGAGCATAAAGCCCACACCTAAAAAGCCAAGTACGCCTAACACACGCGCTCGCAAAACCCACGGTAGCGACTTTGACATCACTGCAACCAGCATGGTCCACATGGATTGCATTACCAACCACAGTAAAATTGCGCCTTCGTGTCCACCCCACGTTGAGGTGATTTTATAATACCAAGGCAAAGTACTGCTCGAATGATGTGCCACATACGCAACCGTAAAGTCATCCATTAACGTGATGTAGATCAGTACCATAAATGAGAACACCACAAGAATACACTGACCAACGGCCAGTGAAGGAGCGGCTTTCATCAGCCTCAAATTACCCGTATAAGCCCCCCACAATGGGAAAATACACAGTAATAAGCTCAATGCCATCGCCAGAACTAAAGCGAAGTAACCTATTTCTGGGACCATCTTAGTTCTCGCTGTTTAAATTATATTTTGGCTTTTCGTGCTTAATGCCTTTCACGGCTTCCGCCACTTCTGATGGCATATACTCTTCATCATGCTTGGCAAGTACTTCAAACGCTTCAACTACATTAGACTCAACTAATGTCCCTTGTGCTACGATACCTTGGCCTTCACGGAATAGATCAGGAAGAATGCCTTTATAACGAATAGTAACCATAGGACCGGTGTCGATAAGTTTAAATGACACATCTAAGGACGTTTCATCACGCACCACTGACCCTGGTACAACCATACCGCCAATGCGCAGTTTCTGGCCAATTTGCGGTATTTCTTTTAACTCACCTTTACCTTCAACAAGCTCGCTCGGCGTGTAAAACAAATTAATATTTTCTTGTAGTGCGTAAAGCGTAAGCCCGACCGCTGCGCCAATACCAAAGATAACGGCAACAACGGTGAATAATCTCTTTTTGCGTCTAGGATTCATGCTTGCGACTCCTCTTTTGCTTTTTTAATGCGTGCTTCTCTTGCCATTTGCGCTTTAACTGCTTGCTTTAGCGCCTTACCATCCAAGATAGAGCCGACTAAAATACCAGCCAGTATTAATGCACATGAGCCGAATGAGAGCCAAACATAAAAGCCATAGCCACCCATGGCTAAAAATTCACTGAAGGATTCAAACTGCATGATTAACCCCTATTCACTAATTCGCGGACCCAAGGACGGTGTTGCTCGCTTCGTAAAATTTCATTTTTCAAACGAATTAGCGTAACCACGCCAAGCACACCAGCAAACGCCACTATGTTGATCAACAAAGGCCACAACATGGAAGGATCAATCGCTGACGTATCAAATTTGGTGATAGTTGACCCCTGATGCAGCGTATTCCACCACTCTACCGAGAAATGAATAATAGGCAGATTAACGACCCCGACAATGGCAAGAATACAGGCAGCTCTACCACCTGATTTTTTATCTTCAAAGGCGTGATATAGAGACAAAACACCAAAATACAAAAACAGTAGGATAAGCTCTGACGTCAATCTTGCATCCCAGACCCACCAAGCGCCCCACATAGGTTTACCCCAAGCCGCACCGGTGATTAACGCAATCGCGGTCATTGCCGCACCAATAGGAGCAATGGCAATAACCGCCAGTTCAGCATTACGAATTTGCCATACCAAGGCAACAATAGCCGCAATAGCCATAGAAGAGTATGCACCCATCGACCAGATAGCCGACGGCACATGAATAAAGATAATACGATAGCTGTCTTTTTGTTGGTAGTCGGCTGGCGCATAGGCTAACCCCCAAACCCATCCAACAATTAAGCCCACTACCGCAATCACGGCAAAGTAAGGAAGCAAGGTGTTACACAGTTGGTAAGCACGCTCCGCTTTGGCATAAGGATGTAACCACTTCCACATTTTAACTTACACTCACTCTTAAAGCTGACGATATGGCAATTGGTGCGGCAACAATTGCGACGGCAAGCATCGCACCAAGGATTGCAAGCTGACCACCATACGCTAAAGACATGCTACTGGTATCTATGGCGGACGTTGCAAAAATCAATACGGGGATATAAAGCGGAAGGACGAGTAAACTCATTAAAATGCCACCCTTTTGCAATGCAACGGTGAGTCCTGCGCCAATGGCCCCAATAAAACTTAATAACGGTGTACCTATCAGTAAGGTCAATACAGTCGCATTGAGAGACTGCGATTCGAGATTCATTAACAGCGCGAACAAGGGCGCAAGCACCACCATTGGCAAACCACTGACTGTCCAATGCGCTGCTACTTTTGCTAATACTGATAGCGATAAAGGATAAGGTGAAGCAATCAATTGCTCTAATGAGCCGTCGTTGTAATCGTCCCTAAATAATTTATCTAGACCTAACATAGTCGATAAAAGCGCCGCTACCCAAATAATACCCGGAGCCATTCTGGTAAGCAGCGCAGGTTCGGGCCCAATTGCTAACGGAAATAAGGTGATCACGATTAAGAAAAACAACAAAGGATTGACTATCTCAGCTCGCTGTCTAAAGGCCAAGGTCACATCTTTGGCATAAACCGATTTAAAAGCTAACCAATAAGAATGTTGAGTCTGCATTACAAACGGTACTCCAACGCCAAGGTTTGTAACTGTGCAAAATGTGCGGTGAGATCTTGGTGGGTCGTCAATAAAATGGCGCCCCCCTTGTCGAGATGAGACTGAAATTGGGTTTGCAACATGGCGACCCCTTTTTTATCCAGCGCAGTAAATGGTTCATCTAGCACCCAAAGCTTGGCTTGATTCAGCCACAAACGTACTAATGCAACACGGCGCTGTTGGCCTGCCGACAATGTCCGCACAGGTACATCTTCAAGCCCTATTAAACCGAGCTTGGCAAGCAGTGTATAGACTTCTTCTTCATCGGCCTGAGCGCCATGGACCATAAGCCAATGTTGGACATTTTCGTAGGCACTAAGTTGTTGATTGACACCTGTCTTATGACCAATAAATAATAAATCGGCAGCGAATGAATCATAATCATCGCGGATGTCAGTGCTGTTGTAGCGGATCTGCCCTTCGTCCGCTCTGGCGAACCCAGCAATGATCCTCAGCAAAGAGGTTTTTCCGGCACCATTTGGGCCTTCAATTTGCATGATCTGCCCCGCATGGAGAGTGAAACTTAATGAGTCAAACAAGCATCTATCTTGTTTGGTACAAGTGACGGCGTCTATCTCTAGCAAACTTGGGCTTCTCTTTACCTAAAATTGGGCGTTAGTCTAACATAATGGTATGGTAATACGAATAATCCGATGCGACCGATTAGCGAAAATTTGATTTAAAATAATGAATAAGCTGCCAATTACAACAAATACGACGACAGCATCTGTGATAAGCACAGATAATAGCGAAGTATCGAGATTAGACTTAGCCAAAAACCAACCGTTTGCAGCAAAGAATATCCAAATTAGTAACGATAAACTAAAAATGGATGTGGCAATTGATGGCCGCTGGCAAACTATCCAACTTGCGCTTAAGCCTCCAACCCAGCCCAATCAGCTTCCAGAAGCACAGGTTAGTATTGATGAAACTGGCAAGGTGGTTACCTTTCAAACGCCCAAACTACAAGCACAAGTAACACTAACAAAACAGCTTTTTGATATTTTAACGACGCTAAAGACGCATACGCCAAGCCCAGTAATACAGTCTTCAGCAACCACGTTGCAAAACGCCACATTACACATCAAGGCGCTTGATTTAAAAATACCGCTTCCGCAAGCCGTGGCAGACTTGCTCGCAAGTGAAAGTAAACTTATTGCGCATCTTAGTGCCCAACAAAGTAATGTTTCCTTGCAGGTCGTCAATCAATTTAAAGACTTGCTGTTTAGTACGGCTTTACCTAAGTCAATGATTGTAAAACTTATCTCTAGTCAACTTAGTAGTGTTGAGGTGAAGCCGCAGCCAAGTGGGATAACACTTAACATTCATGATCGTTCAGTAACCTTATCGCCAATAAGCAGTAACTGGCCTGCAGCAAACACATGGCAAAAGGGCGAAGTAAAAACGGCTTTCAATGGAATTGATATCACAAAATCGACACAACAAGTAAAAGTAGAAACCATAAAGCCGCTTAGCGCTTTGCTGCAACAGGTAAGCGCAGTCAATAAGGATGCACCTTCACCGCTTGAGTCACGCTTAGCATCAGTACATACGCTGGCGTATGACAAACCGTTACTTGAAGTCAATCTGCAACAAATTAAGTCAACGGTAGTAAAAGCGTTGCAAGTACTGATCGGAAGACCTTTTGGTAAACCACTCACAAGTCAGATCGTTCAGCCCACGAACTCCCCAGTTAATAAAAGTAAAAATGGTGTTTTGAGTCACTCGGTCGCAACTCTGCTTGAGCCAAGCGAGAAAGTAAGTGCTCACAATGAAAATAAACCAAGCACGCCACTGCAACAACTCTCAAACCAAATAAAGCTTAATCTTACAGAGCTGATGGCAAAGCAACCATTACCATTGCAAAAAAGTCACACACCTTTGCAAAACGAAAAGTTAGCCAGCTCCATTGCTCGTTACTTACAACACCAGCTCGCAGAGACACCAAAATATCAAGCACCACCGGTCGATTTTGAGGTAAAACAAAAAGCCCTGTCCTTATTATTGGACACCCTCACAGGTAAACTATCGCTTAGCAATAAGCAAGTTGAACAGCTGACACAAGCCTTAGCGCGGCCGCTTTATCGTAAAGCGAGTTCTGCGCCTGTAGATTCTGCTAAGACGTTCCAGTTGCAATCTGCACATTCGCAAAGCACACAAGTAACCGCTACGCCTTCCCAAATCCCGCAGCTTACCAGTAATCAAATTAAAGGGGTGATTGAAGCCCTGCTTGCTCTGCCCACGGCTAAACCCGAGCAAAAAGAAAACACACCAAACATGTTACGCCAAGCTTCTACAACCATCGAAAAGCTCGTAAAAGCAGATACATTCAAACAAACACCTGAATTACAGAAACTAGTCAACCAAGCATTTACGCGCTTGCTTGATGACCGTTCAGTGAGCGCGCTTACCGTTAAAAACCAGTTAGAGAGCCAACTGGGCATGGCAACCTTTGCTAACACGCCAACAAGTTTAGCTCAATCGAGCTTTACACAAATGTTGGACCGTTTAATTGTGTCGCTATTAGGTAGTCAGGTGGCAAATCAAGCTCAGAGCAATGAGCTAGCGACGCAAAAAATACAAGCTTTGCTGGATGCGCTGCTACCACAGCTAAAGCTGCTCTCCCCCAAGCAAACAGCAGACGCGCTTCAACAACCACAAGCAAAAGAGCTGTTAAGCGAATTGGGGCAATTGCACAACCAATTACAACCGCAACAATCACCGACTACAGCGACCAACTCTGCAAAACAAGACAGCGAAGCACAGTTGATTGTTAACCTGCTCTTCCCTACAAAAGTAGGACAAGAGCAACAGCAAACGCAATTACAAATAGGTGAATATAAAAAGTCGCCCAAACCTGGTATGCCAGAGAAGTCTGTGTGGTTTATTCGTCTTTGTTTTGATTTTGCAGAAAAAGGTCAGATCCATGCCCAAGCCGAGCTGATGGATAAAGCCCTAGAATGTGCATTAGTAGCCACCTCCAACCAGGTCAAGCAGCTCGCAGAGCCACATTTGGCAACACTCAGACATAAGTTAGCATCTCATGGGCTACAAGTCGCTGAGATAGGCCTTAGAGAAGAAGCCAGCTTTCAAGATAAGTTCTTTAATGAACACGCAATTATCAACATTAAGGTGTAAAAGAGATGACACAAAAATCTGCTATTGGACTGTTATATGAAGCTGGAAGCGCACCTCAGGTCACCTTTAAAGGATATGGCGAGCTGGCAGAGGAAATTATTGCGCTGGCAAAAGAGAAAAACATCATGATCCATGAAGATGAATCATTAGCACAAACACTCAGTGCACTTGAGTTACACCAAGAGATCCCACGGGAGCTCTACTATGTAATTGCTGAACTCATCGCTTTTTCTTACATTATGCGTGGTAAGTTTCCACCTGGCTGGGAAGGTTTTCGTGGCAAGCTAGATATTAAGGCATAGCCAAAATTTTCTAACTTGCTACTTTCTAGACGATTATTTTGATTTGTTATGTAAAGACATGAGCAGCTCTGCCTCAGCTCTTGGCAACTCACACTCGCGCATCACCTCTTCAATATCAGCGCCAAGTTCCACCATTTTCACGGCGCGAGAATACATTTTTGCGTCGGGGTCATCATATTTCTGTGCTGCTTGCTGATTCGCAACATCATTTAATTCTTGCTCGGTTGCGACCACCCGCTTACCAATACTCATGATACTGGCGCGTAACTCCGCAACTTCGCTGCGTAATATTGCTATTTGTTGCTCAGAGCCTTGTAGTGAGCTCGAAAGTTGCGCTGTTTGACCCTGCGCATCCTGTAATTTTTTACCCAGCACAAAAACAAACCTCAAGCATACTAACGCAAGTATGCTTGAGGTTATTGATATGACGAGTAAAACGGTTTGTGCGTTTACTACTTCAGACATCTAAATATGACTCAGCTCATCCCATTCGTCATCACTTAATAGCTTATTAAGATCGACTAAGATCAATAGCTCGCCTTCTCGGTTTGATACGCCTTGGATAAACTTAGCGCTCTCTTCAGTGCCGATGTTTGGCGCGCTGTCAATTTCCGAGCTACGTAAGTAAACCACCTCAGCAACGCTATCTACTAAGATGCCAATAACTTGCTTCTCGGCTTCGATTATTACAATTCTCGAATTATCCGTCACTTCTGCACTTTGCAGACCAAACCTAGCTCGTGTGTCTATAACCGTTACAACGTTACCACGTAGATTAATGATCCCGAGTACGTAGCTTGGCGCACCTGGGACTGGTGCAATTTCGGTATAACGTAATACTTCTTGCACTTGCATTACATTGATACCGTAAGTTTCCTCTTCAAGCTTGTAAGTAACCCATTGCAATACTTCATCATTACTATCAGCATTTTTGTCTGCAGAAAGTAGTCTATCTTGGCTCATGGTTTCACTCCATCAATATACTAGTTACTGCTCTCGACTATCGAGGCCTTGTTCTAGCAAACGGTTTAAATTCTCTACATCAATCAGCGCGCACATTTTCTCTTTAATCACCCCAGCCAACCAAGGCCGTTTACCATCTGCTGTGCGCCACTTTATGTCTTCAGGCTTGAGTGTTAAGTTGTTGACTAGTTTCTCTGCTAACAGTCCCCAGTTACTATCCCCAAGCGTAATCAAATACTGGTAATCCAGAGCATCTTCTAATTTTGGTGTTAACTTCTCAGGCATTACCCATCGCGCAGTATCAACAACATTAAGCTTTTCTTCACGATTTAGCATCACGCCTTTAAACCATTTAGGTTTACCAAAGAGTTGATTGACTTCACCCAGTTGGTGTATTCCCCCAAGTGATTTAAGCGGAACCGCCAGTGTTAAGCCTGCAACTTCAAAAAACAATGCCTGAAATTCACCTTCTTGATAGGCTTCCCTTGCAGAAACGGATTCTATCGTTGTCTGTTCTTTGATAATAGATGTATTTTCAGTGACTTCAAGATCTTGAGCTAATTTACTCGGTTGTTCTTCAATAACTTCACTCACCGACTCCTGAGGCTCTGTAGCAACGACAACTGGAAGGTCTGTATCCTCAAGTTCGGATTCCGGCTCTTTTACTTGTTCAAGTAGCTTTGCAACCGGTGATAATTCGCATTGTTCAATCTCTGGCTCCTCTTGTAATAGGGCGCCAAGATACTGCTTCATCACCTTTTCATTTGCAAATAAATGCTTACTCATTATGCTCTCTAGCTTAACTGCTTCAAATAGTCCAAAAGTGCACGATAAGCGAACACGCCTCGTGATTTAGGACAAAATTGTACTGGGACTTGCTGTGCAAGACTCGCATCCCTAAATTTAGTATCTACAGGAACCACACCTGGCCAAACAGCCTCTTTGTATGTTGCTAGCAACGTTTTATACGCCTCCAACGACGCTTTGGTCCGTTTATCATACATAGTTGGAATGATAGTATATTGATACTGTTTCTGCTGTGAAGACTGCATCAGCTCCATCGTGCGCATCATTCTATCTAGTCCCTTCAATGCCAAAAATTCAGTTTGGACAGGTACTAAAATTCGCTCACTCGCTGCTAATGCGTTAACCATCAGTACCCCAAGCACTGGTGGGCAGTCTAAAATAGCATAGTCATATTGATCCGCTATTTTTTCGAGCGATTTCTTTAAGATAAGCCCCATGCCCGTTTTATTACCCATACTACGATCAAGCGTAGCAATGGCCATAGTGGCAGGCAAAATATCAAGATTCTCTATGGTTGATGGGCAAAGAGACTGTAAAATTTCTTCACTCGTCATGCTGCTGCCGCGTGCAAAAATATCATACACACTGACTTCTAACTCTTCAGAATCAATACCAAAGTAATATGTCAGTGAAGCATGTGGATCAGTATCAATAAGCAAAACTCGGTGACCCTGTTCAGCAAGAATGCCTCCTAAGCTCACCGTCGTCGTGGTTTTACCCACACCACCTTTTTGATTTGCTACTGTCCAAATTTTCACTCTATATTCCTTCGCTTATCTCTATTGATTTCGTTCAATAGATACTATACCAACTCAGTGTTATTCATTCTTTTTAGACGTTTGATATTTACAAGCTTCAAGCAAAGCAACCAAGTGATGACTTAGTCTATTGATTACCCGCTTCTTTATTAATTCTCGCAGCAAAGTCTTGTAGGGCGATACTATCCGACGAAAGTCCAGCGCCAGCGACAGCTTGAGGCATACCATAAACAACACAAGTCGCTTCATCTTGCGCCCATATAGTGGCCCCTACCTGTTTTAGCATACGAGCACCATCTCGGCCATCTGCGCCCATTCCCGTTAAGACAATCGCTAACGTGTCGCCACCATAAGCTTTTGCAACACTTGCAAATGTCACATCAACGCTGGGTTTATAGGTGATCCTTGGACTATCATCTTCGAACACTTTTAGTGTCTTACTACCACCGCGATTTTCAACCAGCATTTGCTTACCGCCAGGGGCTAAATAGGCCACCCCAGGCATTAATCTATCACCTTGCTCGGCTTCCTTAACCTTAATCTGGCATAAACTATTCAATCTTGCTGCAAACGCAGGTGTAAATGCGGCCGGCATATGCTGGATAAGTAAAATTGGATGAGGAAAGTTTGCAGGCAACTGAGTTAGTATTGTTTGCAGTGCAACGGGTCCACCTGTTGATGTACCAATTGCAACCAGTCCATATTTCTTACCCGATGCTCTAGCACCCGCAGCACTAGACGTACCACCAGATACAGGCCTCTGAAAACTTCTATCCGGTTGAGGGATCGTTGCTCGTCCTGTATCAGCGCGAGTTGCTCTAGACTCGACGCGCTTTGGCGGAGTCGCAATAGTAGGGCGAGTAAAACGGCTAACGCGACGGCGGCCAATTTCCTTTACCTTATTTTGTAACGACTTAATTGCTTCTTCGCTATTACGAGCGATGTCTTCAAACTTTTTCGGTAAAAAATCTACAGCCCCCGCATCCAGTGCATCTAACGTAGCACTAGCGCCTTCACGAGTTAACGAAGAAAACATTAAGATTGGGGTCGGAGTGGCCTGCATGATCTGCTTTACCGCACTGATCCCATCAAGCACAGGCATTTCCACGTCCATCGTAATTACGTCTGGCCGCAATGAAGCGGCCTTTTCAACCGCCTCCTTGCCATTAACTGCGAAATCTATAACTTTGATTTCACTGTCTTTTTCTAAAATTTCACTGACTCGACGACGAAAAAAACTAGAATCGTCTACGACTAACACTTTAACTGCCATTGGCAACGCTCTTTAATTTGCTCTACAGCAGAGCAGCAAATGCCGCTCTAGAATTCGAACTACGCCTAATAAAATTAGGCGTAGTGTTTTAATAAGTTGGGGACATCAAGGATTAGCGCTATACCACCATCAGATGTGATGGTAGCACCGGCCATACCTGGTGTACCTTGTAATAACGCATCTAGTGGTTTGATTACGACTTCCTCTTGGCCTATAAGAGAATCAACCACAAAACCGACTTGTTTAGTGCCAATTTGCGCAATGACAACATGGCCTTCAGCCTTTCTCATGCCCCTGTTCGCACCTTTTACCAACCAATGTTCAAGATAAAATAACGGAATTGCTTTTTCTCTCACTATGATAGTCAACTGACCATCAACCACATTCGTTTTTGTCAAATCTAAATGGAAGATCTCGTTCACGCCGGCAAGTGGTAACGCAAACGTTTGCTCTCCAACGACCACCATCAAGGTAGGCAAAATAGCCAGTGTAAGCGGTACCTTAATCTCTAATACGGTACCAACACCCAATTCTGATTGGATATTTACCGAGCCATTCAATTGAGTGATCTTCGTTTTAACAACGTCCATCCCAACACCACGACCAGAAATGTCTGAAATTTGCTCTTTTGTTGAGAACCCTGGTGCGAAGATCAAATTATAGGCTTCAGTATCGGACAGTCGGCTTGCTTGATCGGAGTCAATCACGCCTTTATTTATAGCAATCTTTTTGAGCTTTTCAGGGTCCATACCGGCACCATCATCTCGAATCGTGAGAAGAATGTGATCTCCCTCTTGAGATGCTGACAATGTGACTGTACCCATTCTTGGTTTGCCAGACGCTTCACGTACGTCAGGCATTTCAATACCGTGATCTACTGAGTTTCTCACTAAGTGGACCAGTGGATCTGCAAGCGCTTCAACCAAATTTTTATCTAAATCCGTCTCTTCGCCCTGTAAAACTAGGTTGATTTCTTTTTTCAAGCTGCGAGCAAGGTCTCTCACTACTCGAGGAAAGCGACCAAATACCTTTTTGATTGGCTGCATCCGCGTTTTCATCACGGCGCCCTGCAAATCAGCAGTGACTACATCAAGGTTCGAAATAGCTTTACCCATGCTTTCGCTGTTGGTGTTATTCGCTAAGCTAACCAAACGGTTACGAACCAATACTAATTCGCCAACCATATTCATGATTTCATCAAGACGTTTAGTATCAACTCGGACCGTGGTCTCAGCTTGTGCCGCAGGTTTCTTCGCAGCGGCTGGTGTGGAAGCTTTTGCAGCCTCGGGCTCTTTTTGCGGTGCTGGTGCTGGAGTCGCAGGCTTAGCTTCAACTTTGGGCGCAGGCTTTGGCGCAGGTTTCGGCGCTGGCGCGGCTTTAACAGGCTCTGGTTGCGCAGGTTTAGTCTCTGAAACCTCTACTGGCGATTCATCGACCGCTTTAGGTGCACTGCCTTTACCATGAAGCTCGTCCAACAAAGCTTCAAACTCATCGTCGGTAATTTCTTCGTCGCCAGTAGACCCACTTGGGGCTGCTGGTGAGGTTGATTTAGCCTTAGGTTCACTCGCTTCTGGGGCAACAGCATCTTCTGCATTTGGTGCTCCACCGAATTTACCAACACCATGAAGTTCATCTAAGAGGTTATCGAATTCGTCATCAGTGATATCACCATCATCTGTGGTTGATACAGCTTCAGGTTTAGTTGCCGGAGCAACAGCAGGCGCATTACCCGAACCGTGTAATTCATCTAAAAGATTTTCAAATTCTTCTTCTGTTATCTCATCGATGCTGGAGCCGCTATCATCGCCTGAACCAACATCGGCGTCGAATAAAATATCATCAGCACTTAAATCTGGCACCACAGGTTCTGGCTCAGAAGTAGGTTCGTCAATCACTTCACTGACTTCGTCTTCAGATGCAGGCTGGCTAAGTTTGTGGAGTGTTTCAAGCAACACAGGGTCGGCCGCTTCTGGTTCCTCACGGTTTTGAATACAAGCGAACATTTCGTTGATCGTATCCAAAGATTGCAAAATAACATCCATCAGTTCGGAAGTTACTTTTCGTTGCCCTTGTCGTAGTACATCAAACACGTTTTCCGCACCGTGACAGGCATCGACCAGTTCGGTCATACCTAGGAAGCCAGCCCCACCTTTTACGGTATGGAAGCCACGGAAAATCGCATTGAGAAGTTCTTTATCTTCAGGATTATTTTCTAGTTCAACAAGCTGTTCAGATAACAGTTCTAATATTTCGCCTGCTTCAACAAGAAAGTCCTGCAAGATATCTTCATCGACTTCAAAGCTCATACACACTCTCCAACTAGAAGCCTAAACTAGATAGCAAGTCATCGACTTCGTCTTGACCAGAAACCACGTCATCTCGCGATTCAGCGTCAATAATTGGACCTTCAGGTCCAGACAATTCATCACTGATAGTCTCGGTTGTTTTTATTTCGTTTTCATTCGCTTTCACAGCAGTTGAAGGCGCTTCATCTGAAGTACCAAAAACAGTCAGGAGGTGAATGAGACTATCTTCTACTTCTCTCACAAGCTCAATGACGCGCCGAATAACCTGCCCAGTCAAATCCTGATAGTCCTGAGCCATCAGCACATTCGTCATTAAACCTTGTAATTCGTCTGTACGTGTCTTTGAAGTCTGCATAAAGCTGTCGAGATCATGACACAGAGATTTAAACTCACCGAGTTGAATGTCTCTGCTCATCAATCGATCCCAAGTGGGCTTTATTTGCGCTAACTCATCCGCTAGGTTCTGCGCAAGAGGTAAGCTTTCTTCGACCGCGTCCATCGTTTTGTTAGCAGCGCTTTCTGTCATTTCCATAACATAATTAAGACGCTGCTTGGCGTCAGGAATAGCCTCTGTCGTGAGATCTGCGAGGCGAGTATCCAGCTCAAAGTTCTTCAAGGACTCGTGTAATTGGCGAGTCAGCTTTCCGACTTCTGCAAATAACTCCGATTGCTCTTTGTTAGCAGCTTCTAAAATCAGCTGGTCAGCTTTTTCTTGTTCACCTTGCTCTAGAAGCTCAACAAGTTGCTTAGCTTGTTCAAGTGTAATTTGAGGCGCAGCATTTACAGACATAGGCCATATCCCCTTGCTGTTAGCCTAGTCGCTCAAATACTTTTTCAAGCTTAGTTTTGAGCGTACCTGCAGTAAACGGTTTAACAATATATCCGTTCACCCCAGCTTGCGCTGCTGCAACAATTTGTTCTTTTTTTGCTTCTGCGGTAACCATCAACACTGGAATGTGCTTAAGCTTTTCATCTGCGCGTATTGCACGAAGCAAATCAATACCTTGCATGCCCGGCATATTCCAATCAGTTACTACAAAGTCAAACTCCTGATTTTGTAGCATCGGAAGTGCTGTACTACCATCATCAGCTTCTTGAACATTGGTAAAGCCTAAATCTCTTAATAGGTTTTTGATTATTCTTCTCATAGTAGAGAAATCATCAACCACGAGAATCTTCATGTTCTTATCCAAAACTTCCTCCAGTGAGGTTCGAACCCAACTATTTTATGTACTCTAATTTATCCAGTCATTGATTTTAGCTTTAAGCTTTATCATTGCCTGACCGTGAATTTGGCTTACTCGAGATTCACTGACATCAAGGATGGCACCAATCTCTTTTAAATTCATTTCGTCGTTATAGTAAAGTGATAAAACCAGAGCATCCCTTTCGGGTAACGCTTTGATAGCATTTACTAAAGACTCGTTAAAACGTTCATTTTTAACGTTATTAAACGGTTTGTCTAGCGCAAAATCGCTGTTTGCTGGGGTTATCACGTCTTCATCAACCCCAAGATCCTCAATACCGATGACTTTACTTGCATTTACATCATGTAAAATATGATGGTACTCATCTAGAGATATATCAAGTTTTTCAGCGATTTCAGTGTCTTTTGGTTCTCGACCAAGGAGAGATTCTAACTCGGAGATAGCCTCTGCAACCATTCTGCTATTTTTGTGAACAGAACGAGGCGCCCAATCACCACGACGGATTTCATCCAGCATTGCGCCTCGAATACGGATCCCGGCAAAGGTCTCGAAACTAGCGCCTTTAGTTGCATCGAAATTTTTAGATGCTTCAATCAATCCAATCATACCTGACTGGATCAGATCGTCGAGTTGCACACTTGCCGGAAGTCGAGCAATCAGGTGACATGCCACTTTTTTGACAAGTGGAGCATGCCGTTCAACCACCTTATGAATGTGGTCTGAAGTTTGATATCCCGCAGCTCTATTGACCGGAGAAGCCATAATCACCCGTTTACAAGTTGTTCAATGAAAAATTCTAGATGACCAGAAGGTTGATGCGGAATTGGCCATTTAACTGCCTTAGCAGCTAGTCCCTTAATCGCAATCGCCGCAGGGGAACTCGGAAATAAATCCACGATAGCTCTTTGTCTGCGAGAAGATTTACGCATGTTTTCGTCAAACGGTACGGTGGCCACTAATTCCAGTGCTACATCAAGAAAACGGTCTGTAACTTTTGAAAGTTTAGCAAATAATTCTTGCCCTTCACGCATACTGCGGACCATGTTGGCAACAATTTTAAAACGATAGACACCATGCTCTCTGCTCAAAACTTTGATCAACGCGTAAGCATCTGTAATGGAAGTCGGTTCATCACACACCACAACCATCACATCTTGTGCAGCTCGAGAGAAGCTCAGAACCATATCTGAGATACCAGCTGCGGTATCAACAATTAAGACATCAAATTGCGTGTTAAGCTCGCTAAATGCACGAATAAGTCCTGCATGCTCTGCGGGAGTCAGCTCTACCATACTTTGAGAGCCTGAGGTCGCCGGTACAATTTTAATTCCAGCGGGACCTTCTACGAGAATCTCATCTAGTTCACATTCACCCGACAACACGTGCGACAGATTTTTTTCTACCCTTAGACCTAACATCACATCACAGTTTGCCAAGCCCAAGTCCGCATCTAAAACGAGAACTCGCTGTCCTTGTTGGCCCATAGCGATGGCAGTATTGAGCGAGACGTTGGTTTTACCCACCCCACCTTTTCCACCGGTCACGGCTATTACTTTTACACCCTGGTTGCTATTTTGACTCATTCTACGCAGGCCACTTGCTTGATCTAAAACTGTGTTAATCATACATTCCTACTGACTCTGACGCTACAGGTACACGTCGAGAGTGCTGTGCTTTTATTCTTTTTAAATACAATTGCTCAGCCTTTTTTACTAGCTTTTGAGCATTTGCTACGCGAATGTCTTCTGGCACTCGCTGACCGTTGGTAAGATACCCTATTGGCAAGCGATTTTGAATCGCTATGCTAATTATCTCACCTAAACTTAGACTTTCATCAAGTTTTGTGAAAATACAGCCACTTAAATTTACTTTTTTGAAGTGTCTTACTGTTTCTTGTAACACATTCATCTGTGCTGTCGCACTTAATACTAAATAGCTGCGAATATCTACTCTCGCGCTACGCATAAGTGTATTTAACTGTTCAGTTAAGCGCAAATCTCTTTGACTCATTCCCGCCGTATCTATTAATACTAGACGCTTATTGCGTAAATGATAAAGCACTTCTGCAAGTTCATTTGCATCTTTAACTTGCTTAACCGGACAACCAATGATTCTACCATAGGTAGCTAACTGCTCGTAAGCGCCTATTCTGTAGGTATCAGTCGTTATTAACGCTACTTTATCTGCACCGTATTTTTGTGCACCTAATGCCGCTAATTTTGCAACCGTTGTGGTTTTACCAACACCAGTTGGACCCACCATCGCAAATACGCCACCTTGACGAAGAATATCATTGTTAGTGGTGTGCATTTGGTTGATCACCATGTTTAACAATGCATTCCAGGCTTCTTTACGAGAAACATCATCAGGGATAAAGCATGCCATTTGCTCAGCAACGTCTTTGTCTATGCCCATTCCTTCCAGACGATCTACAAGACACGCACGGGTTGGATCGCGACGAGCCATTTCTTGTTTCATTAGACCAGATACTTGATGTTCAAGTAATTGACGAATAGCGTTCATTTCTTCGCGCATTGCACTCATTTCGTCAGGCTTGGCATTTAACTCAGGTAAATCATCACCAAAACCGTTGTCTAACTCATCCGACTCGCCCCAATGCTGTGGCTGCTCAAATGCATCATCATCAAAGTCAAAAGATTGGCGACGAAATTGCTGTGGCTTCGCTTGGTGCGTCGGTGCAGCAGTTTGTGTTTTACGTTGGCTGCTTAACATTTGCTCTGTATCTATCCCCGACTGGGAGAACATAGAAGCAAGTTCTGGTGAGCGTGGGCGCGGTGCCTGACGCTCAAGCAATGCTTCTAAGCTATCAGCAACTTGCGCTTGCTTTGCTGGCTGTGCTTGGCGAGGCTCCGGACGGGCAAAGCGAGTCTGTGCTTCTCTTGGGGCTGCTGCATGGGTCGCTGGTGCTTGCTTAGCAGGTGCAGCAGTACGGTCATTATCAATTGCTGCGACGATTTCAACACCATCCGCTAACTTTTTGTTAGACATAATGACAGCATCTGCACCAAGCTCTTCTTTTACTTCATTTAAAGCCGTACGCATATCTTTTGCGAAGAAACGTTTAATTTTCATGTTACAGCCCCTTTATCCTCTATTGTCCAACCGAGCTCACTATCTTAATTTGTCTTTCTTCCGGCACTTCTTGATATGACATCACTCTAAGACCTGGAATTGTATGTTTAACAAATCGAGATAACACACTTCTTAACATACCTGAGGTTAATAAGATGGACGGTTCCCCTAGCATTTCTTGGTTGTGATGTGCTTCTCTTAATGATTCTTGAAGCCTCTCAGCCAAGCCAGGTTCAATACCTGCCCCCTCATCACCTGCGTTCTGAAGTGACTGATGCAACATCTGTTCCAACTCAGGCGCCAATGTTATGACAGGAATTTCTTCTTCGCTTCCAACGGCATCTTGAACAATCAATCTACGTAATGAAATTCTTACCGCAGCCGTTAATACATCAGGGTCTTGGCTACGTGGTCCGTACTCAACTAAGGTTTGTACAATCGAGCGCATATCTCGAATTGCAACGCCCTCATTAAGCAGATTTTGTAGCACTTTTACCACGGTAGTGAGCGGTAAAATATCAGGTACTAAGCCTTCTACTAATCTAGGGTGACTTTTCGCAAGCATATCTAATAGATTTTGTACCTCTTCATGACCAAGTAATAGTGACGCATTATTCGTTAATAATTGACTAATATGTGTTGCCACCACAGTTGCAGCATCTACTACTGTATAGCCAAGTGAATGCGCCTCATCTTTTTGGTCTGGCTTAATCCATACTGCATCTAGGCCAAATGCAGGATCTTTAGTCTCTATGCCTTTAATCGGCCCAAACACCTGCCCTGGGTTAATTGCGAGCTCATCGCCATGCTTCAACTCACCGGTTCCTGAGCCAACTCCCATTAAAGTAATATTGTATGCATTTGGATCTAATTCTAGGTTATCGCGGATATGTACCGGCGGTACTAAAAAGCCCAGTTCCTGAGATAGCTTTTTACGCACCCCTTTAATACGACTGAGAAGCTCCCCGCCTTGGGCTTGGTCAACTAGAGGAATTAGGCGATAACCTACCTCTAAACCAATCACATCAACAGGTTGTACATCATCCCAACCAAGCTCTTTTTGATCTTGTTGATGGCCTCCTTTGGCGGCAGGCCCTTTGGCAGCTTGTTCCGCCTTTTCAATCTCCGCCTTTTTCTTTTGCTGACTTGTGTAATAGGCTATATAGCCAAGTAATACGCCTAATCCTAAGAAGGCAACATGTGGCATGCCTGGAACGAGTCCCATGGTGATCAAAATGCCTGACGCGATAGCCAGCGACTTTTCATTACCCAGTTGGTTTTTAAACTGATCGCCCATGTTGTGCGATTCATTTTGACGCGTTACGACAATTGCAGTGCCAATTGAGAGTAAAAGAGAAGGAATTTGCGCGACCAGACCGTCACCGATTGTCAGCATGGTATATACTTCCATCGCGTGACCAAAGCTTAAATCATGCTGGATCATCCCAACGAAAAGGCCACCTATTATATTAATGGCAAGGATCACGATACCTGCAATAGCATCACCTTTAACGAATTTACTTGCACCGTCCATTGAACCGTAAAAGTCAGCTTCTCGAGTCACTTCTTCACGACGAGCCCGGGCGTCATCTGCAGAGATAAAACCGGCATTTAAGTCCGCATCAATGGCCATTTGCTTACCCGGCATAGCATCAAGGGTGAAACGCGCAGACACCTCAGAAATACGACCTGCACCTTTGGTAATTACAACAAAGTTAATAATAATAAGGATAAGAAATACAACTAAACCGACGGCGTAGTTACCACCAATAACAACACTACCAAAGGCTTCAATCACCTTACCTGCCGCATCACCACCATTATGACCTTCAAGTAATACGACGCGAGTACTCGCTACGTTTAGTGCCAATCGCATGATAGTCGCGATCAGTAGTACCGCCGGAAACATACCAAATTCAAGTGGCTTCAAGGTATAAACAGTCACCAATAGCACCACAAGTGCCAATGCAATGTTGAAGGAAAATAGAATATCAAGCAAAAAAGGAGGTAGCGGCAGAATAACCATGCCAAGTGCTGCAAGCACCAACAATGGAGTACCCACACCTTTAGCATATTCTTTTTTATCTCGATTGAGTTGTTGTAAAACTGCTTTAAATTCCATAACTTAACACAAGCAAAAAAATTGACACATAGCAACAAATGCAATATGCGTTCCAATTAATAGCTTATTTTTATGAGAGCAATTTTAATGCTTCAAATCGTCTGGGATTGGTAAATCTCGAGTAAGTGCAACGGGTCTTTTCCCTTTGCCCTTTTGAAAACGATTCAGCTGAAATACATAAGCAAGTACCTGTGCAACCGCAGTAAACAATTGTTCAGGGATTTGATCACCTACTTCTGTGGTGTGATAAAGTGAACGAGTCAATACGGGTGACTCCACAATCGGCACTTCATTTCCTTTGGCTATTTTCCTAATTTGCATCGCAAGTTCATCAACCCCTTTTGCAATAACTATAGGCGCTCCCGCTCGTTCAGTGTCGTATTTAAGCGCAACCGAATAGTGAGTAGGGTTGGTCACAACAACATCTGCATCTGGTACATCTTGCATCATACGTCGTTGCGACATTTCTCTTTGTGTTCGACGGATCCGCGCTTTTATCTGAGGGTCACCTTCTGAGTTTTTGTATTCATCCTTGACTTCTTGCAGCGTCATTTTTAGCTGCTTATGGTGATTATAACTTTGATAAGGGGCATCAATCGCTGAAATAATGATCATAGTGCAACTAAGTGCTAAGAACATCCACGCAATGATTTCTAACGCATGCTCTATACTCGATGGGATTTGCTCAATACTCAAGTGTAATATTTCGTTAAAATACATATTGATAAGCAAGATTGCAAAGCCAGCTACTAATACAAACTTAAGAACGGACTTCAATAACTCTATGGCCGCTTGCGGGCCTAACATTCGCTTCAATCCCTTCATTGGGGACATTTTACTTGCTTTTGGAGCGGCTGCCTGCCAAGAAAAGTTAAAGCCCCCGAGTAACGTATTCCCCACTATTCCTGCAATTGCGATGATAAAAACAAACATGGCCATTGGAAATAGCAGTTCAGCAGCAATATCTCCCCACACAGCAAACATCTTGGTTGTGTCGTAGGTTTCATTGCGATTAAGCGACAACATTCGCCCCATAACATTGTAGAGCGCCTTCCCAATTCCAGGCCCATACAAAAGTAGAGCTATTGCAGAAAACAATAACACAAACGTCGTGCCGAGTTCTTTTGAACGGGCTATTTGGCCCTTCTTCCTAGCATCGTCTATTTTCTTGGAGGTGGGTTCTTCGGTGCGTTCTTGACCGGAATCTTCTGCCATTTCAGACTCCTATACCGTGCAACCAATTAGATCGCACATCAGCTCTGTCATTTTGAGCCATTGAAATTCAAATTGTGCTAAAAAATTACCCAATGTCGCCCAAATAATGGTAAGCCCTGCAACTAAGGTAAAAGCAAACCCCACAGAGAAAATGTTCATTTGAGGCGCGGCTCGAGTCATAATCCCAAATGAGATATTGATAATCAACATTGCAGTTAATGGAGCTAATGCAAGTGCAAGAGCCGTAGAGAACATCCATCCCCCCCAATTAACTATTCGCCAAAAATTGTCTACCGCCCACCAGTTCCCTGCAATGGGAAAGCTTTCAAAACTATACACAACCATTTGGATCATCATCAGATGGCCGTTATAAACAAAAAACAGTAATGTCGCTAATATTAAATAGAACTGACCGACAGCAGGTACACTCAACCCATTGGCCGGATCTACTACAGATGCGAAACCAAGACCGGTTTGCATAGCAAGGATTTGACCCGCAATGATAAAAGTATTCAGAAGTAGCAATGAACCAAACCCAATAGCTACCCCAGTGACCATTTCTTGAATAACAACTAAAATCATCGAAAAGGAGAACAAATCGGTAAATTCTGATTTGGGCAAAACGGGGACCACGGCAAAAGTGACGACCACGGCGAGTGCAAACTTAATTCGGGCAGGTACACTCTGTGCCCCAAGCCCCGCCATTACCATCATCATTGAGCTTATCCGCACCAGTGGAAGTAAAAAATCACTTAGCCACTGCATGATTACCGCAAAGGTGAACTCCATGATTAGCCTGCAATTTCAGGGATGCGCATCACCAAAGAGGTAAAATAGTCCATTAGTTCTTGAGTGAGCCAATGGCCGCCAATGATCAGCGCAAGGATAGTAATAATGAGACGAGGTAAAAAGCTTAATGTTTGTTCATTAATCGATGTTGCTGCTTGAAACACAGCAACAACTAAACCAACTAGAAGCCCAGGTACTACAATCGCCGCCACCAGCTTGATGACTAAAAACAATGCATCACTTAAGATATCAACAAAGACTTCTGGTTCCACATTACACCCCCAATCCGAAGCTTCTGGCCAGTGTACCCATGACCAAACTCCAACCATCGACGAGCACAAAAAGCATAATCTTAAACGGCAAGGAAACTATCATTGGAGATAACATCATCATACCCATGGCCATCAAGACACTGGCTACGACTAAGTCGACTATCAAAAATGGAATAAAGAACATAAAGCCGATAATAAAAGCCGTTTGCAGCTCGGATGTAACGAAAGCCGGAATAATAACGATAAACGGCGTGTCTTCAGGGCTATCAAGCTTGTCATAACCCGCTATCTTGGCAAAGGTTTCAAGGTCTTTAATTCGAGTTTGTGACAGCATAAAGGCTTTCATCGGTTCTTTAGCACGTTCAAGTGCTTGGATTGACGTGATTTCTTCCTTTATGTACGGCTGCACCGCCTCATCATTTATCTGCGAAAATATGGGTGCCATTATAAACAACGTCAAAAACAACGATAAACCGAGTAAAATTTGATTCGATGGCGACTGCTGCAGACCAATCGCCTGTCTCAAAATCGCAAGCACAACAATTATTCGAGTAAACGAAGTCATCATGATAACAGCTGCTGGAATAAAACTCAGCGCTGTCATAATGGCGAGTACTTGAAGTGTCACTGAGTACTCTTGAGAGCCATCAGGGTTTGTTGTAACGTTTATTGCTTCTATCCCTTCTGCAGAAGCTACCCCAGAAAACAGTAATAAACAGAGTATCAGCAATCTAATCATGACTTTTCTTATTATGGTTATTGGCTACTCGCCCTTTGCCCGCTAAAAACTTTTGTAACTCATTTGCAAATGGTGTTCGGCTAACATCATCTAACGGTGTTTCCAACTGGTATAAGTAGTTGATATTATTTGGTGTTACTCCAAGCAAATGCTGCTTTTCATCCAATTCGATAACCAGCAAACGTTCTTTCGTACCGAGCGATATACTGCGGATCACCTTAAAGTCTTTCTGGTTTACAATATTGGGATTTAAACGTTTTAAAACGAACGCTAAGCCTAAAATAAGTAGGATCACCAACATCAGAGACAACCCCATGGAAAGTAGCTCTGAGCTTAACCCCGCGGTACCTGCCCCTACAGAAGATTTAGGTACTGTCTCTGAGGTTGTTGCAGTGACAGCCCGTGTATAAAAAGCGATGCCAAACACTGCTAAAGACCAACCCCAGCGCATTAACGTAGCTTTTTAATACGCTCAACCTGACTAATGACGTCCGTTAAGCGAATACCAAACTTGTCGTTTACTACAACCACTTCACCGTGCGCTATCAATGTGCCATTAACAAGCACATCTAACGGTTCACCGGCCACGCGATCAAGCTCAACAACAGAACCCTGATTTAGCTGGAGTAAATTACGAATATTAATTTTAGAACGGCCAACTTCCATAGAAATGGTGACTGGAATGTCTAAAATGGTATCGAGTTTACGTTTTTCATCTGACGATAATGCAGGCGCTGAATCTTTGAGTTCATCTAACTCTGCAACTTCTGGCTCACTGCCACCTTCGGCACCTTCGGCTTCAGCGAGTGCTGCTGCCCATTCGTCCATAGTATCTTGATCATCGCTCATTGGATTACTACCTGATTAAGTTAATTTGTTGTCCATAATTAGTCTCACGATTTTGCCTATACAAGTCCGCGACTACCAATCTAAATCTACACCTTCGGAAAGATGTAGATCTTCTTCTAATTCTGCCAGTTCAGCATCAGAATCGAGCTTTTTACCACCTTTGGTAAATACATGAAGCTCAGACTTAACTGATTCTGGACGTTTAATTTTTTCACTGATCTGTAACGCGACATTGTCACGAGAACGGCCCATTTTTGCTCTAAACGTTGGCAATTCCTCAATAAAAACCGTTACATGTTCTGGCATTTCGACAGGAATAACATCACCAGCTTGAAGCTTCATTATTTGCTCAAGCGATAAGTCAACTTCCAGTAGCTGGGAAGAAATCTCAACTTCTACATCCATAATCTCATCACGAAGCGCCTTACTCCAACGCAGATCGGTATCTTCAGTATCTGATTGAACACCAGCATCGAGTAACTCTCGAATAGGTTCCAACATAGAGTAAGGCAGTGAAATATGGAAATCGCCCCCTCCACCGTCTAACTCGATGTGAAAAGAGCTAATCACCACCACTTCTGTCGGTGACACAATGTTAGCCATCGCTGGGTTCACCTCTGAGTCGAGGTATTCAAATGACACATCCATCACCGGCGCCCAGGCTTCTTTGTAATCTTCAAAGATGATTTTAAGGAGCATCTGCACGATACGACGTTCCGTTGGTGTAAACTCACGCCCCTCTATCTTGGCATGATAACGACCATCCCCACCAAAAAAGTTGTCTACAAGAATAAAGACCAGACGCGCTTCCATGGTTATCAGGCCAGTACCTTTTAGCGGTCTAAAGCGCACCATATTCAAGCTGGTAGGAACGAATAGAGTATGGATATATTCGCCAAATTTCAGCATTTGTACGCCATTGATAGAGACCTCAGCGGTGCGGCGCATCATGTTAAAAAGGCTTATCCGCATATGGCGGGCAAATCGTTCATTAACGATTTCAAGCGTCGGCATTCGCCCACGCACAATCCTATCTTGAGACGAAAAGTCATACTGTAAGGCACCTGCACCTTCGCCGTCACCACCGTCGCCGATTTCGTCTTCTTCGACTTCATCTACACCATGGAGTAGCGCATCAATTTCGTCTTGGGATAATAAATCGCTCACAAATACTACCTTATTGCATTACAAAGCCAGTAAACAACACACGTTCGATTACTTTGCTACCTTCAACCCCTTCCATCGCAGCTTGGACTTTATCTAGCGCCGTTAAGCGCAAAGTTTCTTTACCTGCACTCGTACTTAGCTCATCAGCCGTAGTCGTTGAAAACACGCTCAGTAAAGTACCTTCAATCAAGGGAATATGCTTCTTTGCTACTTCCTCATTAACATCACCGCGAACCAACAGCTGAACTTTAATTTGCACGATTCTATCGCGACTGGCACCTGGCACATTAAAAACAAAAGGGCGAGGCATAGCAACGTACAGTGCGCTCCCCATTTGCGCAGCGCTACCTTGCTCCGCTTTAACTTCGCTTGCTGTTGTTTCTTCCGCAAGGGATTCTTCTGGTGCGTCTGAGCCTGAAAATAAGAAAAACCCTGCGACACCGCCGAGTACCAATACCGCCGCGGCAATAATGATAATCAGCTTTTTCTTAGAACCACCCGTTTCTTCTATTTCTAAGTCGGTTTCTTCAGCCATAGCAAGCCCTTATGATCTTTATTAATTACAATAATAGCAGGTGTTAGGCATAGTAATCTATTGCAGAATCAGTATTTCTCTTTTGCGGCGATTGTGAATTATCAGACCCCCCCAATTCATCACCTAGAGTTTGCTGTCCACTCGCATTGCCACCAGCAGTTTGCGACTCTGATTCAGTATTTCCACCTTGCTGATGTGATATTTGGCTGTCACCCAGCTCAATACCCTGCTCAGCTAACATTTCTCTTAGTCTTGGAAGTGATTGCTCTAACAACTCTTTAGCTTGCTGATTTTGCACCACAATATTCACTTGAGCCTGCTCTGCATCGCTTTTTATCCGAATTTGCATCGCCCCTAGCTCTGGCGGGTCTAAGCGAATTTCAGCTTCTTTATTGTTAAGATTAAGCATCAGCCCTACCCGTTGATGAAGCTCTTTAGCCGCATCTTGACGCGCTATGTTAATCGCCTGTTGAAGATTAGCATCTGTTGCTTGTTTTGTCTGTGTTGTACTTTGGTTTGTTGGCTGAGACTGTTGAATTTGCTGAACTTCTTTCAATGTTTGGTTTAGTGAGCTTGTGTCTTGCGATGCACTTACAGGGCTTGCTTCAGGCTTAGCTGGAGTTGGTATCGCTGTTGCGGTATTGGCCGATTGACGCTCATTTTTGACAGCCTCTTTCGCGATGCTTGCTTCCGCTTGCATCAGCTTACTATTTTCTTTATCAACTACCTTTTCACTTATTTGTTTTTCTAAGTTCTGTTTTTCTGAACTCTGCTTCTCTGCAGCCAACTTTTCATCGCTAGTCAATTTATTTACAGCTATATTTTTTTCAGCACGTTCACCCTCTTTAACTACCACAGCCTGCTGCTCACTATTGTTAGACTTTTCTTGCGTGCTATTTACATTAAAAGACGCTTGAGTAGTATTTTTAACATCTGTAGCAGCTTCTTGCGGCGTGTTTGTTGAAGTTTGTGTTACGACAGAGGATGGCACAAATGCTTTAAACGGCTGTACATTTGCGATATCAACACCTTTACCAATTAACTGAGCTACGGCTTTTTGTACAGCCGGTGACGCATCGTAAATATCCAGCTTACCAGCCATCACGGCTTTTAATTCTTGTTGTTGCTGTACGGTCAACTTTTCTACCATGGTTTGCACATCTGTAGTGCTTTTTGTACTTACTGCGTTTTTGTCTTTCGCAGTTTGTGTACTAGCCTCAGAGACGATTTGCTTTGTCTCTGATTGCTTAGCTTCAGATGAGGAAACCGATTGAGCAAGCTCTGATTTCTTAGCGGCTAAGAGTTCTTTCAGTTGCGCGGTTTCAGACTCATCTTCAACTTGAGTCCCAACTGACTTATCAGCACCTAGATCCCGCTTTTCTACGTTTGTATTGGTAACCAAGGCTTGAGTGCCAGTATCCTTTTGCAACTTAGGCTGTAATATTTGCTCTTCAGTCTCTGCGCTGTCGTTTCTTAACGAAGGTTTAGCAACCTCACCGTCTGCGTCTTGACTATCCAAAGAAACGGTTGGTTGTAGCAAAGTATTTGTTTTAGTGCCGGCGTTTTCAGTTTGGCCTTTCCCCCCTCGAATGAGTGGACTGGCTTCGTCTTGTAGCGGCTCCTGAGATGGCGCACTATCGCTAGCTACAACCTCTTCATCAGTCAAAGAAGCATTGCCCAATGCTTCTTTGACTGATTGCGCAATTGCTGTTGGGGATTGGCTCAATGAAGTGCTCTGCTGTTTTGCAGCGTTGATCTGAGCATACAAGTCATTATCCGGGAGATCAGGAAGCGGTTTGTCCACAACTACCTGACCTTTGTCAGTGTAGCTAACAGTAGAAGTTGGTACTTCTCCTTGCTGCTTAGAAGAAGAGGCTTGTGCTTTACTATCTGCCTGCGGAGCATCATCTGATGCGACTTCGCTATCTATTGGCGCATCCAGATCTAAGGTTACAGGATCTGCAGATTCTTTTACCTGCTTGCTTGCACTCTCTTGTTCCGCTAGCTCAGCCATTAAAGCACTAAACCCAGAGCCGCCCTCAGAACCCTCAGCATCCATATCTTGGGATTTTTCTTTAATATCAACCTCGTTACTGCCTCGTTGCAGCATGGATGCAAGCATTAGATTCATCTTAAAGCTACCTCATAAAGTGGCAATGTCCTGCCGTTGTAATACACCGTTAAAAACCAACACTATGAATATTAGTGACTTTTACGAGTGAACTACCTAAATAATAAAACGCTAATTATTACGAAGCATATTTCGAGCCAACTTACCAAGCACGCTCTCTTCGTACAAACTGATTCGTTGCAAACTCATCAAGCATCTTTTGCTCTGCTTTGGCAAGACGAGTTTGCTTCGCGAGGGCTTGCTTCTCGATAAGCTTTTCAATTGCCTTCGTTTTAGCCTGTTGCGCTAGCCATAGCTTGCGACGTTGTTCAACCACCTGCTTCGCGGTGTTGACCGTTTTTGCTTGCTGATCAATTGCCTGCTCAATCTTATTAATAAAGTTATGATATTGATTGAATCCGCCACTAGACAGACCAACTTGTGCTTTACTATGAAGCTGCATGCTGTATTCCAGACGAAAATCGTTTAGTCCCGATAACCGTTGTTGGTTTGTTGCTAAGTGCTGCTGGGCTTGAACAAAGTTCGCTCGAAGGCTATCTTCTTTGTCTTTTTCTAGCTTAAGCAATAAAGTCAGTTTGTTATTTGCCATTATGCTTGTCCTAGTAGCTTAGCGAGGCCTTGTAAACACTCGTCATAATTGATCACGTCTTTCATGCCTTGCTGAAGGAAGTTATTCACCGCAGGCATCATATTTATCGCCTGATCTAACATCTGATCACTGCCACGTTGATAAGCACCTAAGGTGATCATGTCTTTATTTTGCTGGTACATTGAATAGACTTGTTTGAGCACTCTGGCTTGCTGCATATGTGCCTCTGATACCACTTGAGGCATGACTCGACTAATGGACTTTTCAATATCTATCGCTGGATAATGACCACTATCGGCAAGCTCTCGTGATAACACAATATGACCATCCAAAATAGCTCGAGCAGCATCGGCAATGGGGTCTTGCATATCATCACCTTCACTCAATACCGTAAAGAATGCGGTAATTGAGCCTTGTCCTTCACCACCATTACCTGCGCGCTCAACCAATGCTGGGAGCTTTGCAAACACGGAAGGCGGATATCCTTTTGTGGCTGGCGGCTCACCAACCGCAAGCGCTATCTCACGCTGTGCCATGGCATAACGCGTCACCGAATCCAGTAATAACAGTACGTTTAATCCTTGATCGCGGAAATACTCCGCAATAGTCACTGCACTCTCACAGCCTTTTAAGCGCATCAGCGGTGAGGCATCGGCGGGAGCGGCAACCACGACGGAGCGGCGTCTACCCTCGACGCCCAAAATCTCATCAATAAATTCTTTCACCTCACGACCGCGTTCACCGACCAAGCCAACGACGATAACATCCGCCTCACTGCCTCGTGTCATCATGCCAAGCAGTACCGATTTACCCACACCACTCCCTGCAAACAGACCCATACGTTGGCCTTGACCCACTGTCACGATCGAATTTATCGCGCGTACACCTACGTCCATTGGTGAGTCGATTGGACGCCTTGCAAGTGGGTTAATGGGCGCTGCGGCAAATTTCAGATGCTTCTCAGCGTCAATGGCTCCAAGGCCATCTAGTGGCCTACCAAGTCCGTCAACCACGCGGCCAAGTAGACCCATTCCGACAGGTAATCCAGCATCCTTAACTTTTGGGATCACTCGCGCTCCAGGAAGGACGCCTGTAATATGATCGTTTGGCATAAGGTAAAGCGTTTCTTGATTGAAACCGATGACTTCTGCATCAATAAAACCGCCCAGTGTCTCGATTTTACATTGGCTGCCGACGGGAGCACTTAGCCCCCTAGCTTCAAGGGTGAGGCCAACCACACGGGTGAGGCTGCCTGCAACCGCAACCCCATATGGTTTAATAAATTTCTGATACTTACTGATGCGCTCGCTCATAGCAGCAGATGTCGACATGTTCGCAATTACCTTAGGAAGGCATCGTTATCCTGATTTGATTGCTTCGCTTATCTAGATAACAGTGCAGTATTATTGGTTTATACCGCTATCTTGCAAAAATGATTCCAACACTTCGCTAATACGGTTCTTAAGCGTCATATCAATGGATGACTGTGGCGTTTTCACCTCGCAGCCACCTCTGTCCAACGTCGGCTCTGGAAGTAACTGCCAATGCTGTGATTGTATATGTTCTTCGCCGTACATGACTTGCACTAAGGCCAAATCTTCTGGATGCAGATGGATGCGTACTGTTTGATCTTTGACAGGCAACGCGTCCATTGCTTTTTTCAACGCGTTTAAAATGAGGTCAGGCGTGGTCTTAAGCTCTTTAAAAATAACCTGCTCCGCCAATAAATTGACAAGTACAACCAGCTGCTTTTCACACTCATCATCAACCTTTTTCAGTGGCGTTTGCATGCCATCTAGTATAGTGGATAGCGCCTTCATCCTCTCTTCAATAAGCGGTTGTGCTTCCTCAAGTCCCTTTTCTTTACCTATTTCTACGCCTTCTTTATAACCGGCTTCTTTACCTTCAGAAACCCCTTTGTCAAAGCCTTCAATATAGCCCTGCTCATGGCCTTGCTTTATTCCTTCGTCGTAGGCGTCCTGGCGGATCTGCTCTAACTCTTCAATGGTCAAAGTAGGAAATTCAGGCTCTTGTGGCTCAGGTTCGGGGTGTGCCTGCTTTTTCGTATACAACTCTTCAAGCGGTGTACCGAATGCGGTCGAACGACCGCGGAATTTTTCGGGCTTATCCGTAACATCTGGAATAGGCCAGTTTTCTAATAACTCATCCAGCGCTTCGGTGCTGACTGGGCGGCCTTTATACAACTTTTTATCGACCATGGTTTATAGGAACTCCTCACCACCACCGCCACCAAGCATAATTTCGCCTGAGTCAGCCAAACGTCTAGCCGTTGCCAAAATTTCTTTTTGTGCAGCTTCCACTTCACTGATCCGCACTGGAGGCATAGCCTCAAGGTCATCTTGCATCATCTCAGCAGCACGCTTAGACATATTCTTCATAATCTTTTCTTTTAAAGATTCGTCCGCGCCTTTAATTGCTTTCATCAGTACGTCTTGCTGTACTTCACGCAGAATAGCCTGGATACCTCTGTCTTCGACATCCATCAAGTTTTCAAACACAAACATGAGGTCTTGAATTTGTTGCGACATTTCTTCGTCATGTTCTCGGATTGAATCCATCAACTGACCTTCAATATTGGTATCCAAGTAGTTCATGATATCTGCAGCGGCTTTTAAGCCACCCATTTTCGCTGCTTGTGCACCAGCTTGACCAGCGAACTGCTTCTCCATGATCTCGTTGAGTTCTTGCAGTGCCGCAGGTTGTACTTCTTCTAAGTTTGCAATACGCATTGTTAAATCTAAGCGTACTTTCTCAGGAAACTGAGACAAGATTTCGGCGGATTGCTCAGGCTCGAGATAAGACAATACAATCGTTTGGATCTGCGGGTGTTCGTTGCGGATAATATTGGCAACTTGCTTCGAGTCCATCCACTTCAACGAATCCAACCCTTTTGCACCGGAGCCCATAACGATTTGGTCAATAAGACTTGCCGCTTTGTCTTCACCAAGTGCTGCGGTTAGCGCCTTCTTAATGAAATCTTCCGATTGGAAACCAATTGTACTAAAACTTTGAATTTGTTCGATAAACAAATTGTGCACAGCTGCTATTTTAGCCTGAGATAGGTCATCCATGGAGGCCATTGCCATACCGACCTTTTGCACTTGTTTTGGCTCTAAGTGTTTCAAAATCTGAGCCGCATCTTCTTCAGTCAAACTAAGCAGTAAGATGGCAGCCTTGTCGACGCCATCTAGCTTGTCAACGTCAAAGGCTGCGGGCAATTGTTTTTGTTCTTGATCAGTCATCTTCTGTCAACCACGCTTTCACAACTTGTGATGAGAGTTCTGGTTCGTTAGCAACTAGGGCACGTACTGCTTTGAGTAAGTCCTCGTCGCCATGTAAGTCTGGCAATTGTAATCTACCGTCAGAAGAGAAGCCAACCGCAGACTCATCGAATTCGTTATTTAGCATATCGAGTGTACTGTCACCTAAATCTACACCACTGGTCAACGCATCTTCATCAAAATCTTCTAGCGTATCATCTGGGTAAATTAGACGCTTAAGCATAGGTCTTACTACCGCTAAGATTAGCACAATGATCACTAAGGTACCTGCTGCAAGACGGATTGTCTTTTGGAACCAATCTTGCTCCCAAAGTGGTATCTCTTGCATTTCAGTGAGGTCTTCACGTACGAATGGCACAGTCACTACCTCTAGCGCATCACCTCGCTGCATATCAAAGCCCACACCACCTTGTAGCAAACGACGGATGTTATTTAACTCTTCTTGCGTACGCGGCGCCATTGCCATGTTACCTTCAGCATCAGGTTTTGCGAGGTAGTCAACGGCCACACTCACACTGATCCGGCGAATAACTCCTGTTTGCTGGCGTTTATGGCTAATAGTGGTATCCAGCTCATAGTTACGGGTTGCTTCTTTTTGATTGCTGCTTGGTGTTGCACTTTGACCATTGCCGCCTTGCCCAGCAACCTCTGGGATATTCGAGTTTATGGGAGGTTGATTAGTCAGTGCCCCCGGAATACCTACAGCTAAACCACCAATATTATTTTCTTCATACGTCGTTTCGCTACGAACCGCAGGTAAATCTGGGTTATAACGTTTTTGCGTTTCTTCAACTGCGCTGAAGTCCATCGTTAAGTCAACCTGCGCGGTAAAGTTACCAAGACCTACAGTTGGGATCAGGATGCTATCAATTTTTTCTAGATACTCTTGTTCACGCTTACGTTCGATTTCATACTCTTTTCTCGAGCGTGCAGCTAAAGAGTCTTGAGAACCAGAGTTGAGTAGACGACCGTTTTGATCGGTGACGGTCACGCGTGAAGGTTCTAGGCCTTGTACCGCTGATGCCACGATGTCTACGATTGAATCAACTTCTTCGCCGCCAAGCGTTTTGCCACGTTTAAGGGTAATAACTACGGTTGCTGAGGGCTTTTTCTCGCGACGCGCAAAGACGTTTTCTTTTGGTATTGCAAGCAACACTTTTGCACGATTTACGTCTTGTAACTCTTCAATTGTTCTTGCAAGTTGTTGCTCACGGCTATGCTTTAAGCGCTCTCTTTCAAGACGTTGGCTAACACCAAAACCCATATCTTGCATCAGAATATCAGTGCCAGAACTCGGAGACTGGGTAAAACCGTCACGCGCCATGCGTAGTTTTATGTCTTGATAGTCCGACTCAGCGACTAAAATGGTATTACCATCTAATTGGTATTCAATTTTTTGTTGGTCTAAAAAGTCTAACGTTTCAACGAGTTCTTCTGTTGGATATTTACCAAGTGGGCGCATATCTGGTTGGCGCGCCCAAATGATAATAAAGATTGCGATTGCTAAACAAATAGCAAGGGCAATAACCAGAGTAACCTGGCGCAACATATCAACACCGCTTAGCGCACTGAAGTAGCCTGATTTTTGCTCTTGTTGCTCATCCGAACCGCTGTCATTATTCAGCGCTGCATCGGAAAGCGTAAGATCTGTTGATTGATTAGTAGCCACGATTACTCTCCACAGTCACTCAATTAAACTGGCATGCTCATGATTTCTTTATAGGCCTCAACAAGTTTATTACGAACTTGCACTGTTGCCTCAAAAGCGACCGACGATTTTTGTTTCGCTATCATGGCTTCTGCAAGAGAAACGCTTCTGTCACCCATTTCAACAGCGGTGACTTTTTGTTTCGCTTCTTGTTGTAAGCCATGAACCGTATTAAGTGCGTCTGAGAGTAAATCGCCAAACTGAGCCGACGAAGATGCCGCAGTCTTAACCGGCTGCACTGATGGCTGTGTGTTTCTCGTCGCTTCTGCAGCCATTGCCTGCATTTCTTGAAATAGCGCTGATGATTGTACTTTCATGATGCTTTACTCAAAATAACTCTTAGTTACCTGTAATAAAGCAGAAAACGTGCCAACTTAAAACCCTTTATTTTCAGCATCTTATAATATTTTAATCATGTCGAAAAATTGGCAGTGCATAGAAGTGAAAACTAGGCGCCTAAAATCTGCTGATCTTTATAGGCGCCTGAGTAAATTTGAATTAACAGATAAAGCTTAACCTGAGGTTTGGAAAAGAAATAAGCTAACTCATTGTTTTTAAGCTCAGGTATCTTAGGCTAAGCGGGTAACGCAATCCCTAAATCTCGCATTTTTGCCAGCTTGTAGCGAAGTGTGCGAGGACTCATACCCAATACCTCCGCCACCTCTTTACGTTTTCCATTAAACTTTGCCAGTGTATCTAAAATAATTTGGTGTTCTTTATCCTGTAACTCATCTTTATAGCTAATGATCTCATCCTCACCTTGAGAGCGCTCCATTAAAGCTGATGCTTCATGATTTACAAGTGGTGCAGACTCAATCAAAGCCATCGGTGAGAAATTTTCGATAAAAATATCATCTTCTTGAATTTCATTACCTTGGAACAAAATCAGGGCACGTTGAATAACGTTATCTAGCTCTCTTACGTTTCCAGGCCAACTGTGCGAACTGAGCTTGTGCTTTGCACCGCTGCTTAATATAGGTGTTGGCTTGCCTGCTTTTTGCGTATGTCTTACCAACAAATGCTCGGCTAACACCGCGATATCACCCGCTCTATCCTTCAGTGACAACCACTCTAGCGGGAAAACATTGAGGCGATAATATAAATCTTCTCTAAATACCCCATCCTCCACCGCTTCTTTTAAATCGCGGTTACTGGTTGCCAACACTCTGACGTCCAGTGAAATGGTTTTTCTACTGCCTAAACGCTCTACTTCCCGCTCTTGTAACACGCGAAGTAATTTTGCTTGTAATCCCAAATCCATCTCTGTGATCTCATCAAGCAAAATCGTTCCCTTTTGTGCTTGTTCAAACTTACCTGGACACGCCTGAATGGCACCTGTAAATGCCCCCTTTTCGTAACCAAACAGGGTCGCTTCGAGCATATTTTCTGGGATTGCAGCGCAGTTAATTGCGATAAAAGGCTCGTCTGCTCTGTCGGATTTATCGTGAATATAGCGAGCCAACACTTCTTTACCTGAACCGCTCGGTCCAAGTACCATAACGCTGGCATCCGACTTAGCTACTTTTGCAGCCAGTTCAAGTAGTTTAATACTCTTTGGATCGGCAACAATGGGGCCGTCTGTCTCTTTTTCCTTCTCAGGTAGATAACGTCCAACCATATTGAGCAATACTTCAGGCGCAAATGGCTTAGCCATATAGTCGATGGCACCCAATCTCATCGCTTCAACCGCATCATCAATGGTCGCGTATGCTGTCATCATCAATACCGGTAATTCGGGATAGTTGAGTTTAATGGTCTTTAACAAGTCAAGCCCACTCATGGCACCCATTTGCACATCACTCACCACCAAAGAAAAGGTTTCCTGCTTTAGCAATAAAACGGCTTGTTCCGCACAACTTGCTTCTACGCACTCGATATTTGAAAGCTGCAATGTATCGATGAGTGCTTCTCTTAAACCAGCATCATCTTCGACAACTAAAACTCTGTTACTCATAGTTCCTCCGCCTCAATTAGTGGTAGTACCAAGCTAAAACGCGCACCCTTACCTTCAACATTGTCTGCCTGCGCAAACCCTTTGTGCGCGTTAGCGACCGAATTAACCACCGCAAGTCCTAGCCCAGTCCCCTGCGACTTAGTTGTAAAAAATGGTTCAAACAACTTGTCTACTAAGGTTTCATCGATGCCAGGTCCATTATCAACAACTGAGATACGTACATACTCGCCACACGGCTCGCGCTCTGCATTAAGTTCAATGTGTGCCGCACTGCCAATTATTTGAATACTGTTGTGGATCAGGTTTTGGATCGCACTTGCAAGCGCAGTACGATTACCTAATATTTCGATATCTGGCTCGGGTAAAAATGCTTCCAATTTTGCTTGGTTAAGCTCAACCATAGCGTCAGCACCCGCTTTGACTTCACTTAATAATTGTTGCATTGACACTCGCTCAACCACTTGTTGTTCACCGCTTTTAGCAAACAGCAGCATGTCATTAACTTGGCTTTCTAAGTCTTTTAGCCGAGACATCAACTTATCGTGAAACTTTTCTCGAGAAGCCGAAGGAAGATTAGCTGCACCAAGATTTGCACCATATAACATCGCAGCCGATAACGGCGTACGCACTTGATGCGCCAATGAAGCAACCATTTTTCCTAACGCACTTAACCTTTGCATATGCGCAACACGGCTTTGAAGCCGGCGCGTCTCGGTGAGATCTGTCATTAAAATAAGTTGCCCAGGTTCTGGTGTTAGCGCGGTTATATCTAACTTAATTCTTCTGCCATCTTTAAGAGAGACTTCATGACCATCGTCCTGCTGTGGTCGAAATGAACGCTGAATAACGCTAAACCACTTTTCACCTTCGAGTGGTTCACCCAACATATCCATCGCGATTTGATTTGCCTTGGCAATCATACCTTGACCATCAAGTACCACGACACCCGCAGGCATAGTATCAACAAGATGACTTAACCAACTCGCCTGCTGCCTAAGGTCGCTTAGCTCACCTACGTAGGCTTCTTGCAGCAAACAGGGGTTGTAGCGATTCGTCGTTGGTACAAATTGTGGATTAATAACATGTGCTAATGCCATTTTTCCGCTCTCTTAAAAATAAACTCAATGGATAAAAGCAAAAAACGATCCAACTTTATATTCCATTTAAAACATAGAGTTACATAACACTTAACAATATCAATTTATTGACACTGTTTTTATATACAGCATTATGCTAGAGTTTTTGAAAGCCAAATGTGATGCCGCAATGAGTAGTTGGCGTAGTAAATCATTTAGCTTATTCATACTCACAATTAGATAGAAGAGAGCCAACAATGACAATACGATGCGGCTGGGTAGACGAGAGCAAACCCGATTATGTTGAATACCATGATAAGGAATGGGGAAGACCTGTACTAGATGACCAGAGCTTGTTTGAGTTTATCACATTGGAATCTGCACAAGCTGGCTTAAGCTGGTATACCATTTTGAAAAAACGTGAAGGCTATAGAAAAGCATTCCACGATTTTGATGTACACAAAGTGAGCCAGATGACAGAGCAAGATGTCGAGCGGCTATTAGCATTTGACGGAATTATCAGAAACCGTGCAAAAATCGCAGCCACGATAAACAACGCTAAGCGATTTATTGAAATTCAGCAAGAGTTTGGCAGCTTTGCAAAATACCAGTGGCAATTTGTTAATTACAAGCCTGTTATCAATCCCATACATGACAAACACGATGCCGTTGCCACCAGTGAACTCAGCGACAAATTTGCCAAGGACTTAAAAAAACGTGGATTTAAGTTTTTAGGCTCAACGACCGTGTATGCACATATGCAAGCTTGCGGCATGGTTAACGACCATGCCGATAACTGTTTTTGCAAACAAACCATTATTGCCAGTTATCAAGACTTGGATTTTACTCGACTTTAAACAATAAAACACAAGGCCGCGTATTAAGCGGCCTTGTTGAGTTGATTAGGTAACCTGAACTTGGAATAACAACTTGTTCTCTAGCAGCTGTTACCCCTTACTACTGCGTTAAATTTGCTTACAATAGGCCAGCTATTGACGCACAAATTTGCCTTGTATTAAGAAATAACTTCTGGCTAGAGTGATACTTCGCTTTTGAATTTAGTGATTTTAGTGGATTAACTTACTTCTTATCCCGAGTTCAGGTTAGGTAGTAATTGATGAACTATCAATCACGATTGAGATTATACTTTTTCATCTTCTCAACTAATGTTGTACGGCGAACGCCCAAGATTTCAGCCGCGCGAGCAACCACATAATCGTAGCGCTCTAAAGCTTGAGTGATCAAATCAATTTCAAGCTCTGCTAAATATTCTTTTAACTCTATCCCCTCGTCCGGCAGTAAGCCAACATTCGATGCTTGCGGCGCAAAATCTTCTGCTACCATATCCTCTTCATCGTCACTAAAACCATCGCTAAATAGTTCGTTGAAGGCATCTTTTTCCAAAAGTTCTTCTGGATATTCAGGCTCAAACGCTTCGACTTCTATATAGCGGTACTTTTGTGGTAAATCAGTCACATCGACAACCTTGTCTGGGAACATAATCACCATTCGTTCCACAAGGTTTGCAAGCTCTCGAATATTCCCAGGCCAAGCGTGCGACTTTAAGCTGTCTACGGCTCTATCCGTAAACTTAACCGAATTGCCCGTTTGTTCATTTACTCTACGTGTTAGTTCTTTTAGCAGTAGCGCAATATCTTCCGCACGCTCGTTTAAAGAGGGGTTTTCAATGGGGAATACATTGAGTCTATAAAATAAGTCTTCGCGAAACTTGCCGTTTTCAATCATGGTTTCAAGATTACGGTGCGTTGCGGCAATCACACGAACATCCGCCTGAATCGGCTTTGTGCCCCCTACTCGTTCATAGGTGCGTTCTTGTAAAACTCGTAACAATTTCACCTGCATTTGCAGTGGCATATCACCGATTTCATCGAGAAAAAGCGTACCTCCTTGCGCCAGTTCAAAACGCCCTTTTCTGGCTGAAATCGCGCCAGTAAACGCGCCTTTTTCATGACCAAAAAGCTCGCTTTCTAACAACTCCCCAGGGATAGCACCACAGTTAACTGGCACAAATGGTCCCTGTGCACGTTTAGACAATAAGTGTACGTTACGTGCAACCACTTCCTTACCGGTTCCCGATTCACCCAAAATAAGGACATTGGCGTCGGTTTTAGCCACTTGAGAAATCAAGAAACGAACGTTTTTAACCGCTTCGGTTTCCCCAACTAAACCATCAAAGCTCTTATTTAGTAGCTTGTTCTCTTTATTTGGAAGCATACGTAAATATTGCTGACAGTCATGTAGCAATTGCATCGTGACTTCTTGCCCAAAGGGTTCGGTGATAAGCCCTATTACATTCGGTAATGCAAGTAGCGGCCTGAGCGTTTCACCTATTAATAAAAACGGGACGGCGGGATGAGATTTTATCAACGCTTCGTGTGTTAAGCTTTGCAAAGCGCCTAGCACAAAAATTGGTTCTTGGTTGTTATCAAGGATCTTGGGCTCATAACGCTCTTCGGCCAGCACTTCATTTGCTTGACCGACAAAACTAAGTGCCGCACCTAATCCGATCGCTCTTTTGTTGTTGTTATCTAAGATCAAGACCATTGCTTGAGAACCAATCTACTTAAAATTTTTTCAATAGTTAGATTGTAAGAGAGATTAAGGGGGATGCAATACCTAAGTGGCAACTTTTTGACATTAACGCCAAAAAATCGCCACTAGAGCTGTTCTATATCAATACTTTGGTATTAATTTATAATAAACCTAGTACCGATGATGCAGACTGATTAGCTTGACCACGCAAAGCAATAGAAGCTTGCGATAAAATATCGTTGGCAACTTGATCGCTCACCGCTTGCGCGTAATCGGTGTCTTGAATTCGACTTTGGCTCGCCGCAATGTTCTCACGTTGGTTACTTGCAGAGCGAATTGTACTAGATACCGCATTTTCAAATGCGCCAAGCTCCGCGCGTTGGCTGTTTAAATCCTCAGAGACTGTATCTGCCGCATCAATGGCAGCTTGTGCGCCCGCCTGCGTCGAAATGTCTACACTCAATATTGCACTGGCAAAACCACCATCAGTCTGCTGTAGCGACTGAGTGGTATTAGCGTCGGGACCTACCTGAAAACTACGAGACTCACCGTCAAAAATTTGTGCGCCACCAAATGTAGTATTTTCAAACGTTTCGCTGATTTGCGTTTGCAACTGCGATACTTCCTCTTGCAATGCTTGACGGTCACTATCTGTCAACGCCCCATTACCGGCTTGAATCGATAATTCTCTAATCCGGGAAACCGCATCATTCACTCCAGACAATGCCGAGTCAGCGGTTTGCGAATACGAGATACCATCATATGCGTTACGAATAGATTGACTGTAGCCGTCCTGTTGAGACGTCAAACGATTAATGATCTGCAAAGCCGCAGCATCGTCTGCAGCAGAATTAACCTTCTTACCAGAAGCCAGCTGTTGATTGAGTTTATTAGCAGTCTGCTCCGTGCGATTAAAAAAAGCAGTACTTTGTGATTGGATTTTCATATATACCCCCATTCACTATCATTAGGTTAAATCTACGCTATTGTGAGCAAAAAGTCACCATAGCCGTTAAATTTCCTGCAATGACTGGCATAAATACTGCAAAACACATAGAAGTGATATAAAGTATTGAGTAGTAGCTAATTTATTGTATCGGTGAGATATCTAGAGCAGTTTCGATACTCGATACTGTAAAGTTTTGATTGCACCTGTAGGTGGACACCCTATGTTTGATAATAAAACCATTTTAATAACCGGCGGCACAGGCTCTTTTGGCAAAAAATATGTAAAAACTTTGCTCGAGAGATACAAGCCTAAAAAAATCATTATCTTTTCTCGAGATGAGTTAAAACAGTTTGAGATGCAACAAGAGTTTAATCAACGCTGCATGCGATACTTTATCGGAGATGTACGAGATAAAGATAGGTTACGAAGAGCAATGCAAGGCGTCAACTACGTCATTCATGCCGCTGCATTGAAACAAGTTCCTGCTGCTGAATATAATCCTATGGAGTGTATTAAAACCAATATTAATGGGGCTGAAAATGTGATTGAAGCCGCTTTAGATAATGATGTAGAAAAGGTTATCGCACTTTCTACAGATAAAGCAGCAAATCCAATTAATTTATACGGTGCTACGAAGCTCGCATCAGATAAACTCTTCGTCGCTGCGAACAATATTGCAGGTGGACATAAAACTCTTTTTTCCGTTGTCCGTTATGGCAATGTTGTCTGCTCCAGAGGCTCTGTAGTTCCTGTCTTTCAAAAGTTCATTGATGAAGGTAAAGATCACATTCCTATCACACATCCTGAAATGACCCGTTTTTGGATAAGCCTGCAGCAAGGGGTTGACTTTGTACTAAAGAATTTTGAGCGGATGCTAGGTGGTGAAATCTTCGTTCCAAAGATACCTTCCATAAAGATTACGGATTTGGCGACCGCGATGGCCCCCAACTTACCGCAGAAAATTATTGGTATACGTCCAGGCGAAAAACTTCACGAAGTAATGTGTCCTGCAGACTTATGCTTTGATACTTTTGAATATGACGATCATTTCGTTATCGCTCCAGGTATAAAGTTCAGTAGTCGAAGTAACGACTTTACGATCAACGCAATTGGCGAAAAAGGCCACCCTGTTAGTACTAACTTCGAATTTAACTCTCTCGATAACCCTGATTATATGTCTGTTGAAGAAATATTGGCATTTAACATTGAGGCAATTAAATGATCCCATATGGCAGACAAGATATTAATCAAGATGATATAGATGCTGTCATTGAAGTTCTAAAGTCAGACTGGCTAACCCAAGGCCCTAAAGTTCAAGATTTTGAGTTAAAAGTTGCGCAACACTGCAATGTTGAACATGCTATCGCATGTAATAGTGCTACTTCAGCTTTGCACATAGCGTGCTTAGCATTAGAAATCGGTCCAGATGATATCGTTTGGACATCACCAGTCTCATTCGTAGCAAGTAGTAACTGTGCCCTATATTGCGGTGCAAGCATCGACTTTGTTGATATAGACACCCAAACGGGTAATATGTCGATTCAAGCTTTGACAAAAAAACTTGAGCAATCAAAATCTGAAAATAAATTACCCAAAGCTATCATTCCAGTGCACCTTGCAGGTCAGCCTTGCGATATGTATGAAATTGCTGAACTGTCGAAAAAATATGGATTTAAAGTAATAGAGGATGCCTCCCACGCTATCGGTGCGAATTACAATGGGGAACCTGTAGGAAACTGTAAATACAGTGATATCTGCGTATTTAGCTTTCATCCAGTAAAGATTGTCACAAGTGCTGAAGGAGGCATGCTTACAACCAAGCATGGACAACTAGCACACAGAGCCAAGTCATTTAGAAGCCACGGTATTACCTCTGATCCAAAAGAATTAGTCCAGCAAAGTCATGGCCCTTGGTATTATGAACAGCAATCTTTAGGCTTTAATTATCGACTGACAGATATACAAGCTGCTCTCGGACTAAGTCAAATGTCGCGCCTAGAAGATTTTGTCACTCGGCGAAACCAGTTGGCTGAGATTTACAGTGATAATTTGCCTAAGCAGCTTTGCCATTTAACTCGGCTATCTAATCGTCGCTCCTCCTATCACCTTTATATCGTGCTGCTACCTGAAGGCTTGGACCAAAAATACGTGGTCACACATTTACGCGATAAGGGAGTGTTTGCACACGTCCATTATATCCCGATTCATTTACAGCCGTTTTACCAATCTCTCGGATTTAAAAAAGGTGATTTTCCCAATGCGGAAGCGTACTATAAACGTGCCATTACTTTGCCTCTACACCCTAATTTGACAACACAAGATATTGCTTACATCTCGTCCATATTGTCGGAGCTATTATGAAGTTAGCACTAGGTACAGTTCAATTTGGTTTAGATTATGGAGTGAGTAATTTTGATGGCAGACCGGGCACAGCAGAAGTGGCTCAAATTCTAGAGATTGCTGAAAAAAATAATATCAACTTGATTGATACTGCTATCGGTTACGGCAATAGTCACAACGTCCTAAACGATCATCATGTAGCCAAACGTGATTTCAATCTGATCACGAAACTTCCTCCGCTCAACAAAGCTTACTTCGAAAAGTCGGATGTAGACCATTACCTGCAATATATTGAAAGTGCTTTTGAGGAACTCGGCGCCGACTCTTTACACGGCGTGTTATTTCACCAAAGTGCAGATCTCCTAAAGCCCGGAGTAGAAGCAATCTGGCAAAGACTAACAGCCCTCCAAAGTGAAAAAAAAATTTCAAAGCTAGGTGTATCGATGTATGCCAATGCTGACTGTAAACAGCTCTTATCACTTTATCAGCTTGATCTAGTTCAACTACCATACAATGTATTGGACAGATACTTTGAACAGACAGGATGGTTAGCTCAATTCCGACAACGAGGAATTGAAGTTCATGCTCGAAGTATATTTCTACAGGGGTTGCTTTTGATGGAATCTGACAAAGTACCGCCTTACTTCAAGACTTGGATAAGCAACCTTGAACAGATTTCAAAACTCGCAGAGACCTTCAATACCTCCAAGTTAGTTATTAGCCTCGCTTATGTATTACAGCAAAAAGCGATAGATCACTGTGTTGTTGGAGTAAATAAGGCTCGAGAGCTTACTGACATACTATCAGCTTTTGAGAATGCGATTCACATAGCTTCAAGTGACTTGCCAGATTTGAGTGTGGATGATTTAGCGTTAACCAACCCCGCACTGTGGCCATAACGAATAGGAATTAAAATGCAAATGAAGACAAAACAGTCCCCACTAAAGCTTGCGTTCATTGGTGGTGGCAATAATTCAGCTGTCGGTTATGTACACTTTGCAGCCACTCAACTCGACAACAAATTCACCGTTGTTGCTGGTGCTTTTTCACGAGATACGGAACAAAACATTGCAACCTCAAATCGCTGGGGTATATCAGAGCAACGCACTTATCGTTGCTGGAAAGAGCTTATAAAAAAAGAGAAAAGTAACGTAGATGCATTTGTTATACTGACACCTACACCCCACCATATCGAAGTTCTCACAACTTTGTTGGAGCAAGATATACCCGTAATTTGCGAAAAATCATTAGTTTGCGGCCCACTTGAAATAGCAACTCTCGAGAAGACTTATAACGCCAGTAAGCACTTCTTAGCAGTTACCTATAACTATTCAGGTTATGCCATGATCAGAGAGCTAAAGCATCTGATTAAGCACGATAAGCTGGGAACCATACAGAAAGTTCATTTAGAGATGCCTCAAGAGGGTTTTCGTAGACCTCCAGATATTGCGGGGAAAGCTTCTAGCCCTCAGGCTTGGCGCTTACACGACAGCGAAGTTCCAACAATTTGTTTGGATTTAGGCGTTCATTTACATCACTTGTCCACTTACTTGCTCGACATTGAACCAAACGAAACCATAGCAGAATTTGCGAATCACTCGCAGTACCCAAATTTAGTAGATGATGTACATATGCTATTAAAATATCCATGTAATATTAAAGGTAGTATGTGGATGTCTAAGACAGCAATAGGACATAGGAATGGCTTAAAAGTGCGCATTTATGGTGAAAAAGGGAGTGCGTTTTGGTATCAACTCAACCCAGATGAACTTGAACTCAACTATAATGATGGCCGCAGAGAAATTTTGGACCGCGCTGGGCAATGTGAGTACGCAGGTCAATTTCGGTATAACCGTATGAAGCCAGGCCACCCTACCGGGTTTGTCGAAGCATTCGCTAACCTATACGCAGATATACACCACGAGCTATGCTTATATCTGGAAGGTGAAAAGAAAAGCAATGACTACGTATTTGGCCTAGAGCAAGCTAAAGCAGGTCTGTGCCTATTTAAAGCCGCCAAAGAATCTGTACACTCTGGTACTTGGGAAAAAATAGCGAATTAATATCGTTTCAATAGACCTTATTTATTCCCTAATCAATTTTAGGGAATAAATTTTCAGCCAATTGCATCAAACACTTCGCTCTTGAGTTCTGAATGAGCCAAGCTTTGCTAACGACTTTTACCTTCGGTTTAGCTCTTCATACCACTAAAATAAAAATCACTTTCGGGATATCTCCCCCTTGCATAAGGTGTTGTTCAACCTATCTTTTGTAGCTCACCTTGTGCTGAACATAATAGTGCTTTTACATCGTGTAGCCTCAAAGCCAGCCGTAAACGTGCAATCGGCCTTCCAGTTTGTCCGCTGTTCTGATTAGATAATAAGCTTGTTAATCAAACGGCTGTCAGGCAAGCCTAGTTGCTTAAATTCTCTATATATCGGAGCATAGTACTGAACCGCTGCGATAAACACCGGTGTCTGGGTTTTTGTCAGCATATCTGGTGCATAAACCGGTTTACCCATAAACGTGGTTCCAATTTTATTGGGGTCTGGATCAATAAAATAAGCTAACTCGACTCTTTTGAAGTAGTTGCTATGCTCCAATAACAGACGTGCTGTTTCTCCTGCCCCCCAAAGAGCAACAGGCACTTTGGAGTCCGCTAACGCGACGATATCATTCAGCCCAGCCAGCTCCAATTTATCCGCTAACAACGCCTCTTCATCAACGCTTAACTCTCCGATACGCATGAGTATCAAGTCGTCTAAATAAACCACGTGTGCGCCAAGCTGCTTTAATGATTTATATAAACGCACAATAAGCACCAAATCATCGCTGCTAATACGCTCTTCTTTAAAATCAAAACTTATCTGAAAATTACAAGCTTTCAGCTGATATCGATCAATTAGCTCGGCAAACGCACGAATTTCCGCTTGAAACTTATTTCCATCCGTGAATATGTATTTAACCGTAACGGCTTCGGCATTAGCACTGGAGTACTTTACAAGGTTTTCCATCACCTTATGTAAGCTGTTTTTGCCCCGGATCTTGACAAACGTTTCTTCAGTCCCCGCATCTATACTCGTAAATATGCTAACTTTCTTAGCGAGCAGTAGCTCATAGATCGCTTTATTAAACACTACCGCATTAGTTATAACCCGGTTGCTTGATAGCGGTAATCGCTCCGTTGTCTGCAAAAGTAATTTAGAAAAATGCTTATCAGAGGTAGGCTCCCCCCCACCCCAAATGCAAAGCGCTTTTTCACTCAGTCGTTGCTCATCTAATAATGCTTTTTGCAAAGCCAGTACGTCGTAAGCTGGCTTTTCTCCGCCGTAGTAAGTATCGCTACAGTAGCTACATTTCAAGTTACATACTGAGTGATGCTCATACGATACCTTTGTAATTTTACTAGATTCAATCGCCCCCCACTGTTTAAACTCTAGGTAAGGGCAACCATCGCAACCTGTCGGCTCACCCATATTGATATCTGCAAATAGCTTTTTCTTTGCATCCATTATCGTTTTTACTAGATTTTCGGATTGCTCTAGCTGCTCACTATTAACAATAGTTACGTCGCCACGCATTTCGTTGTCAACAAAGAAACGCTTACAGCAAGTACGAATTTCTTTTGGTGCAAGAAACGCGGAGTGATGTAAGTCTATACAGCTCCACTTTTTCCCTTCGTTTTCTTCTAGGAATTCATCTATTACTTCACTTCGGCGCTGCGCTGCGGTTTCATGCGTCATCATGGTATTAAGAAAGTGTTTTACTAACAAACTGTAATAGGTTTTGTCCAATGGTAGGCTATCAATAGGCACAGAAAAATCGTTAAGTTGTTTAAACGTATATTCATAGAGAGGCTCTCGAAGCTCCTTACTTGGCGCTTTTAAGAATATTTTCCTGATGCAAGTAGCAACCAACCCAATTACACCGGTTAAGAAAGCAGTATGCAGGCTTTGGTTCTTTGAAACTGATTTGAGGAGTGTGTGGATCACTGCATAAGAACGATAAAATCCTTTGATGTGAGACGTGCTAACCGAATTCACTATTGAATCAGGTCGTGGGGTTTTTAAATAAATAACTTCATCCAGTAATTTTACTTCCCTTGCATGCCAGTACACTAAAAAGGTAAAGTCAATATCTTCATGGAAGCCACCAGCAAAGGACACCTGATGCTCTATCAATAATTGACGCTTGATCATCAAGTAAATTGCCGAATGATCCATTCTAAATTTTACGTATTTTTCTAACAACAACGCTTTTTCATTTGTAAATTCAGGTTTATCAAACCGACCTTCAAAATGAAATGTCTCATTGTTAACGTTATCTTTTTTATATCGCCAGTCAAAAGCCACCACATCACAATTAACGGTTTCGGGATCAACAAATTGTATCAACTGCTTTAACGCTAGATCAGTCAATGCGTCATCACTGTCAACAAATAAAATCCACTCCCCTTTAGCATGCTCTATACCCAAATTACGCGCAACTCCCGGACCACTATTAGTCTCAGTCTGGAGCACATGCACAGCTTGATTGCGCTCTGCAAAAGCTGATAACAACGCAAAAGTACCATCCGTTGAGCAATCATCAATTACGATGATCTCAGCGAAATCTTCTAATTGAGTCACCAAACTTGCAAGACAAGCTTGAATATACTCAGCGCTGTTGTAAGTTGGTACTATTAGTGAAATCTTCATGCTATTACTCTCTAAAGTGCTTATCTACCTGACTAGCTGTATGTCTCTTTGACTTGCTGCCGGAGTACTTTTCCCATCGCATTTCGGGCTAAATTGTCACACTTTTCAATAATCCGAGGCTGTTGATAATCGGTCAATTCAGCGAAGCATAATTTACGTAACGCTTGCTCAAGGCTTTCTTCTTGTTGTACTTTCGCCTGCTCGTAGACTACTTTAATGACTTCTCCTAAAGTAGGATCGGCAACGCCAAAAGCAACGCAATCAGTAACTAAGGGGTGACGTTTTATTACCTCTTCAATATCTTGTGGGTAAATATTGATGCCACCACTTGATATTACCTCTTTTTTGCGACCCACATAAAATAGAAAACCTTCCTTATTCAGGTAGCCCAAATCGCCTGTGTAAAAATAACCTGTATCATCATATGCAGCTTTTGTTGCCTCTAACTGTTTCAAATAACCTGAAAATTGAGTTGTAGTTTTACAGGCAATTTCTCCGACAACTCCGATTTCAACAGGCTTTCTGTGGCCGTCACAGATCTTTACATCAACAAATGGGAGAGGTTTACCTACACTGCCCTGATTTCCACCTTCATCATCGATACAAAAGTCCGTTACTACCCCCACTTCAGATGCACCATAGCATTCATGAAACTCGCAGCTAAGTGACTTTAATAACTTCCCTTTCGTCACTGTATTTAAAACAGCTGATGAAGACACAAGTATTCGGACGGAGGAAATGTCTTTGTTTTCGACACCTTGGGCAACTAACCCCTCTAGCTGTGAAGACACCGCAAACAAGAAACTGACTTGATACTGTTCGATAGCACCTAGCCAGCTTTGTAACTGAAACTTAGGTAAAATCACAGTTGTAGCGCCGAGCATTAACGGCATTAATACCCCCCGTTGGGCAAGGGAATGATAAAGCGGTGTTGCGACCAAAATGACATCATCTGACGTTAATTGATAGTAATTTATCGTTGCTGAAAACGCGCGTTCAATCTTACACTTTTGACTTAACACGATTGGTTTTGGTGAACCTGTTGAGCCTGACGTCATAGTCAAAATAAAGTCCAACTCAGGCGCTGCATCCGAGTATTCTTCGTCATGTTCTACATCGGTGAAAATATCCTCCCAACAACGTTCACCGAGAACGCTTTCACCTATAGTTATTACCTCATCTTCTCTCACAACCGCACTTTCCAGTAAAGTACGACTAACAGTGGGCCAACAAATGGCCATACTTACAGGAGTCTTCTTCAGCGCTATTTCTAACGCAGCTCCCTTTAGGGTTATTGGCAACGGTACCACAGCTAAACCCAATTTCGCAGCAGCTAGCAATACAACAGGGTATTCAATGCCATTGGGTGCAAACAATGCAATTCGCTGCCCCGGTGTTAGACCCTGCTCCTTAAAAAAACGACTTAAAATTAGGACGTAATTAAACAACGAGCGGTAGGTAACTTCCGTTCCGGAAAATACTACTGCTACCTTATCTGGCGACTTTTCCACATTTCGATGAAAAAGGTGGTATATATTAACCATGCTCGTTCTCTCTCGTTAACATTACATAATTAAACTTTTTAGGATCAGCTGATGGGAAAATTGATTGTGTAACCTGAAAATGAGGACTATCGACCTCAATAGCTTTGAAACCATTATGCTGATTCAGCAAATTAACAAATTTATTGTCTTTATGGATTACTGCAAGCCAAATACCATCAGGATATTCTTCCTCACAGAGTTTTAGCTGCCAGTTTAATGCCAACTGGACATACGCAAAATTAACCTGCTCAAGGGCTGAAAACCAGCCGCCATATAAGTATGTTTGTCCGTTTTGCTCTAGTGATTGGTGCCAAATATAGATGAGAGGATTACCATCTAATTCAACGACAAAGTTTTCACGCTGATTTTGATGCCACCACTTGTAGTGACCAAGTGTCGGGATAGCTTCCGTGATAGTCATTCTGACGTTATTATGTTGACTATTGCGGGCGTGTAAATAGCGATTAATATCAAAAAAGTCTACCATCCTAACGGTTAAATCTGCTGCTATAGGTAGATATTCACGTTTACAAAGTGACTGTATTTCCGCTTCAGACTGTGTCTGTTGTGATAATAAATAACTTGAAACTCTAGCAGCTCCCCTGCCATCGACGCAAACTTTACTGTGGTTTCTGTACTCAGCTAGCTTGTCTGAATTATCAAGTAATATATTAATCAATTCAACGACTTCCAACGGATCACTAGATAAAAACTCAGGCAGATGTAAACAGTGCCCTAAATCATCCAACCAGCTCTGATTATGCTCTTGATTTTTAGCCATACTAAATGTTAGTGCAGGTGTTTTTGTTGCAGCAAGTTCATACAACGAAGTACCCAACGCACCAACAAATAACTGTGCTCTAATAAAGCTTGGGTACAAACTCTTTGGACTTCTGTTTATCTCAACTTGTGGATAAATATGCTGCAATGATATTATCGAGTCATAATTTGTTGCAGATGGTCCTAGGACAATTTCTATCGGCTGACATGGCCTAAGCTGACACACTAATTCAATTATAGGAGTCAATAACTCCCAATCCCCGCCACCACCGAGAGAAAATAGCAGATGAGAACGTTCTATATCTGCGCGCGAACTGTCGTGATATACACTTTCAAGTAAAGCATATTTAGGTCCCAAAAGCGTTTCACAGTCATGAGATACCAAATGATGATAATAAGCTTCGGTTTGATCTCCTCGCCATCTAATATCTATTAATGTATTGGCTAAATGTTCACGACCCAAATCATCTATTACAACAAGTTTAAATTGATCTTGAATTTGGCTTTCCCACTCTCTACCTAATAGATAAGAGTCAACAACGATAGCTTCAGCACCTACTTGGTAAGCGATAGATAAAGTTTGTTGGGCATCATCATATTCACTCGTCCCATGAGCAATTAAGGTGACGCTGTAGTTAATACCACTGATATAGTCACTCAGACAGTCATTTTCATCTAAAATGAAATGACTACCACAACCCCGAACACTAAGCTCCTTAGCCAAATTCAAGCATCGTTTTAAGTGGCCAATTCCTTGAGTGCTGTTAACACGAAAAACAAACATCAAGACCTCAAGATTACATCAATGAGGCCACCCACTGTCGCTGAGTCTGGTCTCAACATTTGCTCAGGTGTTAGGCGAACCCCAAAATCGGTTTCGATCTGCATTACCATTGATAACATTTCAAATGAGTCTAATAACCCGGACTCCATAAAATTAAAACTTTGTAGCTGTTCACTCTTAACGGCTACACCACGAGCTAATAGGAAGGTCTGAAAAAATTCAAGTAGCTGAGTTTCGCTAGGCATTAACAAAAATCCTCCCATTTAAGCTGAGTACCTGCAGGTAAAGACTTATTTACTCGTCGCCCGATAAGCGATGGCAAGTGCTTTGGTTGAATTTCGCCTCCACCAGGGCGCATTTGTCGCAAATGCATATTAGACAGCGTTTCACCCGATTCAACGTCCTTAATAAGGTAAACACAACGGCGCTTTTGACAAGGAGTATCTGGGTAATGTACTCGCCCCATTGCTTTCTCGATCTGTCTTACTCCATGTACAAGGTTTTGTAATTCTTCTGGTGTCATTGAGAAAAAGCTATCTGCAGTTTGATCATTTTTATCCATTACAAAGTGCTTTTCGATAACACATCCACCCACAGCAACCGACGCTAAAGGCACATCGTTCCCTAGAGTATGATCTGACAAACCAACAGGAACCGAAAAAGCTTCTCGCATATGCGGTATTGTTCTTAGATTAATACTATCAGCAGGTGCCGGATAAGTACTGGTACACTTTAACAGGCATAATTCAGTGACACCGGCATCTTTTGCTACTTTTACTGCGTCTGCAATTTCAGGCAGCGTCGCACCGCCAGTAGACATAATCACAGGCTTGCCGGTTGCGGCAACATCACGAATAAGTTGATGATCAATCAGCTCTGGAGACGCAATTTTATATGCCGGCGCATCAAGTTGTTCTAATAAATCAACAGCTGATTTATCGAATGGTGAAGAAAAGCAAGTAATCCCTATTTTTTTAGCTAATTCAAAAAGTTCAGCATGAAACTCCCAAGGCATGTACGCATGTTGATAAAGATCGTATAAATACTGCCCCTTCCACGGCCCATCTTTAATAAAAAAATGTGGTAAGTCACACTTAATTGTAAGCGTGTCGGCACTATATGTTTGTAATTTAATTGCATCGGCACCCGCTTCCTTTGCCGCATAAACCAACTCTTTGGCTCGACTTAAGCTTTGTCCATGGTTTGCTGACATCTCAGCAATAATATAATTTGGGTGTTGATGTCCGACTAGACGCCCATCTATTTTAAGCTCTTGTTTAAACATATTTATCCAACTTTTACTTGCTCAACATGTTTATTTATGTCGAGTACTTCTGGGTGTGCTTTTAATTTTCTCTTCAGTTCAGGAAAACTAAATTCAGTCTTATTATCGAAGAGCTGAAAAACTTTCTGTATTGCTAGATAGTCATCTGGTTCGTCTAAAGTCAAACGCCAACCAGATAAATCCTCATGATAACTATAATCAGCGACCTTCAAGTTTTTCACTATATACTGTGTCAGGTGCTCTCTCTCAAAATCTTGGCTAGCACTGGCATGTGCTTGTGCTAGCGCTGCGAATGTAAATACCTCGGTGTCAAGGCCATTTGGAAATCCACAATGAGGACCCGCGCATACATAATCAAAATTGTTGCGGATATTAAAGAAATGAGAAACGACCTTAGCGGTTTCATAGGCATCAATCAAAGGGCAATCACTAGTACAGCGAACAAGTACTGTATCTGGTTTCGCGTTTACTAACTCTGCTGCTAAGTAATACCTGCTGAGCACATCGTGAGTATCCCCCTCAACAAACCTTACCCCCAAAGACTTGCACAGTTCGGTAATTGGGGTTTGGGAGCCATCATTGGTTGTTGCTACAATAATTTTGTCTTTGAAAGGGGATAAACGCTCAATCATAACCTGAAGCACTGGACGTCCACACAAAGGCAACATCACTTTTTTCGGCAAGCGAGTTGATGTCATCCGCGCCTGAATAATAATATGAAAGTCCTTATTTTTTAAGCTTTCATAAATAGAGTCACTTTGATTCATACTAATAACTAAAATACTTCAATGCTTTGTTATCGGCCAAACCAATAACTAATTTAATAACAATTCCATTTTAACCCCAGAGAGACTTTCATCATCGAGCTGATCAGGTTCCAAAGTCTTGAAACCCATTTTAATGTACGCTTTCACAGCTGGGACATTAGACTTATCAACGCCCAAAAACACTCTCTTAAGGTTGTATTTGTCTTTTGCTATTGTGATAAAAGCAAAAATTGCCTCTTTCGCAACTCCCTTGCCATGCCAATTTTTATCGCCAATCAAGATCCCCATTTCAGCCGAGGTCCCACCAGAATATTCTGAAAGAATAAACTTCACGTTGCCAATATGCTGCTCAGCTTCCTTTGTAAAAATTCCATACAAATAAGTATCTGGCGTATTATTTTGTGTATTGATATATGTCACTAAATCGTCGGTCGTTTGTTGTCGGTTTAAAATAAACTGACTGACGTCACTATTTAACCATGAAAGATAATCAGCGGTTGCGTCGGACGGAGTTAACCCTCTCATTTTGAAACGCTCGGAAACAATCATCATTTTGTGCTTTCCCGTCTAATATCAAATATCAGTATTCAAAAAGTTGTTAATATTAATTTAACCTTTTAAAACCAGCAGTTGTCGGAGTAACCTCCTTCAGCACTTCAGGATCATGCAGAGCGACTTTTACTGCTTTAAATGCATTGTCTACTGCAGATAGATATTCATCTACGTGTTCTTCTTTATGTGCATACATTGCATAGAACATATTTGTAGCTAACACTCCTTGGTTTATCATCTGCTCTATAAAATACGCCTTCAACTGCAGTGGGTTATCATGCTCGAAAGAAAAATGACACAGGGCATCAATACCAGAAATATGAATGCTCAATCCATGTTTTTCAGCAAGAGACTGCCAACCGGCTTTAACCAGTGCACCAATTTTTTGAAGATGATCATGCACGTTATTTGCTTCATAATAACGTATAGTTGCTAGTGCTGCGGTTGGACCCACTCGCTCCGTCCACATCGTACTGGAAATGAAACTTGATTGTGCAGCATCCATCCACTTCTCTTTTCCGATTATTGCGGCCATCGCATAACCATTCGCTAGTGCTTTAGAAAACACGGCAATATCAGGTTCTATACCAAGCAGTAAATGCGATCCTCCACAATTAATTCTGAAACCCATCGATATTTCATCAATTATTAATGGGATACCCAGTGATTTGGCTATTTTTCCAACGAAACTCCAATACTCTGAATTAGGTGCAATATTACGCATTGGCTCCATAACAATAGCGCCCAGCTCAGGGCCATGTTGCTCGACGACCTCTTTTAGAGAGTCAATGTCATTATATGAAAATGGTATTGCAGTGCCGGCCAACGCTTTTGGAACACCCGCTGGAGATAAACCCGCAATTAAATGCTCATCTAGGTTTTCTTTCGAGGACACATTTGCCGCCAAGTACCAGTCATGCCAGCCATGGTAACCACAAAATGCAATTTTATCTTTTCCCGTCGCGGCGCGAGCAATTCTTACAGCAATTGTCATTGCCTCTCCACCGCACCTTGCGAATCGGACTTGATCTGACCATGGATGCAGCTCTACTAATTTCTCTGCCAACATGACCTCTTCTGGACAGTTTAAACTAGAACTAACCCCATTATTGATTGTTTCAATTACAGCCTGATCGACGGCAGGCTCAGCATACCCTAGAATGTTTGCCCCTATGCCAGATATCGACATATCAAGATATCGTTGCTCATTGAGGTCCCAAACATAACAACCTTTCGCTTTGCTGAAGTAACCTGGCCACACACTTTGATTAAACATGTCGGGTCGCTTTGACAATAATTGTGAAAGACCAGGGATCAGTTGCTTCGCTTTTGCTTGCATTTCAGTATTTTTATTCGTCATGATTTCTCAACTAACATTTTCAACTTCACTGATGAAGCAAAGTTAGTACCAATTAGGTGGTAACTAACCTTTAAATTTGGCTTGAGTCACTTTTAATCTTCAGTAAACAACTCCTTCAGGGAAATCAAGGGTAGTTTTACTGATATTTTTCACTCAAGAATCAGATTTCAGTAAAGTGTAAGGGAATTTTAAATAAACAGCTAATTTTAAAAGAAAATGGGGGGAAACGTAGAGAGTAACAAGCCATGCAAAACGTTTATTATTTCTGGTTTAAGCTGGCTCCGAAGTGTCTACTCATTAACTTCGGAGCCGCGACAAAATCTTGTCACCCTTTTACATATCGACTTTTACTGACAAAGTCTATTTCTTTGGCGGTAGTATTCAGGACATTGCTTAAGAAAATCAACCCAAGCCTTTAACGCTTTTCTAAAATACGGAACCACTTCGTAATCATCACCAAAGTTATGAAGAATTGAAATTAATATTGATGACGTATAAAGAGCTTCACCTTCTAGTAACTGATACAAGCCTAAATGATCTGCAGAATTTCTAAATGAGTACAAATACCTGAGACTTTTCAGTAAAACTTCTTGCGCAGATTCTCGACAATCAAACTCTTCTTCCAAAAGCTCCACCATTGTGCCGCACAGCTGCTCAAACTCTTCTTCACAAAGTAGCTTTTCCATAGATTCAATGTCAGCTTTAGCTGCAAAAAGGTTAGTTTTGATATGCTCCACAACTTGGTGTTTATCAACTCCCCTTTCAGGCAACAAAATGTCTTTACTCTCCAGTGGTATAGAGTGCTTAATCTTTGCACCATTACTACAGTTGTAACAGTTTACATTTTCTTTAAGAAATGATTCTAGAATCCTTTCCATTTGACAGTTGCCAACATACATAAACTCATCAGAAAGTACCGTTTCACAAAAGTTTCCTGGGATCCTGACTTGCCCCCCTATTTTGGTTGGTTCAATGACAGTCTCACCTTCTTCACTGTAATAAAAGCTTGCCTTACTATGATGATGTTCAGGGTCTATGTAGCCATTATCCACACCAAACAGATAGATGTCTTTAAATCCAAGATGACATGCATAACTCAGCGCAGTATTGCCCACGAGAGGATTTGAAAATGAAAGGCTTCGAAGCACTTTATTCTCATTCCTGTAATGAGATAGTTGCAACATTTGTGTACCTGACTCACCAGGTTTAAGCGCCATTCCCGCCCATCCAAATAGACCAGCCACATCTGGATGCATCACATTAGTAACAAGCAAATTTAAGTCTTTGCGCATCGATTCGGGTATATGCTGCTTGAGGAAATAATAGGTTGATTTAGTTCGTTCCAGTGCAACGTGAAAATCGGGAATAATCCCATGCTTTATTAATGCTGTAGTCGCTGAGTTACACGCGAATATAATGACTTTATCTTGGATCCGTTTTAGCGGTTCAATATTGGCGTCTAATGAAGGACCGTTTGCAACCACTACGGCTGGTATATCATGCAATAGCGCTTTATCTTGCTGTTCATTGGCAGAAAACATGAAGTTGCAGTTGTTTTTAACATTCCCCAATGAGTTAGCTATCCCGATCATAGCATCATCGAAGAAGCCAAATCCCGCGAAAAACTGGTGGTAATTCTTTTTAAATTCCGCGATCCATTTATTTACTTCAACTGATGGGTAATGCTGATAAAACCAAGAGTGGCAGACACTGGCTACACTTATTTCTCTTGAGCGTGAATAAACCTTTTCGTAAATTTCATGTTCTGTGACCCCTACACCTAGATAAAGGTAAGCACCTTGAGCCTCAATTTTTTCAAGTATAGAAACCCAATCGGAAACAAACAAACTAGCAAAAAAGTAGTCTTCATTCGGTTCAAAAATATTTACGTAACCAGCTTTACAAGCATCGATAACGTCTTCAAGGTGATAGCCAAGCCCAATACCGAAAATCATCTTGTTTGGAACTGCACTACCTAACTTCTTAAATGGCGCTAAGTTCGATTTCGTCTCAACAAAGATTTCCCCTAAGTTTCGCATCAATTCAACATGAAGAAACTCGATGTCACCATTTTCAACAAATGCAACACCGGAGTGGTCTAAACGTCCAAGAATTGGATTTTCGATATTTTTCTGTGTCTGCTTTTGTATTTGTGAAACTGGGTCTTCGCTATACATCGGTACACCAGTTTTATAATCAATAATATTGGCGCTGCCGTTAGGATTAACAAATAAGTTAAACAGCGAGTTTGGCTCGTAGGTTAAGTATTTTTCGTAAATTTCTGGAAAATGTGATTTGAAGGCTTTGAGGTTTCTTTCAAATTTTAAATTGGCAGCTTCTATAAACAACTCTTCTCTAAGCGCCTGTTCTTCCACGGCCTTTAATTTTACTTCAAGAGTTTCTAACTGGGACTTAATTGGATCCATGATATTATTTGAACTCGTTATATTTCTTGATTGAGGATTGTTTTCGCTGAATCTTCAGCAACTGCTCTCGGGTACTTCTTTTTTCTTGATTCATACGTTCAATCACTTCATTCAACATTGCGATTGACTCTTCTAAGTAGACCCTTTTTTCTTCAACATCTTCTATCAAGTCTGAACGCTTTTGAATATATAAACAAAATTTCTTTGTTTCTGTTTCAGCGAGTTCCATCTCACCTCTTTGAAGGTGTTCGAAAATCAAACACAACAATTCCCCAAGTTCGTCTCTATGCTGGCTATCCATGACTAGCGTCTTGAGAAGCATTATTCAGTGTTTTAATGCGGACATCTACAGGGATCGCATCCCAAGCTGATTTAATTTCTTTCAACAGGTTAGACACTTCATCTACGATGGCTGAATCATTTTGTACTGATGCATCCAGTAGCCTATCCATCATATAACTGTACAGGGCATATAAGTTTTCTGTTACTTCACCACCAACATCAAAGTCCAAGCATTCACGTAACGCTTCAATAATTGCTGATGCTCTTGAAATATGTTCGGATTTGGCTTCAAGATTTCTTTTATCAATAGCTACCTTTGCCAGTACCATTTTTTCAATAGCGCCTGCCATCAACATCTGGATAATTTCATAACGATCCGCACCTGCCACTCGAGTTTTAAGCGCTTCTCTCTGGTAATTCTTAACTTTTGCATTATACATGTTCAATCCTCTCTATTACTTGGATTTGGTAAAGCCTGGAAGATTAGAAAGTTGAGCTCCCAAATAAGATTGAGTTTGCTGCATTTGCGCGATAAGTACATCAAGCCCTGCATATTTTTGACGTAAGCTAGCTTCAAATGACTTCATACGCTCCTGGTGATTTATGACATCGTCCTCTAAATCGTCAAGTTGAGCATTCAAACTAGTCTCACGTTGTTTCATAAGTCCATCTGAATCGACGTAGTTTCCGAGCAATTCTTCTAATTTTTTGGCTACACCATTTTCCCCTGCAAATGCTGTACCAATATCATCGTAATTATCATCCATTGCTTCGTTTAAGCTGCGAACTAGTGATGACTTTTCTAAATAACCTTCTTTATTAACACCAAGGCCCATGTCAAACACTGACTCAAATGGTCCAGCATCAGTCAACGTAGAACCCAGAGTAGAAACCAACTGATCACTCAATGCTCTCATCGAAGCATCACCATTTAGAGGCTTTCCGACTCGAGTTTGCAGGCCAATCATTCCAACGAGATTATTGTAATTTGTAATCAACTCATCGACGAGCTTAGTGACAGACTCTCTGTCATAATCTACGTCCAATTTAGCTGTTAATTTTGTACCAGATGTGTCCTCAGGGCTAACTTCGAGTGCTCTTATCGTCATATCTTGAACAGCATCTTTAAATGTGTTTGTATCGCTGTTAACTGTAAGGCCATCTACCGTTATAATTGCATCTTGCGCTTTGTCTGCATCCGCAATTACCATGCCACCAGACGGGTTTGTTGTCGCGTCATATGTCTCAATAGCATCAAGCTCAGTAGTATCACTTGTAATCACTAGGTCGTTTCCATCGCCACTGACATTTGACGTAAAAACAAGTTTGGAGCCTACATCGGGATCACCTGTGTTAATAATATTGGCAGTGATACCGAAGTTGGTATCTGATGCATTAATAGCATCTCTTAACTCAGCCAGAGTCATTCCAGCAGTTACTTCTAAATCAAATGATTTATCCGCACCTGCTGAAAAAGACAAAGTACCACCACTTGCACTAACAACTGCGTCGGCTGAAGCAAAAGCACCGTCCGCAGAAACGGCTCGGCTTCCTTGCGCCAATTGTTCTACAGCAATCTTGAAATTACCCGTAGAAATATCTGACGTTGGTGTTACGCTGATTATTTCAGCACCATCTGGTTGACGAATATTCGCGATTCGCTTGCCAAAGTTATCGATGTCCGCTAGTTTTTCAATTGTGTCTTTAAGTTTTGAAATGGCAGATTTAACCTCACCGACAGAAGACAACTCAACTTTCAGTGATTCTTGCTTTGCAGCAAACCTTTGCATCTTGGGTACGTTTTCCGCATCCACAGAAGCTTTTATAATTGACTCTAAATCAAGCCCTGAGCCAACACCCGCAGATGTAATAAGTGGCATAATCTACCTCCAAATCTATATCAGGCGGTTCTATCAAATAACACGCCACGCTTTGTAAGTTTATCGGCAAACTCTTCCAAAGCCTTAGCTACTTCCCTAAACTCTTTTGAAGGAATTTCCCTAATTACTTCATTGCTAGACTTATCTAAAACAAGAACAACTGGAGGATCACCCTCTTCATCAAGTTGAAACTGTAAGTTCGTAGCCGTAACGGGGATAACATCGTTTAGTCTAGCTAAATTGTCTTTAACTTCTGATATTAACTGTTCATTACTGCTAGCACCTTTGCCATTATGCTCAGGTGAATCTTCAGGCTTTACTCCATCTGGAGTATTACCGCGTTCATTGTTTAATTCTTGTCTTGGTTGCTTAATCAGTTGGCTATCAACCGAATAGTTTAGCCCTTGAGAAATTTGAACATCACTCATCTAGACCTCCTGTAAAGCCTATAAAGAGTATACGCCAAGTTCGCGAACATTCCCAAACTTGACGCTTTTCTCAGAATATTACCCAAGTAACGATAGTGCTACCTGTGGACGCTGATTAGCTTGGCTCAAAATAGAGCTACTCGCTTGTTGTAAAATCTGCATCTTAGTCAGGTTGGCTGTTTCTTGAGCAAAATCGGTATCTCTAACTCGAGATTGAGCTGCTGATAAGTTTTCTTGGATATTTGACTGGTTACGAATAGTTGACTGGAATCGGTTTTGTACCGCACCAAGCTCAGCACGTTTCTTATCAACTACCGCAATCATGGTATCCATTGCAGCCAGTACTTGCTGTGCATTTTCTTGCGAAGATACACTAATTACGGTGGCAGCCATGTTGGTGAAACCAGCGGTAGCCTCTGTAACTCCAGTACCAACATTACTGATACCAGCAGCTAATGTTGACATTGTTTTTCCTGATACTGCTGACGCAATGCCGGCGATACCAGACATTGTGAAGCCACCATTTGCTGTCAAAGAGTTAGAGCCGTTTGAAGACGAACCAACGTCTTTCATACTAAAGCTTATAGTCTGAACGGCATCAGAGCCAACTTGGAAATTTGAATCATAGGTGCCATCTAGTAGATTTTGACCACCAAAAGTTGTGTCTTTAGCAACACGGTTAACTTCCGACGCCAATGAGCGAATTTCTTCTTGCAGTGCTAATCGGTCTTCGTCTGTATTCGAACCATTTGATGCTTGTTGCGCTAGCGTACGAATACGCTGAAACATTTGTGTCGTCTCATCCAAAGCACCCTCTGCGGTTTGCGCAAGAGAAATACCATCATTCGCATTTCGAATACCTTGGTTTAATCCGTTAATTTGTCCTGTTAGACGGTTCGAGATCTGCATACCTGCAGCATCATCTTTTGCACTGTTTATTCTAAAGCCTGATGACAATCTTTTAAAAGAAGTATCAAGCGCACTACCTGAGTTCATCAATTGTCTTTGTGCATTCAATGAACTGACATTGGTATTAACGTAAATAGCCATAATAGCCTCCGCTTTATAATACATATTTCAATGCTGCGGGATACCCCTACCCTGCAGTATTGAAGAGGTTAGAGTACTAGATTGATAGTTCTCTAACTCTTCTATCGACTATAAAAGAGGAAGCTTTAGCTTTTTTTTTAAAAAATTTAACTCATTAGCCTTGTAGTAGACTTAAAGCTGCTTGAGGTCGTTGATTTGCTTGACCTAATATAGTTTGGCTAGCTTGTTGTAAAATCTGATTCTTCGTTAACTTTGCAGTTTCTAAAGCAAAGTCCGCGTCTTTTACTCGCGATTTCGCTGAGTTTAGATTTTCAGATACGTTCGACTGATTTCGAATGGTCGACTGAAAGCGGTTTTGAACAGCACCCAGCTCTGCACGTTTTTTATCCACCACTGCTATCATTGCATCCATCGCTGCGAGAACTTGTTGTGCATTTTCTTGCGAAGAAACACTGATCAAAGTTGCAGCCATGTTCGTAAAACCGGCAGTCGCTTCTGTTACTCCGGTGCCAACATTACTAATACCAGCAGCCAACACTGACATCCCTTTACCTGAAACCGCAGACGCAATCCCCGCTATTCCAGACATAGTGAAGCCACCATTGGTGGTCATTGAGTTGCTACCGTTAGCAGAAGAGCCAACTTCCTTCATGCTAAAGCCAATTGTTTGAACGGCATCTGCACCTACTTGGAAGTTTGCAGAGTAGGTTCCATCAAGTAGATTTTGACCACCAAATGTTGTATCACTTGCGACTCGATTTACTTCAGCTGATAGCTGACGAATCTCTTCTTGGATCGCTAAACGGTCTTCATCAGTATTAGAGCCGTTTGCAGCCTGTTGTGCAAGCGTCCTAATTCGCTGGAACATAGAGGTGATTTCGTCCATTGCACCTTCAGCTGTTTGAGCAAGAGAAATACCGTCATTCGCATTACGGTTGCCTTGTTCAAGTCCCATGATCTGTGAATTTAATCGGTCGGAGATCTGTAAACCTGCAGCATCATCAGCAGCACTGTTTATCCGCAAACCAGATGATAGACGCTTGAAAGAAGTATCTAGTTCATTACCTGAATTAGTCAATTGTCTTTGTGCATTAATTGCACTGACATTGGTATTTACATATAAAGCCATAACTCACTCTCTTTTTGCCAAATCAATATCTAATTGATAGATAGTTAAATGACAAAGCGGCATGCATGTTTCAGGTTTTCTTTTTACTAAGGCAACCAATTGCCACTTTGACGCCAAAATTAACTCTACTGGGTTTAAAGCAAGTTACAGGCCAAAAAGACACAAGGTTATAGACATAGCTAAAAATTTAATTTAAAACCATGATAAATATGAAATTTATAGATTTCTATTTTGAAATTTGGATATAGATATTATCTTAGCGTCAATTTACTGTGCTTATTTGAGCGGTACTCATATACCGTGTGAGCGATGCTCACCAATAAATCTTAGACAAAATAGCCTAGGCATTGAAGTCGCTGGTTAAATAATCTGTGCATCGAACATCTAATGCCTTATCCAAACCTCATACATTGATTTAGCGGCAAACAAACAGATTTTACGCTCTATATATAGTTGGTATAAAGGAAGTTATATGAAGTAAAAGAGGGGCTGGCTAGCCCCTCTTTAGTAAGTTTGAGAGTGAGTGTCATTTTTTTAACACAAACTTGGCATGGTATGTGCTTTAATTAACGTGTTCATTGTTTTAATGAACGCTATTGGATTTTTTAGCTCCTCCGCTTTATCATCCAATTCGGTGCCTAAGCAAATACCCCATCTGGCTTAGGCACCTTTTACCATCCTAGTTAAATTATCCTAGTAGACTTAGTGCAGCTTGAGGACGTTGGTTAGCCTGGCTTAGAATTGTTTGGCTTGCCTGCTGTAGAATCTGCATTTTAGTCAAGCTAGCTGTTTCTTGAGCAAAGTCAGTATCTTTCACTCGAGATTTTGCAGCTGATAAGTTTTCCTGAATATTCGATTGGTTACGAATAGTTGATTGGAATCGGTTTTGTACCGCACCAAGCTCAGCTCGTTTCTTATCAACTACTGCAATCATTGAATCCATCGCAGCTAACACTTGTTGTGCATTTTCCTGTGACGATACACTAATGATTGTAGCTGCCATGTTGGTGAAACCAGCTGTCGCTTCTGTAACACCTGTACCAACATTACTGATACCAGCAGCAAGGGTCGACATTGTTTTGCCAGTTACCGCGGAAGCGATCCCCGCGATACCAGACATTGTGAAGCCGCCATTTGCTGTCAAAGAGTTGGAACCATTCGCAGACGAACCAACGTTTTTCATGCTGAAGCCAATTGTCTGTACTGCATCAGCACCGACTTGGAAGTTAGCCTCGTATGAGCCATCTAGTAAATTTTGTCCACCAAAAGTTGTATCTTTTGCTACACGGTTAACTTCTGATGCTAAAGAACGGATTTCTTCTTGAATCGCCAATCTGTCTTCATCAGTATTCGAACCGTTTGAAGCTTGTTGAGCTAGGGTACGCATACGTTGGAACATTGAAGTTACTTCGTCCATTGCCCCTTCTGCAGTTTGAGCAAGAGAGATACCGTCGTTCGCGTTACGGTTACCTTGATTAAGACCATTGATTTGTGAAGTCAAACGGTCAGAAATTTGTAGGCCTGCAGCATCATCAGCAGCGCTGTTGATACGAAAGCCTGAAGATAGACGCTTAAATGATGTATCTAGTGCGTTACCAGATTGCATTAATTGTCTTTGTGCGTTCAATGAACTTACGTTAGTATTTACATAAAGTGCCATGATGGTTCTCCCACTTTAAATCGAGTCTTTCACTCTCAAACTTAGAAACTTTCCAACCTTTGAATGTTTTTCACTCTCCGGCTTGGTTATTTAAGTTATCGGTCGGCAAAAATTTTCCTTTAGTGTTTTTTTTAAAAAAAACATAAACAACTGATTTATCGAGACTTTTTGTTTTATATGGAACAAAGGACAGGAAGTTATGGCTATGAGCTTATACTGAAGAAATGTATTGAAAGTACTATTACTTTCAATACATTAAATTAGATAGTAGTGTTTTAGGCTGTTTTGAAGAAGGTAACCTTTAAAGGCTACCTTTTTAACGAATGTAGTCTAATAAAGAAAGGTTAGTTAGGCGGCCAAATGTTGCCTGAGAGGCCTGTAATGCAGTTTCATGCTTGGTGAGCTCTGAAATCGCTGAATAAAAATCGACTTCAATCAAAGCCGCTTTATTTGCTTTATTATCAACGTCCAAGTCTGAATTTGCATCAGATACAAGCTTTGCAGCATTTAACCTGCCACCAAGCCCCGCTTGTCCTTGCGATATTTTAATCTTGGCATTATCTAGGCCAGTAATACCATCAGCCAGTACCTGTTTGTAATCATCACCCGTAATACTGGTGTCTCTCAATGACGTAATCATAGATTCTAATGTATTTAGAATGTTTTCCTTCTGAGGCTTTTCCAAATCAAAGCTTATTTGGCCTGGCGCAGCACCAGCGAAGTCAAACTCCATGCCAGCGACTTTAATAGTTCCGCCTTCTGCAGTACCGGTTGAAATAACCGTTCCCCCCTGCTCAAGCTGGTAAGTATTTGGTGTACCCGCTGTCACTACTAAGTCAAAGGTGTTTGCACCTGCAGGCGCACTTGGATCCGCGTTGTAATTCGCTTTATGAAACTTATCAAACACAGCTTGCTCATCTACATAAACCGATGCAGAGGTGATACCACCGGAAACCACACCTGTATTTGAAGTAATATTCAGTCGCTTCTCTGCACTTTCAAATACATCAAAACCGTTATCACTGGAACGTATCTCGACGCCCTCAGAAACTTTTATTTTGTGTTGTCCTTGGTCACCGTTATATACGTACTTTCCAGTTGCTGAATCAAAGCTATAAGTTTGCGTATTGTCTTGGTAACCGGAAAATATAAACTTACCATCTTCACTTTTTGAGTTCATCAAATCCAAAATAGTATCTTGGATTGACTCTAGCTCGTCAGCGATTGCTTGGCGGTCAACATCGGATAACCCACCATTACCTGCTTGTATCGACTTGGTATAAGCACTATCAATGGCCGTTTTAATATTTTCTAGTACTGACTCTTGAGTGTCTAATCTCGAAGACAACATAGTCAAATTCTTAGTAAACTGATCGTTTGCTTGGATCCGGTCGTCAAAAAGCATGGCTCTAGCAGTCGCTGAAGCATCATCAGAAGCACTCAACACCCGCTTTTGCGTGTTCAACTGCTGTGTTGCTTTATTCACGTCTTGCTGATTACGCAAAATAGAATTGAGATTAGAATTAAAAATTTGATTTTGAGATAAACGCATAATTACCTCGCTGCACTTAATAAGGTATCGAACACAGTTCTTGCTGCCGAAATGACTTGCGCCGAAGCCGAGTAAGACTGTTGAAAACGTAACAAGTTGGCCGCTTCTTCATCTAGATTTACACCGGATAGAGACTCAAACCATGCGCTTGACTGATTAGCCAACGCTTCAAATGCCGCGCCATTGGTTTTCGCTTGATTGGTAATAACCCCTACACCAGTGACAATATCGGCATATGCTTCATTAAAGGTTTTATGGCTTTCTGTACTACCTGTAGACTCTACATTTTGTCTAACTAAATCCGATGATTTCAGACCATCGAGCGCTGCACCATTACGGTTGTCATCAAAGCCACCAGTGTTAAAACTAATCTCAAAACTATCACCGGTATTCGGCGTACCCTCAATATCGAAAGTGAAGCCAAGATTATCAAAAGGTGCAGGCGCTGCTCCCACTCCAGAAAGAATATCTTTACCATCCGCAGGAGCCGTAAAGGTATGCGTTGTACCTGAATTACTGGTTAACGTATATTCGTTAGCATTGGCTGTTTTAGTCAACGTATAAGGACCATCATTCAACGTTGGCGGCGTTCCCGCAGTAAACGCACTGGTCGTGGGATCGGTATCAGTGACGACTCCGGCTGAAATGGTCGCCGTACCATTATTGTCTGCTGATTTTTCAGTACGAATTGGCGACGCTAATGCGAGAGCTTCTGGTCTTTGAGTTGCAAGCTCCAATCCAGTTGCAGCCTGTTGATTTAATTTCACAAGAAATCTATCGCCTGTTGCACCACTACCCGTTACGTTCATTTGTAAGCCAAAATAATCGCCCGTTCCCGTGATGACTCCACCTGCAATATTACCAGTCGTCGGAGTACCGATAGGATTGCCTTTGGCATCTACAGCTGTTATTTCAACGGTTGTTGCACTGGTATAAGTAACTTGGAAATCGGTAGCTGGCAACTCATTGCCGCGCCCAGGCTCAAGTGTTGCCGTAAGCGCTGCGGTGCCTGTATTTTCGCTGTAAGCAAAGCCACCCACGGTAGGTATTTTAAATATATCTCCACCTATGTTGCCATCTAAGTCCATTCCCAATCTATTTTGCTGATTAAAAGCATCTGCCAATGCGAGGCCAATTTGACCTAGTTGGTTTTGTGCCGGGATCAACACTTCATCTCTAAACGCCAGTAACCCACCGATTTTGCCTTTCAAGCTGCCGCTATCTAACTCGAGCTGCACAACATTTTTATCTTTAATGTCTAGGATTAGTTCTTTATGGTTAGGATCTGGGTTGCCTTTCATCGCGAATAAATTGAAGGCTCCACCTTGCATCACAAGTGCATCCCCAGTGCCTAAAAATACGAGCTTCTCGCCATTTTCACCATCGAGTGTTTCTATATCTACAAGTTCAGCGAGTTCCTTGATAGCTTGATCTCGCTCGTTAAGTACACTGTGATCGACATTGTTCAGATTGAGTGCTGATTTACTCGCTACTTGTTTATTTAACTCGCTGATTTTTTGCACAAGGTTGTTAGCTTCTTCTGAGAAAATATCCAATTGCTCGTTCACAATACTGTTTTGATCAACAACTATTCCTGACAGTCTATCCATTTGATCAACAAGACCTTGAGCGCCCGTCATAAATAAAGAGCGGTTAGTTGTCGATGAAGGCAAGTTAATCGCGCTTTGTAAATTGTTAAACATCGAGTTGATGCTTTTGCTCAGACTGTTTGAGTCTTGTGCAAACAACGTATCAACACGGCTTGCCTCAGTGACAAACTGCTCGTAGTAAGACTGATTAGAAATATCACGATTTAATTGCTGCTGCGCAAATTGGTTGAGCAAACGCACGGTTTCACCGCGGCCAACCATGCCACCTATCATTGTTCCGTGTTCAGTCCGTTCACGGATATACCCTTTGGTATTTAGGTTAGCGATGTTTTTACTGGTGGTTTGTAGTAACTCAGAGTTAGCCCTAACCCCTGCTGCACCAATATTTAATAGATCAAATGACATCTCATCTGACTCCCTTTGTTAGCGCACCGGATAAGAAATCGGATACATCAATACGCTTTAAAACTGACTTAATTTTGTTGGCATAACTCGGATCGGTCGCGTAGCCTGCATTTTGAAGCTCACTTAAATAAGCATGACTATCACCAGCCTTGTTTAAGGCTTGCTCGTATCTCGGATTACCTTTTAGGAAACTGACATAATCATCAAAGCTTTGTTCTAGCGACTTATAAGCACGGAAATCAGCTTGCTTTTGCACCGGTAACCCTTGCTCAAATTCAAGTGTCGATTTTCTGGCGCTTTCACCACTCCAGCGGCTATCCGCTTTGATATTGAATAGATTAAAACTGCTACTACCATCTTTTTTGCTGATGATGTGTTTACCCCAACCAGTTTCCAGTGCAGCTTGTGCAACCATTACCGCAGGGTTCAAGCCTAGCTTTTTCGCCGCTGTTTGAGCGTATTCCCAAATTCTGTCGACGAATTCCTCAGGAGAACCAAAGCCTGTTTGTTCATCGCTTGAGGTATCTGCCTTAACATTGACAGCCTGCGGTTCAGGTTTACGTACACTCTCACTCGCTGTCGCCTGTCTTTTAAAGGAAATATCGCCGTCAGCTCTCATTACTGAGGCAGGCTTATACTTTTCAGAATTAGGAGACAACTGCTGCACAATCAGATCTGCAAGTCCTAAGCTGCCCTGCTCAGATAAATGCATCGAAAGTTGCTGATCATGCATTTCTTCAAAAAATTTGACACCACTAGAGTTAAATGGACTGTCTTTATCCTCTAGCGCCTCATTCGCTTTACGCATGCTTTGTAACAACATTTGCGTAAAGATAGACTCAAACTGTTGTGCCGCCTTTTTCAATGCCTGATCTGAGGCACCTTGATCGCCAGCACCTTTCAGCGCCTCTTTACGGATAGAATCAAGGTTTCCTAGGTCAAAAAAGCTTTGATTTTTCAATTGGTCGGTGTTCATACACTCAGCACTGTTTGACGTTAATAACTATACAAATAGAAATGCAAAATCCGAGCCAAAAAAAAGCCCCACAATTGTGAGGCTAACTAGTTGATTAATAATAGAACATCAAATGACGACTAATTGACCATTTATTGCGCCCGCTTCTTTTAGCGCTTCAAGGATCGCCATTAAATCACCAGGCGCTGCGCCAACTTGGTTAATTGCCCTAACCAAATCATCAAGGCTCACGCCTGGGTCAAACACAAACGCTCGAGAGTCGTCCTGATTTACGTCGATAATACTTTGCTGCGTCACTGTTGTTTCGCCATTTGCCAGCGCATTAGGTTGAGACACATTTTGTTGCTCAGCAATCGTTACGGTAAGACCGCCATGAGTAATTGCCGCAGGCTGCAACTTGACATTTTTGCCGATAACGATAGTACCTGTGCGCGAGTTAACGATGATCTTCGCAGCGGTATCCGCTGGTTTGAATTCAAGATTCTCAAGCGTAGATAGATACGCAACGCGCTGAGACGGATCTCTTGGTGCAATTACTCGAACTGAAGCTGCATCCATAGGTTTAGCACTGTTTGGTCCAACAAGACCATTGATAGTGTCGGCCAAGCGCTTTGCGGTAGTAAAATCCGGCCTATTCAAGTTAAAGGTAATGTAATCACCCTGAGTAAACGGACTTGGTACTGCTCGCTCCACTGTCGCGCCGTTTGCCACCCGACCTACTGTCGGGGTATTGATCACAACTCGACTCCCGTCGGCGCCATCAGCGCCCAAACCACCGACAATCAAGCTACCTTGCGCAATTGCATATACGTTACCATCAACCCCTTTAAGAAAGGTCTGAAGTAACGTGCCGCCTCTCAAACTACCAGCACTACCAATAGATGACACAGTAACGTCAATGGTTTGACCGGGTTTAACAAAAGGTGGTAAGTCAGCATGAACCGCAACAGCCGCGACATTTTTAATTTTTGGCTTTAAGCTTGCTGGCATCGTGATCCCAAAGCTATTCAACATCGCTTTAAAGCTTTGCTCGGTAAATCTGGTTTGCTCACCGGTACCAGGTAAGCCCACAACTAGGCCGTAACCAACCAGTTGGTTTGAACGAACACCTTCAACCATACTGACATCTTTAACTCGCTCAGCAGATGCCAAAGAAGAAAAACCAACCAACGTAATGGCCGCACCGATAAGCAAAATATTCTTAAGCATATTGTTCATTTTCAGCACCTTAAAACGGCATCAGCGCGCTCATAAAGAAACTCGTTAACCAACCTGCACTTTGCACTTCTTGTTGGTCGCCTTTACCTGAATATTGAATTCTAGCGTTTGCCACTCGATTGGATTCAACGGTGTTATCTGCGGTCACATCCTGAGGCCTTACTAACCCTTCTAAGCGAATAAACTCTTCGCCAGTATTGAGCGTTAACCACTTTTCGCCACGGATCACTAAATTGCCGTTTGGAAGTACTCGGGTGACATTGACCGATATATTACCAAATAGGCTGTTTGACTGATTGGCTTGAGAATCACCAGAGAATGAAGAGCTTGAACTTGCTCCAAATTGTATCGCTTCCTTACCAATATTGATGGCATTGCCACCAAGGCCAATAATCGGATCAAGACTAGCGTCACTAGATTTATCAAGTTGAGAATTCGCAGCTTTGGTCGCCTGGGTCGTTTCTCTGAGTACAATGGTAATAATATCACCGACTCTTAACGCTTTTTTGTCAGCATAAAGATCATTGGAAAACTGCGTATTAAACAATGACCCTGTTGCCACCATTTGGGCTTGATTATCCTCGGGATAGATAGGTGCATAATACGGGTCGTCACGCACCACATTTTTATTTTGTGTTGTACTACATCCAGATAATGCAGCGACCGTTACGATGGCTAAATATAATGCACGCATAATACCCCCTACCCAATTACAACTGTTGATTAATGTAGCTCAGCATCTGATCTACCGTTGAAATCACTTTTGAGTTCATCTCATACACGCGTTGTGTCTCGATTAGATTTACAAGCTCTTCGGTCACATTAACGTTTGACGTCTCAAGTGCGCCTTGAACTACTTTACCTAGCCCTTCAACGCTTGGATTACCTTGTACAGGTGCACCACTTACCGCAGTTTCTGTGTACAGATTTTGACCAATTGGCTCAAGACCTGATGGATTAATAAAGTCACTGATCGTCAATTGCCCAATGACAACGTTTTCAGCTTGCCCTGCAACGCGCACTGATACTTCGCCATCTTGAGAAATAGTGATTGACTGTGCATCGTCGGGCACATTCATCTCTGGTAACACAGGAAAACCCGCCCCAGAAGTAACTATCCGTCCCTCTTCATCCGTCGTGAACTGACCGTTTCTTGAATACGCAGTTGTGCCATCTGGCATCTGAATCTCAAAAAAGCCCGGACCTTGGATCATCCAATCCAAAGAGTTTTCGGTACTTAACATATTACCTTGAGAAAAATTCTTTTGGTTAGCGACCACTTTGGCACCTGCACCAAGCATTAAGCCTGATGGTAGTTCTGTATCCTGAGAGCTGCGGCCACCTGGTTGATTGATGTTTTGATACAGCAAGTCTTCGAATATCGCCCGACTCTTTTTGTAGCCGACGGTACTGGCGTTCGCCAAGTTGTTCGAAATAACTGAAATATCAGTTTGCTGAGCATCTAAGCCTGTTTTACTTATCCACAATGCTGGATTCATAATCTCTACCTCACTCTTAAACTATGCGTAGGAGCGAAGTGTGTCGCTCATCTATTTCTTCAGCTGTTTTCATCAGCTTAATTTGCATTTCAAATTGTCTTTGATGGTTGATCATATCCACCATCTCATGAACGGGATTGACGTTGGACATCTCTAAGAAGCCACTCATTACTTTTGCAGTTGGAGATATTTCACAAAAGCCACAGATCCCATCTTCTAGCTTATCTTCTTTTGGTCTATACAGGCCGTCATTGCCCTTTTGTAGCTTACTATTATCTGCTTCAATAATTTTCAGCCTATCAACCACCTCAAGAAAGTTAGCGGGGGCACCTTGTGGACGCACTTGAATAGAGCCATCGTCACTAAACACCACTTTATCAACGGGAATAGGTAAAACAATAGGTCCACCTTCGCCAATAAGTTGACGCCCGTGAGCTGTGACTAACGCACCGTCATTACGAATATTAAGCGTGCCGACTTTGGTGTAAGCTTCTTCGCCCGAGGCGTCAACGACGCTGATCCACGACTTATCATCTACTGCAATATCAAGCTCACGACCAGTTTCAACGATTGCACCACCGGTCATATTCGTACCAGGACGTTCTTGCATAGCAAAAACCCGAGAGGGTAACCCTTCTCCGAATGCCTGCATTGAACGCGCTTGAGCAAAATCTGCTTTGAAGCCAGTCGTGTTGGCATTAGCAAGGTTATTCGCTTTGAGTGCCACACCGCGTAAGCTCTGCTTAGCGCCTGACATTGCGATATACACCATTTTATCCATGACGATGACCTATAAAATTCAAACTTAATCTAGTTAATGCAAACACAGTGCCAAAGTGATGAGATGTTTTTGACGGGCATAAAAAAGGCTGCCTTTGTAGCAGCCTTTGGAGGGCATAATATATTATCGGATCTGTAATATATTTTGTTGTAATGTTGAGTTAACCTCAAGCGCTCGAGAGTTCGCTTGGAAGTTACGCTGGGCACTGATAAGGTCAACCAACTCGTTTGTGAGGTTGACGTTCGACTGCTCTAACGCCGATGAACTAATACCACCAAGCGTACCTGTGTTTGGCTCGCCTGCTAGGGGCTCACCGGAAGATAGACTTTTCTTCCACTCAGTATTACCAATCGCTTGGAGGCCTTGAGAATTCGGGAAGCGTACGAGCGCGACTTGCCCTAGGAAAGTCGAGTCACCGTTAGTGTATGAAGCTACTACTTTGCCATCAGTACCAATATCAATACCAGCTAGTCGACCTACGGTTGCACCGTCTTGTTCCAGCGCTTTCACTTCAAATCGACCTGATGAATATTGTGTCGGTAACTTCTGAGCCGTGTTTGCTTCATCACGCCAGTTAACAACAATATCATTCGGGAAGGTTGCGCCGTTTTCTAACAAGTTTGACATACCAATAGTTGGATCGACCGCATCTTGAGGACCTGCAAGACTAAGCGGGTTAAACGTCGTACCCGTATTGTTACTAAATGTCAGTGGTGAAGCTGATGGATCATCCGCTGTTTGTGAAGGAATACCACTTGCGTCAAAACGAAATACGCTTACTGGAGTGTATGGCACAGGTGGTGTAGCGGTTGGGTCAATTTGCTGCGCATTGTGGTTAAATGGCTTATCGTCCATTGTTGCGTAAGTTGACCATTCATTATCCGCCGTTTTTCTGAAGAATAGCTGCAGTGTATGTGATTCACCCAGTGAGTCATATACCGTAATTGCCGTTCTTGAGTTATACGATGCACTTTGCGTAGGATCGAATGCAATCGTAGGTGGCTGCGCCGTTGCATCTAGATTAAATGATGTATAAATTTGCGATGTTGCTCGAGGAGACCCTGATGCATCTGGAATTTGAATTGGCGATGTTGTGCTTAGACTCAAAGACGTTGTATCACCTGTTGATGGATCAACAGGGAAGCCTTGCAAGTAGTCACCTTTTGCATTCACGATAAAGTTGTCTTTATTTAATTTAAATGCACCAGCTCGAGAATACGTAAAATCCTGTGATTGAAGAGAATTTGACATGGCAAAATAGCCTTCGCCCTCAATCGCCAAGTCTAGCGAGTTCTGCGTGAACTTTAATGACCCTTGGTGAAACTGCTGCGCTACCATAGTAGTTTGTACACCATCACCATTTTTCGTTTTGCCAGAGCTAAAAACCGAAGACGCGTAAACATCAGCAAATTCTGCGCGAGATTCTTTAAAACCCGTCGTGTTCACGTTAGCAATGTTATTTGCTGTTACGTCCAAGTCTTTTTGCGCGGCGGCAATACCTGTCAGTGCTATATTGAAACTCATACTCTCACCTCTAAGTTCTTAAGGTTAATTCTTTAAAACTACTATGCTATTTCAGCAATATCAGTTAAGCGCACCGCGCCTTCTTTGGTATTAATGACGATGCCGTTAGCACCATTAACATTAACACTGTCAATATTTCTAAATGTGGCCGAAGGTAAAGTCTGATATTCACCTTCAATCATGCCTTCGGCTTTTATGGTGTATTCCCCAGGGGGCATCATCTCGCCATCTTTATTCTTACCATCCCACTCAAAACGCACAGCGCCTACACTTTGCTCACCAAACTCAAGCGTCTTAACAATCGCTCCAGATTCGTCATAAATACCCACAGATAAATTCTGCACAGGCTCTTGGACAATCACCGAGCCCTTTGTAAGTGCATCATCACCATGTTCTAACGTCGTTGATTCGAGTAATGCTTTTTTACCAATCAGCGTTGATGCTTGAAGCGCTGAGTTAGAAGTCATTGATGCAGCTAACGAGTCAAAATTCTCATTTAGCTTCGAGATCCCCTCAGCCATGGTAAAACTGGTCATCTGCGCGATCATCTGATCGTTGTCCGCAGGCTTACTTGGGTCTTGGAAAGAGAGCTGTTGAGTAAGCAGCGAGAAGAAATCTTCTTGCGATAGCTCATCTCTGGGCTTTTTCTCCTCGGCCTGCTTTTGCCTATCCCAGTAGAGTGAATCTACACCCGTTGAAGAAGTGGCATTTACATTATTACTCATCAGCTGTTACTCCCAATTTAGCGCTGGCCTAGTTGCAATGTTTTACTAAGCATTTGCTTTGCAGCGTCTGCAACTTGAACATTGGTTTGGTAAGAGCGAGAAGCAGAAATCATGTTTGCCATCTCCTCTACCACATTCACATTCGGTTTATAAATGTAGCCATTTGCGTCAGCACTTGGGTGGTTTGGGTTGTACTCAACTTGAAGCGGCTTGTCGCTTTCAACCACACCTAAGACTTTTACTCCAACTGAAGATCCCGCAACATTGTTCTGGGAAGCTGCAGCTTTGGAAAGTTCAGCGGCAAATACAGGGTGTCTAGCGCGATACACAGTATCCTGACTAGAGCTCACTGAGTTTGCGTTTGAGATATTACTTGCGGTGGTATTAAGTCGCACATTCTGTGCGCTCATTCCTGAACCCGCAATATCGAAAACGTTATATAGACTCATTGTTATGCCCCTTGCCCGCCGAGTGCCTTTTTAAGGCTACTGAACTTACCACCAAGAAATTGCAAACTGGCTTGGTACTCTAATGCATTCTGTACATACAAGTTTCGTTCCACTTGTATATCAACTGAGTTACCATCACCTGTATCTGCTTGATTTGGCGAACGATATAGCTCAGATGAATTACTCATTTTGGTACCACCAGTGAGGTGTTTTGCATCTGTTCTAACCATATCATTGCCGCTTCTTTGCATTGTCTTTGCCGCTTTTAAAGCACTAGCAAAGTCAATATCTTTAGCTTTGTATCCTGGAGTGTCTGCGTTTGCGATATTGCTTGCTAGAATTTCAGCGCGCTGTGAGCGCAGCAGCATCGTATGCTGATGTATACCCAACGCTTTATCGAAACTAATTGCCATTATCTGACTCCAAAAAATTGACTCAGGTATGATAAAGCAATCTTTAGGCCAGTTTTAAAACAAGATTTATTCATTAAATTTCAATGTGTTACATTGTGTTTTTGGAATAATTAAACTTGAGCCAATATTGAGGAGTGAAATAAATAAGAGGAAGCGTCTGAAGAGTCAGCGGTTGAACTTAGAAAATCCAAGGTTAATTAGTGTAGACACTGGAACTGCGACTGAGTACAAATATTCAATACCTAATTATAGCGAACGTCCCTGCCGCTATATGTGAATATTAAGTCTTTTTCTGATAGATAATACCAGGATTACAACGGATCATATTAAAGTCGTCACTTAAACCCGCCATCGATTCTGACGCACCTAAAAACAAATAACCATTAGGATTTAACGACTGAGCAAATTGCGAAATGATTTTGGCTTTCACTTCCGGTGAAAAGTATATCAGGACGTTACGGCAGAAAATTACATCAAACTTACCCATCAATGCATAAGAATCTAGCAGGTTTAAATGTCTAAAACTGACCATTTTACGGATCGGTTCAACAACCTTAGCCATTCCATTGCCACTATCCATAAAGAACTTCTTTCTACGCTCAGGCGACAACCCTCGCGCCAACGCTAGCGCGTCATATTCAGCATTCTTACACATATCCAGCATGGTGTTAGAAATGTCTGTACCGACGATCTGCACACCCATTTTCAGCGCGCCAGGGCTTTTACTCACATACTCACTCGCAGACATCGCGATTGAATATGGCTCTTGTCCTGATGAACTTGCCGCCGACCAAATCTTAACTGGACGTCTCAAGTCTTTAAACTCTGGTAAAATTTTCGATTTAATTAGCTCGAACGGATAAGTATCCCTAAACCAAAGCGTTTCATTCGTTGTCATCGCGTCCACCACAGCGGCACGCAATTGCCGCTCATGGGGACTGAGTGTTTTAGCTACTAAGGACGAAAGTGTTTCCACACCAAAGCGAGCCATCAGAGGAGCGAGTCGGCTTTTGACCAAGTACAATTTATTGTCACCCAGTACAATACCGCACTGTTGCTCCAAAAAGGTTCTAAATTGATCGTACTCTTTTTGCTCTAAATGCTTATTTTCCAAGTGCTACCACCAGCTTTAATCACAATGAACCCATTTTTTAACCGCTGAAGCTAATTCATCTGGGTTAAACTTAGCAATAAAATCATCAGCGCCAACTTTCTCAATCATGGCCTGATTAAATACACCACTCAGTGAAGTATGGAGTATCACATGCAATGGCGCTAATTTTGGATCAGCTTTTATTTCAGCCGTTAGCGTATAACCATCCATTTCCGGCATTTCAACGTCAGAAATTAATAGCCCTACTCGCTCAGTGACATTATTTTGACAGTCCATTTCCGCAATTTCACGAAGCCTGATAAGTGCTTCTTTGCCGTTCTTCGCAAGTTCAGTCTGAACACCTAATGGCTCCAATGCGCGTTTGACCTGATTACGAGCAACTGCGGAGTCATCAGCGATAAAGACAATACGTTCGCCTAAATCTTTTTGCATTTCACCATCAGATACAATGTCAGCACTGACTTCTGTGTTGATTGGGCAAATTTCATTGAGGATCTTTTCTACGTCTAATATTTCAACTAGCTCGTTTTCAATTTCTGTAACCGCTGTCAAATAGGAATAACGACCAGCCCCAGATGGCGGGGGCATTATTTTTTCCCAGTTCATATTCACAATGCGTTCTACCGCACTGACTAGAAAACCTTGAACTGAACGGTTGTATTCTGCAATCACAATAAAACAGTTACGAATATCTTGAATAGGAGGTCCACCTACCGCAAGTGACATATCAATTACGGATATAGTTTGGCCTCGAATATGAGCAACCCCTCGGATAAGCGGGTTTGACTTGGGCATGCTTGTCAATGCTGGACATTGAAGCACTTCTCGGACTTTGAAAACATTAATGCCGAAGCGCTGTCGACCTTGAAGTCGAAAAAGTAATAGCTCGAGACGGTTTTGTCCAACCAGCTGTGTACGTTGGTTAACCGAGTCTAAAATACCTGCCATTTCAATCTCCTACTGTATAAACCGCTAATCGGAACGATCTTTGCTTCGACTCTGATATGGTTTACCACCCTTGATTAGGTGCAGTTATTAAAGCAGAATCTTTATACCTTGTTTCACCCCATAAGCATAGTCGAAACATCATGAGTTTGTTAAAAAAAACCCATTACATTCAGTTTTTTTGTTTGTTCGCTTATTTTATAGGCGTTGACTATGGTTATTGTCAGCAATATGACAACAAAACTTTAGAACAAAACGCAATAGAATTTGTTGAACCGAATGTAGAGCAAGATCCCGATAGTCAGCTGTCACTGACTGCTATACCACTTGATTCAAGAATTCCAGCACGGGATTGTCAATCGCCATTACAATATAGTACAGCGATGGCTCCACCTTTTGATACTCAAGTGACAGTTCAAATTAGATGCAACGATACCCTCAGCTGGACTCAATACGTCCACGTACGTATCGATCACCTCTTCCCCATATTAGTTAGTGCAACCATGTTAGAAAAAGGCCGTATTATTCAAGATGAAGATGTAAAAATAGAGTATCAGCCAAAACGTTTTCGCAGAGTTTCTTATATAGAAGATAAGTCAATACTAATAGGCAGTCGCAGCAAACGTAATATAAGAGAGGGCCAAGCCTTTACCCAAGCCCATATTTGCATGGTCTGCAAAGGCGATACTGTGACGATTATTGCTAAATCAGGTGGACTCGTGATAAAAACTCAAGGAGAAGCACAGCAAGATGGCAACCGTGGTGAACTTATTAATATTAAAAACTCTCGCTCTGGCAAAACCTTACGTGCTAGAGTAATAGAAGTGGAAACAGTAGAGGTGAATTTATAAAAAATTTGCTAAAGTAATACTACTAAACGCCGATAACAAGGCTGAGAGTATAATTTTATTGGGTCTACAATCATGGTTAATCAAGTTAACGGTCAGAATCAGTCTACATCCGTTGCTAATAATGTTAAGCAACAGAAAGCTGAATTGCAAAGAAATGATGCCAATAGCGCATCAGTTAAATCACCAGCTACACCGAAAGCAGCGGCGGATTCAGTCAGTCTGACTCCACAAGCGCAACAGCTGAAAACAGTCAACGAAAAAGCGCAGCAATCATCAGGCTTTGACGACAAGAAAGTCGAAGAACTGAAAAAAGCGATAGCAGAAGGCAAGTATCAAGTTGACGCGGAAAAACTCGCCAAAAACATAGCTGCATTTGAGTTCGAAATATATGGATGATTTGGTTCGGCTTTGCCACCACAAACTTTCAGAACAAATCTCGACGCTAGAAGCGATGACCCAGCTTCTAGCGCGTGAGCTTGACGAGCTTGCGTCCCGACGTGGCGACAATTTAAAAGAAATCGCTCGTGAAAAGCTAACTCTCATTTCAAAACTGCAAAAGCTCGACAATGAATTGTCAAAAACTGAGTCTCACGTCTTTGAACACAATGAAGTAGCCCCGCTCGTCGCTAAAGTGCGAGCATTACTCAGTGAGTGCCAAACCAAAAATGAAATCAATGCTAAAACGGCTCATCAGGCCAATGTAAGCACACGTGAACTAAAAGGGATCTTAATTGGCGCACCAACTTCGATTACATATGGTCAGGATGGTAGTGTGAAAAGTAGCGACAGTGAGTTAGTACGTAATCTAAAGGCGTAGCCACGCCAGCCATATTTTAGTTTTGAAGAACAACCGAAGTGAAGCGCATTAAGTAAGCAACATGCGATGGGTGCTTACTTAAAGCTGTAAGATATCTTCTTAATTTTCTGCGGCTTGACTTGAGTAATATACAAATCATAAACGCGTTTCATATCAAGCTCTAATTCCGTAGCGTAAGTATCACCAACAGCGTAACTTTTCAGCACCTTAGCTCCTCGTACGAGTCCATTTACTTGGCTCTTAAGGCCGTCGTTTTGGGCAATAGCACCTTTTACCGTAATAGTGGATGTCAAATTCTGGCCATAGAGTTGCTCAGCCAATTCTCGATAGGCTTCTAATTTTGAGACTTTAATGGCCATCAGCTGCTTCTCACCCGCAGTTTTACCCGGCTGAGCACTCAAAGGCGCGTACCCCACTGCCCGTAAAACAGGAAAGGTTTCCGGTTGCACCGTTTCATATTCAATGTGCTTGTCAACGAGGCTTGAACAGCCACTGAGTCCCGCTAGCGAACAAACCATAACAACTGCACTGATAGAATTAGTGATACGCATTTCACCACACTCCGCTACAATAAATACCAATCAAAATTTAACACTTCCCCAGCATCGTGGTCTCGCAAGGGTTGTTGTGGTTTCATCGAGTATTGGCAATAAATAAAAATTAACTTTCATGATCTATGATTATGCACGAACCTTGCCAAAATTTGGCACAGGTATTGCTGAGTTAAAGAGTAGTTTTTGATCTGGGCATTTAAACATGAAAAAGCAATTCACGATCAGTCTATCACTGTTGTGCATCACCTTAACTAATCCAGCTTATGCCGAATGGTTTGAAGTGACCGGCATGGCTGACGTTAAAAATGGCGATCATCAAAAAGCCAAAAGAAAGGCCGTAAACGACGCCATCACACAAGCATTGCTGTTTTCTGGTGCTTCTGTGAGTAGTGTACAAACCGTCACCGATGGTGTGCTCACCCAAGATCAACTTAAGATCCGCTCAAATGCCGAAATCCAAAGCGCCAACGTGATTGCTGAAGCAAAAGTCGGTGATTCATGGCAAGTAACATTGCATATCGATATTACCCCACAAAGTACTCAGTGCCCAACCAGTGCTTACAATAAACAGGTTGCAGTCACACAAAGCCAGCTAAAAAATAAACATCAAGCAACTTTAGGTCAAATTTTTGACATAAATAAAGCCGTGAGCGAGCGCCTATATCAAACAATGACTGAACAAAAGTCGAGCATAGAACCCGTTCCCTATTTTGCACAGACCATAGATGTTAGCCGCTTTTTCAGTCAACGTTTTGATTATAATGAGCAGCTAATCGAGACCATTACAGCAAATACCAACAGCCAATTTGTACTACTGAGTCAAATTACTGATATTGCTAGTGTCGATAAACTTAATAGTGACCTCGCATTTTGGCAAAGCGATAAATACTTAAGAAGCTTCAAGGTAGACTTTGCGCTGTTTGATGCACTTTCTCATGAAAGGGTGTGGCAAAAACAATATGCCACTCAAGGCGTATGGCCGTTTAAGAAAACCAGATTAATCGATGTGTACAGTGAGCGCTTTTGGCAGACAGATTATGCTGATGAGATCCAAACCACGCTGACACAAATCGCAACTGATTTAAACGCAGCGGTCGCCTGCTTACCAACCAATGGCAAAATCCTACATATCGATGATGAACAAGTCGTAATTAATTTAGGCCGTATGCATGGCTTAGAGAATGGCCAGATCCTTAACGTAGCGCATAGCAATCCGCTGACTAATGTCGATGGTAAAGTGTTTATGCATCAAATTAAAACCATCAATAAACTGCAAGTGATCCAAGTGAATGCGCAAAACGCCATTGCAGTAAATATCAGCAATCGCCCACTTCACAATGTGCAAATTAATGATTTGGTTGAAATTCAAATAGAAAATGAAAATGAGTTTGAACTGTAAGTGCTGAGCCTTCCTGTAGCAAAAGGCAAGATTTTCGATGACTTTACACCCTCTGCATCATGCTTCCATCACCCATTTACTTTGGTCATTCCACGCAGAAATGAATACCAATGGCGTCCCCAGTAGGAATCGAACCTACATCTAAGCCTTAGGAGGGCCTTGTTTTATCCATTAAACTATGGGGACAATCTCTAAAGTCAGATGACAATCGCCTTTTTTGACCTTCACTAGCGGGATCTGCGGTACTTAATACCAATGAAAGTCTGAAGTTGTCGATTCTCTGTTGTACTGCATCTCAGTGACTTCGCTTTAGTATACTGATCTTAATGAACTTTTAAAGATTAATAGTCAATTTATTCGCGGTAATAAATGAGGTGGTTCAGTAGATGAATACGCAGCAGTTAAGACCCACTACTGCGCTATCAGTTACTTTGCTTGAGGTGTGAATAAGAAGTAAGATAGTTCTTCGTTTAATAAAACCTAAATGGTATTTCTTTAAAAAACGCTATTTGAAGTACTACCTTGAAGCGGTCGCCTGATCATCAAGGATAAAATACGGGATGGTCACCACCGTGCTTGCAATCACTAGGTTAGTGTTAAACTCTAACAATCTTGCATTTACCTCCACGCCTCGTGGACGATAAACCATAGTGCCTGTGAGCAAATGACTGGGCGATTGCGTGTTTTTCAAGCGGCTTGCGTTACGCGAAAAAGTCAAATCACCACTGGATGTCACTTCAATTTTCCCCAATGCTTTAAAGTCTAATGCTTGATAACCCAGCTTTTGCATTTGATGCATTAAAGACTCAGCCAATTGGTTTCCTAGCTGGTTTGTATCCCTTAATGATTCATTAAAGTTGACAAAACTGGCTACCGCTATCGACTCAGGCTTTTGCCCTAACACAGTATCTGACAGTTCCAACGCAATTTGATTGGCGTAGTTAGCAATTTCTTTGCGATGACGATAGCTAATGAAGCCAATATCTTGCGATACCACGGCGTATGAATCTTCATTACGCTCTTGCTCTTCCATCATGGCATATAATATTTCCATATCGGATTGCTGCGTTTCTGTAGGTTCGGAAGCCGCCTGCTTTGTCATTTCGCAGCCACCGAGTAATGCAAGTGTCGTCGCGAATAGCACTACATTTTTCATCATCGCCTCCGAATTAGTTCGCACGCTCTATACGAATGCCATCGTATGCCGCACCATCTTGTAGGGCGTTAACTACGTTTTGCGGTAAAAAGCCTTGAGCAGAACCCACGACACTTTTACTTCTAAGCCCAACCACTCTGGCATTAACCATAACTCCACCCTGATGATTCACCAAAGTACCACCTAGCACGTACAAAAAAGGATGGTCGTCAGATAGCTCTAAAAAGTCACGGCTAAAAATAAAATCGCCTTCAGGTGTCACCCGGATATAGTCTGTTGTTTTAAAGTCCACAACAGGGATCCCAAACGCATGAAGCTCATGGATAAAGCTTTCAGCCAACTGATTACCCAGCAAGGAGCCTTTATCAAATTCTTTATCTAAAAATACAAAGCTTGTCACTGCTACCGGTGTTTTCTCATTCACGTGTTTCAAGTTTGCAACCATGTCTTGCATAATAGACTGGACATAGTGAGTGACATTTTTACCAGCCATTTGCTGAGAAACAGAAAATTGCTTCATACCGTTTGGATTACTTTGATACATCGAAGATTTCTCAAAGCCATTACGCACGGGCTCAGCCTGAGCATTATCCACCGCAAAAAAGTTACTCTGAGCACAGCCAACCATCAATGAAAGCGGCAAAACCAAACTTAATACTTTTTTCATTACTTTCATCTCCACTAATATTGGCTTCGTATAATCTGACCGTCACGATTTGTGACACGCTCCGTACCCCACATCACAGCTTTAGGAATGCTGATTGATGCGGCTGAGACGGCTCGATTATGTAAGGTATCAACCAGCCTCGCATTGACCAAATAGGTATCTCGACTTTCTACGATTGTCCCAACCACCACGAGGTCAATTTTCTGGCGCTGATTTAGCACATTCAATTCTCGACTTAACATACTATCGGCAGAACTTTGTAAAGATAAAGCGTTTCTGAGTCGATATTCCACGACATCTGCCCCCATTTGACTTAAATGGGTCATGAGGGATTCTTGCAAGGCCACGCTCAAGCCTGAACCTTGCCCAGCAACGGTATCATCCAGCTGATTAGCCTTAAAAAAACTCGTCACAGCAAGCGTTGAATTCGGCTTGAACGGCCGTACATACTGCCCAAGTTCCGCGGCTAACTGAGCGCCAAACCCATCTAAGTCAGGTAAGATTTCTTGCTGCTGGGTCGCTTCTCTTTTGCCAACCTGTTGGCTGTTTGTACACCCCGCCAACAACATAATCACTATGAGTGCTAGATATTTCATTTCACCAAGCCCACGATAAACTTATTGGTTAAAATGCAAAATACGCACCAAGTTTTAAAGTCGATGACTGGTGTAATGGCTAACCAAACAGCTTAAACCTGCACGCTTAAGCTGCTGGCAACCTTTGTATGCAGAGGCCTTATCTGCAAACGCACCTAATTTGAGCCGATAATATTTCGTATTTTGAATATCTATTTGCTCGATATTCACTTCGCTTGTTGCAAAGTCTTGCGGTAACTTATCCTTGAGTTGCTCGTAGGTTTGCCTAAGCTTGGTATATTCCGTTGTAGAGGCCAATTGAATTGCAAATTCAGCCATCTCTACAGGCTGTTCTTGTTTCTCGGTAGGCTTTGTTTTTTGCTCTATCACTTGCTCGGGTTGCTCTGCTAAAAGCTCGGCATCCTTTTGCTTTGCAAGCGAATTTGATAGTTGTATCGCAATAACATCTAAATCTTCCTGCACTTCTTCAAACTTAGCAACCTGCTGTTTTAGCGCTCTGAGCTGCTCTACTTCTTGTTGTAAGGTGCTTACCTGCTGTTCCAGTAAAGATAACTGCTTCTTCATTTGTAATGAGTCAAGTTGACTCTTGCTCGCAGTTGCTTGGCAACCACTTAACGCAACGAAACTGAGTATAATGAGATGCCACTTAATTGATTGCATTGTTTTCTCTTTCATAAATAGTTAAGGCTTCCACCGTGCAAGAAACTTTGAAGGGAAATAGATTTTGGCAAATATTTGCCGCATTTTGTGTGGCGTCATCTCTTAATATAAGTAAATAAGTGGCGTCGCCTTCTTTTTGCGCATACCCAAAACCACCGCTTAATAACGCGGGATAACGCTTAGCCAAAATCGCCGCATACACTTTTAATATCGTTAATGTCTTGAAGCGTCCAACTACAGCAAACTCTTGCGTGGTTGCGCGCTGTCGTTGTAATTCGTGATTTACATCAAGCAGCAAGTCTCCCTCTGCACTTAACTCCACTTCTATCTGTTGAGTACTAGCTACCGCGAGCCTTTTCGCATCACTTATCGCTGTACGGTAAGTCCCTGGCTTCAAACTAGTAAATACATAGTAGCCGTCATATGCTGTCTGAGTGCGAGCGACTTCGTTACCCGTTTCATCAAGTAAACTCACGGTGGTGAACCCTGCAGGTCGGCGCTCAGTACCCTCATTGATTTCAACAATACCTTCAACTTCCGACGAGTTTACAAATGGTATTTCAACATATTCAATATGACCGGGTCTTGGAGTGAATGAAAAGCCATCGTTCGCAGGAATTAAAAAAGGTTCGGGGATCGTTTCTTTGTCAACAATAATATCTGTTCGTTTGTAATTAACCATTGCGGGTAATAGAGCCACACCGTCGTCGTCAGTTTTACCTTGTGCAAAGTTTTGTAATGCTTTTATAGTTACCCCCTTCAGCGGTAACTCCCCATCGTCAAGATAGCCGTTATTATTTTGGTCGATAAAAGTACGAACCATCAAAGAGCCAAACTGCGACAAGCGCTTTCCAGTTAAAAAAACCTGATCTACGGTTTCGCCCGCTCCAATACTTACTTGTCCAGAAAGGCCTACTTGCCAGTTATCATCATTATCGTATTGCAAGTCTGTTAACAACCTAAATTTATCATGGTTCCAGCTCAATCCGAATTCGGTTTTATAGTAATCTGCAGCAAAGTCTTTGTATAAGGTAATGCCAAGATCAAGCTCAGGATTTAGCTCTTTGCTCAACTCTAGCTCAACGGCTGTAATTTCATTAGAAGGTTTTATGTCATACCAAGTAGTAAAACGACTATATATCCCAAAAATCCTTCGCTGCCAGCGCAAGTAGCCACTCACATCGCTGGCTTGATTTGCCTGCTCTTGCCACACAAATTGGTTACTGAAAGTGCCCCAATAATTACCCGTACTAAACAGTAGCGACGCTTGCTCGGTGGTGTCTATATTAGCTCTATTAAGCTGAAAGTATTCAGCACGATAGTAAATCTTAGCGGCATCAAAAAGAGACCAATCTCCCGCCGCCGTTAATTTTATCTCGGTCGCATTTTCATCCCGTTCTAAATCTTCCTTTAGCTCAACTTTAGCACCTACCTGCTGGCCAAATAGACGGGTTCGAGTATTTGCAGAGAGACGCTGGTTCAATTCGCTCTTACTATAGTCAACATCCAGTAATAGTCGTTTATTAATATTGGTGTTAAACCCTGTAGAAAAGTACTGTTCTGAGGCGCTATTTTTCACACTTTGACGATGCTGCAAACCTGCATACACCGCAAAGTCTGTCGTAAGACCGTAGTCAAAGCGGCCATTTACTTGCCAGCTTGACTTCCCTGATGCTGCGGTCTTGTCGCCCAGTATACTTTTGCCCGTCTCAGTAATTGATACGGCAAAAAAGCCTTCATCTTCGTTTGTGGTGCTCTGTTCAACATAATAGGTCTGCACTTCTTTTGATACTTGACCTTGACCTCCATACATCACTAGTTCAAAGGTATTTTCGCCAAATAGTAAATCAATATTTTCAAACTCATAGCGCCCAGATTGGACATTATTTTCTTGCCCTATTAGCAATCCATTTCGATAAAGCTCTACGTCCCACCCTACCTGAACTGGACCTGAGATGACAATGCGCTGACGGTTCGTACGCCTATCTAGCGGCGCGTTACTGAAGCTCACTCCTCGCCCTTCTTCATTTAGCGCATCGACTCCAACTTGAACACTCTGGACATCACCGAGCGATACCTTGGTAAAATTCCCAAACGGTAAAACATCGGCCTTTTTAGAAGCACGGTTGAGGGATAATCGTGAGCGATTAATCACATCACCCTCTCTACCAGCAATAAAATACTGAGCTTGCCAATAGGCGATGTCTTGCGAACCAATAAGGGAATAAGACGTCTGACGAATGTCTTCAGTCAGCTGCGTATTTATCTGAGCATCCAGCACTGGTTTACCGATGCTTCGATAAGGACTTGGTCGCCACGGTAATGTTGCGCTAGCATTGCGGTCAAAACTGACAACCTCTCTTCCTAATCGCTGTTGCTGTGCTTCTATTGGCAGAATTTGCCTACTTTTAACCGTAAGAGATAAATCCTGTATATCGGTAAACAGGCTCACATCGAATAAGGTCGCAACGATATAATCGGCGAGAAATACCTCACCATTGATAACTTGAACGTCCTTATCACTCAATTGCGTTCGCTGGCCTTTGCTCTCAACTAAATGCGCTTTGGCATTAAGACTAAAGGTGTTTTCAGGAGTGAAGAACCAGCCATCAAAAGTTCCTGATACATCTTCTGATACCACAAACCCCAAAGCTGAAAACAAGCTCAAGAGTTCCACATTGACGCCTTGTTCCGACGTCACCGCGATCACTTCACCTAAATATAAATTTCCTTTATAGGCGGATAAAAACAGTTCCGTACCAACATCAACCCGAGAGACCACCCGCTCACTTTGCTGTATCGCAAGTTTTGCTTTCACTCGTTCAACCCGTTCTAATAGCTGTTGCAAAGTATCAACCTGCGATGCCATAGCTGGTTGATAGCATAGCATGCCTATTAGTAACGCGCGCCAAATAACGTGGGCTCTCATTACGTTCGCTTACCCTAAACTACAAAGATACCGAATCATCTACAAAGGTGCGGTCAGTGTACTCATCATCACCCACATACTTGATTAAGACCTTGCCTGATGGCCCGAGCTTGATTGCAGGGTCTATCGAGAATTCTACACTCCTTTGATTAAGCTCTGGATATACGGCAAACTTATTTAATACTCCGATCCGCACTGGTTTAACGTCATTTTTCCCCTGCCAATAAGCGGATAATTCGCCAAAGCTACTATATTTCCCAGTTCGATTAAGTAGTACCGTAATTGCCTGACGACCATTTTTTGCGTTGCTTACAATGACATCCTCAAGCTGTACTTGCGGGTTCGCATCACCAACTCGTAGCATCACCGGAATGCTATAACTCATCAGCACGTCAATATTGATACCTTCTTGCAGCTTGCCTTTATTATTCGGCAGCTCCCTAAAGAGCAAATGTGAGCGATACTCTCCTTGTTCCATATTCGCCTTTCTGCGCACAGCCAGCTTTATTACCTGACGCTCACCAGGCCCCAGTGTTACTTGCCTAGGTGAAATACGGATGAAATGGCTTGCAGCCATAGGGTTCATTTTTTGCTCGGCAAAGTTGGCATAACCACCTTCTTTAAGTGCTAGCTTCTCTTGAAATTCAAGTCGATAAGATTTGGTCACATCACCATTATTAATGATTGTAACCCTCTCAATTCTCTGACGCTCTTCGAAAGCAACCCGTGTTGGGGTGATCATCAGATTGGCGCTTACTTTACAGCAACAAAACAAAAGCAGCGTTAATATTAATTTATTCATAATTTAGGGCCTGTTTATCTTTCAAGTTTGTTTTTGCAGCAGTTTGATTGCCATTTATACAAGGCAGAGCCTGCGTAGCATAGTTATTCTATGTGAGTCAGGCGATAACACAGTAGAAATGCCAATCAAGCACTGCCCTTTGGGTTCCCCTGAGTGCGCTTTGTTCATTGTTGCTCAACTTTTGCTTAGATTACTAGGCGGCAAGTCGAGCGCCGCGACCAAAACCCACTCAGGGGAACAAAAATCAAACAGCAAAGGTCAACAGACCCTAGTAAGACAAAGTTATTTCAACGTTCAAGGTTTGCACCCCATCCGATAGCGATTTACCGTTGCCAGCAAAACGCAATTGACCACCGACCTTAAACTCACCAGACCCAACACTATCGGTGTAAATCGCCTTCTCGTGATATAGCTCAGTCAATTGGAAGGCATCGGATGCACCAAGATTCCAATAGCCAAACCAGTCATTGTAAACGGTAGATTGGACGCTAATTTGGCGATTATGAGGAAAATCGGTCAAGAGGATTTCTGCCGCATGACCAAACTCTACGAATAGAATATTGCTTGAGGTTTGTGGCCTAACATTAGGTTCTATCGTCACTGTGCCTACGCTATTTTGGTCAATAATCGCAATAGTGCCAAAGCTCAATTTCTTAACGACCGATATATCTTGAGCTTTGGCCAAGTGACTGGCAAAAAGCAATGCCAGTACCATGTAACGCCACATGTTTTAGTAAGCGATTTCGATATCAACTTTACTGGTGTATACACCACCGCCATACGTGTCTGTTCCAGAAAGTGCTTTCGTACTTAACGTCGCACCAACTGAAAGCGTTGCGGCACCATTTGCATCAACCCTAAACTTGTTGTTTGTCACTTCACTGTTAGGCTGCGCACCGCTTACCACATAAAACTCAAAATCCTTTAAATCAAAAGAGGCATTACCTACGCTATCAACCGTAGTTGCGGCTGGAACCGTAATCGTTAACTCAGTATTTGGCGCGGCATCGGTGATATTGATAGAGCCAGCTCCACCTGTACTAATAAGGTTTATTATTGCATCGCCAGTATTCTTGATTTCAGGATCGGTCAATGTTGGATCCGCCTCAATCTTTATAGTGGCGACATCCGCTGCATCGCCCTGCACTCGAATGATACCGAAATCAAGCGGATCACCGGCTTCAGCTGAAAATAAGTTTTTAACTTCTACTTTTACTTCAAGACGAGCAGTATCCTTAGCAATTGCTGAAGAAGTAAGTAAAGCAGCGGAAATAGAGCTTGCAATAAGCGCAGATTTAATCAGTGTTTTCATCTTTAAATTCCTTTAGAGGTCATTTTATCATCACCGCAATACCGTTTTTGGTGACTTACTGTTTATCGTTCCCAAATGGGAAAACTTTAGTAAAAATTAAAGCATTAATCTTCTACAATCAATGCTTTGGATAGAAAATAGTCTACAGTAGACTTTTGCTTCTTGAGTTGATCTTAATCCTGAAACTGTTGCCCAATCTCGCATTTCAAACGCTTGAATTTGCAATTCTGCCTCAGAAAATATACTAGGAAACTTTCGCTTTACTGCCGCTAATAGCGCTTGATGCTGCTCAACTTGAGGCATGGAATTGATAGATAGGGGAAACAACTTGAGTTGAATTCCAGTCGTTTGATTCGCCTTTTGTTTACTCGCTGAATAACGCTTAACCTCTACGTCAGTATTCGATGTTGCTTGGATATTATTGACGCTTGCTTGAGACTCTAACAAAGTCAGCAAGTTTGTGAGATCCTGCTCTAACGAGCTCAATCGCTCAATACTTTTGAGCTGCTGCTCACTTAACAGCGAAGGCTCTTTAGATGAATGACTACAGCCACCTAAGGTGATTAAAGAGCCGAGTAGTAAAAATTTAAAAAACCGAATATCCACAATAAGTTATAACAAAAATCCATTTTCTGCTATGGTACATAAATCGCGGTAAATAACCAAATGCTTTTACCGCAAATATCGGTACATTTAACTTTATGTAATTACCTTTTAGCAATTAAATCGATAAGAGAAGCAAGCTCAGTTGAATACTCTTCTCTTCGCATCGCATGCTCAACTATCGCTTTTAAATAGCCAATTTTACTTCCGCAATCATGGCTTTTTCCACGTAGCGAGTATGCATCAACTTGCTCTCGCTCCATCAACATGGCAATCGCATCGGTCAATTGAATTTCACCACCAGCACCTAGCGGTGTTTTTGCCAAAAGTGGCCAAATAGATTTATTTAACACGTAACGACCAACAACAGCTAAGTTTGAAGGTGCACTTTGCAGTTCAGGCTTTTCGACAATAGACTGCATCGCGCCTGACTCTCCTTGCGCGAGTGCCGCTCCTCCCAAGTCCACAATACCAAACTGAGAAACGAGTTCAGGCGCTACCGCTTCTACCATCACTTGGCTATTACCTGACGCTTTAAAACGCGCGATCATATCAGCAAGATTATCTTTTGTTAGATCGCATGCAGCGTCATCGACTAATACGTCAGGCAGCATAACCACAAAGGGCTCATCGCCAATCACAGGGGCAGCGCAATTGATGGCATGACCAAGACCTCGAGCCTCACCTTGACGCACATGGATCAGCGTAACGCCTTTGGGGCATATAGATTGTACTTCCTCTAGCAATTGACGCTTCACCCGTTTTTCCAGTGTCGCTTCCAGCTCAAAGCTCTTATCGAAGTGGTTTTCAATTGAGTTTTTACTTGAATGGGTTACCAGTACAATTTCTTTGACGCCAGCCGCCGCAGCTTCATCTACTACATACTGGATCAGAGGCTTATCGACAATTGGCAACATTTCTTTTGGAATGGCCTTCGTCGCGGGTAACATGCGAGTGCCAAGACCCGCCACTGGAATAACGGCTTTCATAAATGCTCCTAAATCGCGACCGGTGCTTTTATATGCGGGTGACATTCGTAATTCACCAACTCAAAGTCTTCAAACTTAAAACCAAATATGTCTTTTACTTGAGGGTTGATCTGCATTTGCGGCTTCGCAAACGGCGCTCGGCTTAGCTGCTCTTCAACTTGTTCCATGTGGTTTAGGTATAAATGGGCATCGCCGAAGGTATGTACAAAATCACCCACTTCTAAGTCACAAACTTGTGCAATCATCATCGTTAACAGCGCATAGCTTGCGATGTTAAAGGGCACACCTAAAAAAATATCCGCACTGCGCTGATAAAGCTGACAGGAAAGCTTGCCATCTAATACATAAAATTGGAATAACGTGTGGCAAGGTGGCAACGCTTGTTTGCCCATCGCTGCGTTTTCTTTCGGTGAATAGTTAGTATCAGGCAAAAGCGCAGGGTTCCAAGCACTCACAATCAGACGACGAGAGTCAGGGTTGGTTTTGATTTGCTCTACAACATCTTTGATTTGATCTATCACTTCACCATTTGGCCCTGTCCAAGAGCGCCACTGGCTGCCATAAACTGGCCCTAAGTCCCCGTCATCCGTTGCCCAGCCATCCCAAATGCTAACGCCATTTTCCTTTAGGTATTTGATGTTAGTATCGCCTTGCAAGAACCAAAGTAGCTCGTGGATAATCGAGCGTAGATGACACTTTTTCGTCGTTACAAGCGGAAAGCCTTCTTGCAAGTTGAAGCGCATCTGGTATCCAAAAACACTCACTGTACCAGTACCAGTGCGGTCTTCTTTTTTTGTGCCATTATCACGCACATGGCGCATCAGTTCTAAATATTGCTTCATTGTTCGCTACTCTTTAACTTTTAACTTGCCCGGTAGATGGGTTGCTACCTTCTCGCTTATATGCCCACACCATAAGGATAGCGCCTGCAATCACCATAGGGAGAGATAAGATCTGACCTTGAGAAATAAAGCCACCATATAAGCCAATATGTGCATCTGGTTCACGGAAATACTCGATTGAGAAGCGGAAGACACCGTAACCGGCTAAAAATAGACCTGCTACACTGCCCGCTGGGCGCGGTTTCTTCCTAAACCATACCAGCATCACAAACAATACCAACCCTTCAAAAAACGCTTCATAAAGTTGTGATGGGTGGCGCGGCTGTGGTCCGCCCGTTGGGAAAATAAATGCCCAAGGAACATCCGTTACGCGACCCCATAATTCGCCATTAATGAAGTTACCGATACGACCAGCAAAAAGCCCCACAGGCACCATAGGAACGACAAAGTCACCTACCGATAAAATCGAACGTTTGTTTTTAAGCGCATACACGATAATCGCCGTGATAACGCCCAATGCGCCGCCATGGAAAGACATACCGCCTTGGTCCACCCTAAACAAATAAAGCGGGTTTTCAATAAAATGAGAGAATTGATAAAACAACACGTAACCAATTCGCCCGCCCAAGATCACGCCGAGCATACAGTAAAAAACTAGGTCGCCAACTTGGTCTTTATTCCAACCAGAGTTTGGTTTTTTTGCTTCTTTCCCTGCCCACCACATGGCGAACATAAAGCCGATCAAATACATTAATCCATACCAACGAACACTTAACGGTCCGATGGAAAAAATCACAGGGTCTATCTGTGGAAACTGCAAAGCCATAGCCTTTCCTTAATTCATTAACATATTGCCAGCGATAACAATGAGTAACGCCGCAAACACTTTCTTAATCGTTGTGACTGGTAAGTGGTGCGTAGCTTTAGCACCAATAGGCGCCATAAACCATGAAGTTGCCACTATACCAAACAAAGCCGGTAAATAGACAAAACCTAAAAATCCATGTTCAATATCCACATGTTGGCTGCCAGAGGCGATATAGCCAAAGGAGCCAAAGATAGCGATAACAATACCACTGGCAGACGCACATCCTATCGCTTTTTTCATATCAACAGAGAAAAATGTCAGTAGTGGGACGATTAATGCTCCCCCGCCGATACCAATCATTGCAGACAGCGCCCCCGTTACCGAGGTTAGCATCGCAAGTATCGGTCCTTGCGGTATAACTCTGGTTGATTGTGGCGGTCTTCTGGAACTCCACGCCATTTTCAATGCAATGCCCACAACACTAACCACAAAAATAATTCTGACCAGTTTTTCAGGCAACATCACTGCGGCAAAACCACTACCCAACGCGCCGACTGCCACACCTAACATCACCCATGGAGCAATGTGCCATGGAACATTGTCATTTTTATGATGCGCTTTGGCTGAAGATGTCGAAGTGAAAATAATGGAGGCGAGAGACGTCGCGATTGCAACTAACACCACTTGATCTGTGGGTATAACATTAAATTTGGTCAAGATGACAGATAAAATAGGGACTATCAGCAGCCCGCCGCCGATACCAAGCAGACCTGCCAAAAAGCCAACTGCACAGCCGAGCAAAGCGCAAAGTACAACGATGAGTATAATAGTTTCCATCAACAAGCTCTTATTCTTATAGCGCCGTAATGGTAGCGTAAATAGCTTTAAGAAGCACCCTTTGCTTGGTGGCTGGTATAGAGTAATTCTGCAAAATGATGCTCAATCATAAATTCTTTAATAATTCGACGCACTTGCTTAGATGACGGCTGTGCTAAACAATTTTCAAGTAAAGCTTCCATATCCGTTACTCTCAATCTACGTAACACCCATTTCACTTTGTTCAGTGATGAAATATTCATGCTCAAACGGCGATACCCCATTGCAATAAGCAAGATTGCTCCCTCAGGCTCACCGCCTAACTCTCCACATAGGCTAAAAGGCAGCTCGTGTAATTCACACTGCTGTGCAATCTGGTTTAACACTCGCAATACACTGGGATGATAAGGGTCAAAAAGATCCGCCACTTGTGCGTTGGTTCTATCAACGGCTAATAAATATTGCGTCAAATCATTACTGCCCACAGAGCAAAAATCGATTTTTTTCGACCACTCAGGTAACAAGTACACGCTAGACGGTACTTCAAGCATTACGCCGATTTCTGGCCGATCAATGGTATAAAAAGGATCAGCCCATTCGTCTTGCAGCTCAAAACAAGCCTGCTCAATGAGTGCCATCGCTTCATCTATTTCCTCACTATGGCCCACCATAGGCAACATGATCTGTAAATTGCCAAGACCCGCGTTTGCTTTGATCATGGCTTTGATTTGATCCAAAAAAAGCTCGGGATGATCCAACGATACACGAATGCCCCGCCACCCTAAAAAAGGGTTTTCTTCTTTGATATCAAAGTAATCTAGAATTTTGTCGCCACCGATATCTAAAGTCCGCATCACTACGGGCTCAGGGTGATAACGTGATAGCACCTCGCGATACCAGACTTCTTGCTCCGATTGTGTTGGGAATTGGCCTTTTTGCATAAACCAAGACTCAGTACGATAAAGACCAACGCCATCGCAATAACTGGCGCTTAATGTCTCGGTCGAAAGATCGAGCCCAGCATTTAAGAGTAAATTTATACGCTCACCATCGAGTGTAATAGGCGGCAAATCATGTTCCGCTTCAAACTTATCATGCAGAATGTTGTCTTTACGTTTGATTTCAACGTACTCATTGACCAACATTTGCGAAGGCGAAATATAAAGCCGCCCAGAATACGCATCCATGATCATGGACTTACCATCAAACTGTAATAATGGAATGTCTTCTATGCCCCAAATAGCGGGGACGCCCATCGCGCGAGTCAGAATGGAAGCATGAGAGTTGGCCGAGCCATGCACACTGACTACCCCTTTGAGCTTTTCTTTTGGTACTTGCGCTAACATAGTCGGGGTCAAGGTATGGGCGATTAGAATCGTATTATCTGGATAGTGTTTAACAGCTTGCTCAGTCGAGACTAAATGTTGGAGCACGCGCAGGCCAATATCATTAACATCAATCGCACGCTCTTTGATATAAGGGTCACTCATCATATCAAACTGAGCCACAAGCTTTTCGATAACAAGCTTTAGCGCGGTTTTTGCGTTCCAGCCTTGTTGTATCTCAGACTCAACTTGTTTACCTAAACTCTTGGCATCCAAAAGCTGTTGGTAAACCTCAAACACAGCTACCGCTTCTTTTGGAATATCATCACTCAGAGTTTTGGCTAAAATATGAAACTCTTGCCGAGTCGCGGCCACCGCTTGATGAAACAGCTGAATTTGCTGCTGAATATTGTCACTATGCTGCGGTTCAATACTCGCAAAATCAATATGGGGTAACACCACATAACCATCACCTAAGGCAATACCTGGTGCACTCGATACCCCTTTTAACACTGAGGTTCTGTGACTGCTTGCATCTTGTTGAAGTAAAGTTTGAATTTCGGTGTTGGCAAGCTGTGAAGCCAATTGCGCTGAAAGCGTAATAAGAAAGGACTCTTCATCATGGCTAAATACACGAGCAATCTTTTGCTGCACCACAATAACCCCAAGTACTTTACGCTGATGTACAACGGGCACTGACAAGAAAGCATTGTAGCCTTCTTCATTAACCTCAGGTGACAATTTGAATCTTGGGTGTGATTGGGCGTGGGCAACGTTAATTGGCTCTTCACGCTGGGCAACAAGACCGACTAGGCCTTCGGTAAATCCCATTCGGAACTTTCCGATTGCTTCAGGGTTTAAGCCATCCGTTGCCATCAAGATAAAGTTATCTTGACTGTAATCGGCAAAATAAACTGAGCAGCATTCAGTGTGCATGGCATCTTTGACCATAGTAACAAAGCAATTTAACGCGCTTTGTAGGTCACTTTGCTGTGCCACTGACTCAGCAATCGATCTTAACGTTGCTAACACCTGCTGCTCCTATTTTTATCGTTTTGTGCGCCAGAAATCCTTTTGCCCTTGCTGTTCACGTTTACCAAATGGCATCGCAAACGGAGCGAATTCCTTCATCACTCGACGATAGACATCACGCTTAAACGATACAACTTGACGTACTGGATACCAATAGCTGACCCAGCGCCAATCATCAAACTCAGGGTGATGCGTACGTAATAAGTCTACGTCTTCATCTTTACACCTAAGTTTCAATAAAAACCATTTCTGCTTTTGCCCGATACAAACTGGGCTTGAATCTCGTCTAATTAACCTTTTTGGTAGTTTGTAACGTAACCAATGTTTAGAACTTGCTACTATTTCAACATCTTCTGGCCTAAGTCCAACTTCTTCATGAAGTTCACGATACATCGTTTGCTCAGGTGTTTCCCCTTGATCTATTCCGCCTTGAGGAAATTGCCAAGAGTGTTGTCCGTAACGACGGGCCCAAAAAACCTGCCCCTGATTATTACAAATCACTATTCCGACATTGGCACGAAACCCTTCGGCATCAATCACCTTAGTGCCTCATTTATAAGTCGATTTTTAATGATTGTTCCACAACTCCCGCGTCACGGCAAATTTAATTCCATTCTATACCTAAATTATCTCAGCATACTCTCAAGTTACCCACAACTTGTGCATAACTAAGTGTTTTCCAGTTCAAATTACGAACAAATCCACAATTACACACTTAAAACCTCAGGTTTTCCACATATTCTGTGGATAATTATGTTTATAGTCTTGTATTTATCCAAAGCCATAAGATTTTCAAGCCACTCCGTCTGTAGCAAAATAAAAATAACTTCATATTTATCATATAGATAATAAAGTTATTACTTTAACCATATGGTGAAATAACAAGCCGAACTTAAGTTGAGCGCAAAATAACCAACTTACTTCACCACATGATTTCTTTTATAATCGTGTTTTTAAGGGATAGACTCAGGAGTATCGCTTGCCACCAGTTACACCACCACACTCTGTGGGCGAACTTATGCAACGCGTTGAAAACATAGCCGGTTTAACATTGGGTGAACTCGCTCAGCAGCTCTCGTTTAAAACACCACACGACTTGCTCAAAGAAAAAGGCTGGGTAGGACAACTCATAGAAGCAGCCTTAGGTGCCACCGCGGGCTCAAAGCCTGTGCCTGATTTTGAGCATATTGGCGTTGAACTCAAGACTTTGCCAATAAGCTATCAAGGCAAACCGCTAGAGACCACCTATGTTTCTGTCGTGCCGCTGACTCAGTTAACAGGATTAACGTGGGAAGCGTCGAGTGTTAAAAAGAAATTAGCTCACGTTCTTTGGCTACCCATATTAGCCGAACGAGAAATTCCTTTAATAGATAGGGTTATTGGACACGGCTTCTTATGGCGGCCGGATGCGCATCAAGAACAGTTGTTACAAAGAGACTGGGAAGAGCAAATCGAGTTAATCGCTACGGGTCAAGTAGAGCAAATCTCAGGGCATCTTGGCGAAGTCATGCAGATAAGGCCAAAGGCGGCAAATGCCAAAGCGCTCACCGACGCCATAGGGCCGAACGGTAAAATAGTGCAAACTTTGCCAAGAGGTTTTTATTTGAAAATCAATTTCACTCAATCGATATTAGCGCAAGAGTTTGGTGCTTAAAAACACTGTTGACTTTTTGTACAAAAAGTACAAATGTAACACAACCAACATCTTGTATAGATTTGGTTAACATTTATATTTTTATAGAAGGAGACGACAATGAAATTAAAGTTCAACAAAAAATCGATTAAAGAACTTAGTGTGAACAAAACACTTGCTACTAAGATGACGCCGGCTGTTGCTGGAGGTAATGGTCCTGCAACGATGGATGATGCTTGTAATTCACTTCAAGTCTGTTGGACATTTAGAAATGGCCAAGCAAATTGTGAGATTTGGGGCGACGACCGCTAGCAATAAAAAACGCCAGTAGCTAAACTGGCGTTTTTTTACAATACATCAAGTAATGCTAATTACTGACCTTTGATTTCACTACGACCTTTGTATACCGCTTTTTCACCTAGCGCTTCTTCAATACGTAGTAACTGGTTGTACTTAGCTACACGATCCGAACGACAAAGTGAACCTGTCTTAATTTGACCTGCCGCTGTCGCCACTGCTAAATCAGCAATGGTAGCGTCTTCAGTTTCACCAGAGCGGTGTGAAATAACGGCAGTAAAGCCAGCATCTTGCGCCATTTTAATAGCATCAAGCGTTTCAGACAGTGAACCAATCTGGTTAAATTTAATCAAGATTGAGTTACCAATGCTTTCTTCAATGCCACGCTTTAAAATCTTAGTGTTAGTAACAAAGAGATCATCACCCACTAGCTGAACTTTATCGCCAATTTTATCTGTTAGGACTTTCCAGCCAGCCCAGTCGCTTTCGTCTAGGCCATCTTCGATTGATACAATTGGGTAACGTGCTGCAAGATCGGCCAAGAAGTCTGCAAAACCTTCCGAGTCGAATGCTTTACCTTCACCCTTTAGGTCATACTTGCCATCGACATAAAACTCAGACGCTGCACAGTCAAGTGCTAGTGTTACGTCTTTGTTCATTTCGTAGCCAGCTGCTGCAACCGCTTCAACAATCACTTCTAGCGCTTCTTCATTTGATTTAAGGTCTGGAGCAAAACCACCTTCATCACCAACAGCAGTGTTCAGGCCACGAGACTTAAGTACGTTTTTCAAGCTATGGAAGATCTCAGCACCCATACGTAGTGCTTCACGGAAGCTCTTTGCGCCAACAGGCTGAACCATAAACTCTTGAATATCAACGTTGTTATCCGCGTGCTCACCACCATTGATAATGTTCATCATCGGAACTGGCATTGAGTACTGACCTGCTGTACCGTTGATGTCTGCGATATGCTCGTATAGCGCCACGCCTTTGTCTTGTGCAGCTGCTTTTGCTGTTGCTAGAGATACCGCAAGGATGGCATTCGCACCTAGTTTTTCTTTGTTTTCAGTGCCGTCTAAGTCCAACATGATTTGGTCGATTGCACGTTGCTCTAGCGCGTTTTGACCTTCAAGTGCTGCCGCGATTTCGTTATTTACGTAGTTCACCGCTGTTAATACACCTTTACCTAAGTAACGAGACTTATCACCGTCACGTAGCTCTAGTGCTTCACGGGTACCCGTAGATGCACCTGATGGCGCACATGCACGGCCCCATGCACCTGACTCTAGGTGTACGTCCGCTTCTACTGTTGGGTTACCGCGTGAGTCCATAACTTCACGGCCAATCACTCTAACGATTTTTGACATCTTGATTCCTCTTATTCCCAAAGTGGTGTGTGTTGCACTGCTTCTGTCGCAGGCGAATTCAGGGTCAATAAACCCGCTTTAAAGTTTGCCTTATCTCTGTTGCTTCGCAAAGTGAAGAATTTACACGTATCACATTGACGCGCCGGCAGATAAGAAAAAGTTTGGCGATAAACACTACACTTAGCGCCTATTGCAAAACCTTCTGCAACAAAAAAGCCGTGCAAGAGCACGGCTTTTTCTTATTACGAAGATGCTTTTTGGTGGCTGTATGCCGCCGCAACAAAGCCTTCAAATAATGGGTGACCATCACGAGGCGTTGACGTGAACTCAGGGTGGAACTGAGCCGCGATAAACCAAGGGTGATCTTTATTCTCGATAATCTCAACTAGTTTCTTGTCTTCTGACAGACCAGTAAATTGCAGACCCGCTTTTTCAAGCTCAGCAACATAGTTGTTGTTTACTTCGTAGCGGTGACGGTGACGCTCCACGATTTCGGCATTACCGTATACTTCACGCACCTTAGAGCCCTCTTTTAAGTGGCAAAGCTGCGCGCCAAGACGCATAGTGCCACCAAGATCAGAGTCGTGGTCACGTACTTCAATCTTACCGTCTGCATCTAACCACTCAGTGATCAGACCAACTACTGGGTGTGGGCTTTCAAGATCAAATTCAGTTGAGTTAGCACCAGTCAGACCTGCAACGTTACGCGCATACTCGATTAACGCAACTTGCATCCCTAAACAAATGCCTAGGTATGGTACTTTGTTTTCACGTGCATATTTTGCAGCTAAGATCTTACCTTCAACGCCACGGTTACCAAAGCCACCTGGTACTAAGATAGCATCAAGGTGTTCAAGTAACTCAGTGCCTTTGCTCTCGATATCTTGAGAGTCAACATATTCAATATTCACCGTTAAACGGTTTTTCAAACCAGCATGCTTCAATGCTTCGTTAACTGATTTATATGCGTCCGGTAATTCGATGTATTTACCAACCATACCAATTGTCACTTCACCAGTAGGGTTTGACTCTTGATAAAGTACTTGTTCCCACTCAGATAAATCCGCTTCCGGACGTTCAAGATAGAAACGACGACAAATGATGTTATCAAGCTCTTGCGACTTCAATAGCGCAGGGATCTTATAAATACTGTCTACGTCTTGTAGCGAGATAACTGCTTTTTCTTCCACATTAGTGAATAGGGCAATCTTCGCGCGCTCGTTCGCTGGTAGTTTACGATCTGAACGACAGATCAAAATATCAGGTTGAATACCGATTGAACGAAGCTCTTTCACAGAGTGTTGAGTTGGCTTAGTTTTCACTTCACCCGCAGGGCCTAAGAAAGGTACTAGCGTCAAGTGCATAAACAAAGCGCTCTCACGACCAAGCTCTGTGCCTAGCTGACGAATTGCCTCTAGGAAAGGTTGTGACTCGATATCACCAACCGTACCACCGATCTCTACGATAGCAACATCATGGCCTTCCGCGCCTTCAAGCACGCGACGCTTGATGTCGTTTGTGATGTGAGGAATAACCTGAATAGTGGCACCTAAGTACTCACCTCTACGCTCTTTGCGCAACACGTCTTCAAATACACGGCCCTGTGTAAAGTTGTTACGCTTGGTCATTTTAGTGCGAATAAAACGCTCGTAGTGACCAAGATCAAGGTCGGTTTCCGCGCCGTCTTCGGTTACGAATACTTCACCGTGTTGGATAGGGCTCATAGTCCCAGGGTCAACATTGATGTAAGGATCCAGCTTTAGAATCGTTACTTTCAAGCCACGTGCTTCTAAAATAGCGGCTAAAGAAGCAGCTGCAATACCTTTACCCAAGGAGGATACTACTCCGCCCGTTACGAAGATAAATTTTGTACTCATGCGAACCCTAGAAATTTCAGGAAAATTGGAATTTAAATAAGAATCAAGACGGGGCGATAGTATAGCAAAAGCACCTAAGTCATTCCAGCTAAAAATGACTTAGCACGGTAATATATTTTATCAGGAGGTCGTTTTAAGTAACGAACAAACCGTAAAATCAGTCTCTGTTTTTACTGCGGTGACGACGTTTCACTGTCTCCCAAGCACCATCCATCTCCTCCAAACTCGCATCTTTAAGTGATAGTGAGGACTCATTCAAAACGGCTTCAACTTGCACAAAGCGATTTTTAAATTTCTCATTAGCTTGGCGTAGCAGCTGCTCCGGATCTCGTTTTATATGTCGGCTCAAATTCACAGTTGCAAACAACAAGTCGCCCACCTCTTCCGCCGTATGTTCAGAGCGTGGATCAACTTGCAGCGCCTCGCTCACCTCTGCGACTTCCTCTTGTACTTTATCCCACGCGCCGTGGTAACTTGGCCAGTCAAATCCGAGTTTGGCTGCTTGCTTTTGAATTTTGTAGGCTTTTGATAATGCAGGCAAGCTGCTTGGAATATCTGCCGCGAACGCCCCTTGTTTTTGTGCCTGTTTTTCTTGCTGTTTAATGGCGTGCCATTGCTGCTCAAGCTCTGCTTCGCTTAAGCTTTTCTGCTTTTCAAATACATGAGGGTGACGTCTCACCAATTTATTATTGAGAGTTTGCACTATGTCAGCAAAATCAAACAACCCCTGCTCTTTTCCAAGCTGAGCATAAAAAATCACTTGGAACAGCAAGTCCCCCAACTCTTCTTTTAAGTGAGCAAAGTCGCCTTGCTCGATAGCATCGGCAACTTCGTGTGCTTCTTCTAACGTATGAGGGACAATGGTTTTAAAGGTTTGCTTTTTATCCCAGTCGCATCCAGTGCTTGGGTCGCGCAGCTGCGACATAATCTCTAGCAGCTGCTCTATCCCCGTTGCTGTAGAAGGCTTAGAGTCGTTTGGCATCAAAAACACCTTCGATTTGCATCAATTTAGTCAGCAAGCGATGCATAGCAGAAAGGTCGTCCACCTCTACCTTCATCATAAATACTGCTACGTTTTTATCGTCTTGTGTTTGTACGTTCATATTGAGCACATTGACTTTTTCATTGGCAAGCACAGAGCTAATGTCTCGGATCAGCCCTTGGCGGTCGTGTGCTTCAATTTTTAATGTAATGGCGTACGACGCTTTAACATCATCTGACCAACTGACCGCAATCTCACGCTCTGGATGTACATCCGTAATATGAGCAAACGACTCACAATCAGAGCGATGCACAGCAATACCTCGCCCTTGCGTGATGTAACCCACAATTTCATCGCCCGGTACCGGCTCACAGCATTTCGCCATATGACTCATCAAGCTGCCAACCCCATCAACGACCACGGCGTTTTTGTCGCCTTTAGTGTGTTTTGGCGAGGAGATTTTTAACTTAGGTGTATCATCAGGTTTATCTTGTACATAGTTCAGGAATTGGTTGATACGAATATCACCGGCACCAATCGCCACCATTAAATCGTCGAGCTCTTTAAAGTTAAAACGGTCAATCGCGGGTTCTAAATCTTTATAGGTAATATCTAGTTTTTGCAGATGACTATCTAAAATTTCCTTACCCGCTTGAAGATTTTTGTCTCTATCTTGCTGCTTAAACCAGTGATGGATCTTACTGCGCGCTCTTGAAGAATGAATATATCCCAGCGACGGGTTTAACCAGTCTCGACTTGGTGAAGCATTTTTCTGGGTAAGAATTTCTACCTGATCGCCTGTGCGCAATGTGTAAGTGAAAGGCACTATTTTACCAAACACTTTTGCACCAATGCAGCGATGTCCAACATTGGAATGAATGTAGTATGCGAAGTCGAGTGGCGTCGAGCCTAGCGGCAAATCAAAGATATCGCCCTTGGGCGTGAATACATAAACACGGTCTTCGACAACCTGATTCTTCAGCTCATCTGCTATTTCACTGCCATCTACCACTTCTTCTTGCCACTGCAACAGTTTTCGTAGCCAGCTAATTTTTTGCTCGTATCCTGAGTTTCTGCCCGGCAATGCACCTTCTTTGTACATCCAATGTGCCGCCACTCCAAGCTCTGCATCTCGATGCATGGCCTCAGTGCGAATTTGGATTTCTACCGTTTTGCCCTCAGGACCAAATACCACGGTGTGGATAGACTGATAGCCGTTTTGCTTAGGCGTAGCAATATAGTCGTCAAACTCTTTGTTTAAATGCCGCCAACTGGTGTGCACAATACCCAAAGCGGCATAGCAATCTTGAATTTCATCTACCACCACACGCATCGCGCGAATGTCGAACAACTGTTCGAATTCATAGCTTTTCTGCGCCATTTTTTTATAAATGCTGTAAATATGCTTAGGGCGACCGTAGACCTGCGCTTTAATGCCTGCATCCGCAAGTTTTTGTGCCACCGAATTAACCATATTTTCCATATAAGCTTCGCGGTCTAGGCGTTTATCAGAAAGCTTCTTGGCAATAGACTTATACGTATCCGGGTGCAAATAACGGAACGAGAGATCTTCAAGTTCCCATTTTAATTGGCCAATCCCCAAACGGTTCGCAAGTGGCGCAAAAATATTGGCTGCGGCTTTTGCTGCAACGACTCTTTCTTCTTCCGATGCTTTCTTAACCGCACGTAAATGGCAGATTTGCTCAGCAAGCTTAATCACCACGGCACGCACATCTTCCACCATAGCGAGTAACATACGGCGGATGTTGTCGACTTGTACCTTACCCGAGCTTTGGTGTGCCAAAGTGCTAATGGTGTCCATATTCTCCACCCCTCTTAAAAGCAGAGAGATATTTTTGCCAAGCGCTTCCTCTACTTGCTCAAGGGACAACTTTCCAGCAACAAAATAAGGAGTTAAAAACGCAGTTGCTAAAGATTCGCTATCAAAATTTAAGTCTGCAAGGATCTCTACCATTTCGATGGCATTATTGAGATGTTCCGTTGACTCATCCGCGGGACAAAGTTCATAGGCCTTTTGCAGCCAGTCCCTTTGATCCTCTGACAAGTTTAAGATAGTGAGTCGCGCATCAAACTCTAGTGGCAAAGTGGTTTGATGCGACTGCCGAGTAGCAACCATGTTTTGATACCTCCTTAAAATTACTTACCCGCCTCATTTTCGGGTAAATTATCTAGCCTAATGCTCGGGCAATAACGGCCTCAAAGCTCAGGTTATTTACACTGTTTTTTAAACAGCGCCATGGTTTCGATATGCCCCGTGTGGACAAACATATTCATTAAGCCAAGCTTCTCTAATTCAAAGCCTGCCTGTGCTATTACCAAAGCATCACGCGCCAGTGTCACAGGATCACATGACACGTATAAAATACGGGTAAACTGCGTCAACGGTAATTGTTGTAGAACCTCAAGTGCACCAGGCCTTGATGGGTCAAGTACCAACACATCCAGATTTGCGTCGAACCAAGCAGCTTCTGTAATCGACTGAGTTAGATCAAAACAGTGAAACTGAACATTACTGATTTGATTAGTTTGCGCATTTTGCTGAGCCATTGCAACCGATTGCGCTTCACCTTCTACACCAATCACATTTTTTGCTTGTTTTGCGAGCACCAAAGAGAAATTCCCCACCCCACAGAAAAGGTCGAGCACACTTTCATCGTTACTCAGCTGTAGCCAGTCTGTCGCTTGGCGCAGCATTGCTTCGTTTACAGATTGATTTACTTGAATAAAGTTGTTCAATTTAAACTCAAGTGTTAAGCCAAATTCATTAAGGTGATAGAAAGGCAACTGAGAGTACACAACTGGCGTCTCGCCATCGTCAAACAGGACCTGACAATTTTCCAGCGCGTTCTGTAATGTTTCGCGAGTCGAAGCGGACAGTGGCTTCGTATGACGACACAACACATAGTTATGGTTGTCGGCCTGACAAAGCTGAATATGACTGATCAGCCTAAACTCACTTAGCGACTGTGCAAGCGCACTTAACGTGTTAACAATACGATCAAAAGGCGACACCAATACATCACACTGCGCTATTTCGATAATCTGCTTCGACTGACTTGCTCTAAAGCCTAACTTCATGCTTTTGCTTTGTTTATCAAAAATACATGCCAAACGAGCTGCACGACGATAATGAAGCGGCATAGAGGTGATCGGTGCTTGCCAAGGTAAGTGTTTAATGTTGGCAAAACGCGCAAAAAGTTTTTCAACTGCATGTTGCTTTTCATTGAGCTGACCATCAACACTTTGATGCTGCAAGCTACAACCACCACACTGCTGGTAATGCGGGCAAAACGGCTTAACACGCTCATTAGAGGCATTAAGTACTTTGGTCATCTTCGCTTCCAACAGTTTAGACTTGGCCTGTACAACCTGTACTCTCACTCGCTCACCAGTCAAGGCACCAGCCACAAAACAGACCTTACCTTCATGACGAGCAACACCTCGCCCCTGATGATCCATTGACTCTATGTTTAATTCTATTTGCTTTGACGGCTTAGCAGCTTTCTTAGCACGAAAAATCTGTGCCATTGGGTTCCTCATTTGTTTGCTTATCACGTCGGTAAAAGATAATCTTAGTTACAGATTTCTCTGCACTTTTTTGACCCTATGACAAAATTAAACCTGCGTGACAGTATTTTACTACTCACTCTTTTGCCAACCCTTTTGGTTGGCTTGCTACTTGGTGGTTATTTTACTATAAATCGCTACGTAGAGCTTGAGGAAATTCTGATAAGTCAGGGAAATCGCATTGCAGATTCTCTGGCTATGTCAGTAGAATACCCAATAGAAAAACAAGATAAAGCGCATTTACACCGCATTTTAAGCCAAGCACACAATAAACACGCACCTCTGGTAAAAAGTATCGCGCTGTTTGATAACCAAAATCAGCTTATTCTTACCAGTAATTATCATAGTGAATTCGACAAATTACATTATTTTGGTGAAGTGCAAAAGCTACAAACCACCGAAGTTACTACACTAAAAAATACCTTTGTGTTTTATTCACCAGTTAAAAACCATTTAGCCAAAAAAACCGATTGGCATAGTGCTGAGCCAGCTACGCTCGCGGTTTTAGTTGTAGAGATCAGTAAAGACCAAGCGTTGATATCGCAGCAGCGCGCGCTGATCTTGAGTGCTATTGTTATTATTTTCTCCTTTTTACTTAGTGTTATGTTGGCCATGCGATTATCACGTATGCTGACCAAACCGATTGCCAGTTTGATTTTAGCCACAGACAAACTCAACGAAGGTAAACAAGACATCGCTATCAATGAGCCGATGCGGGGTGAGTTTGAGCTGTTGCGCCAAGGCTTGATTGTTATTGGCAGAAAGATGGCCAATCAAAAAGACGAAATGCAAAAGCACATTGATCAGGCAACTAGTGATTATCGCGAAACCCTAGAGCAGTATGAAACGCAGAATATTCAGCTCAATATTGCCAAAAAAGAAGCACAAGACGCTAACCGCGTAAAATCGGATTTCTTGGCTAAGATGAGTCACGAACTTAGAACGCCGCTCAATGGGGTCATTGGCTTTACTCGTCAACTTTATAAAACACCATTAAATAAGCACCAAAAAGATTATTTAGATACCATAGAGCTATCCGCAAATAGCCTGCTTACCATCATTAGTGACATCTTGGATTTCTCAAAACTAGAAGCCGGTGCTATGGAGCTGGAGAATATCCAGTTTGAATTACGCGACGCAGTTAATGAAGTCATGACCTTATTAGCGCCAAGTGCCCACGACAAGCAGCTAGAGTTTTCGATTTCTGTTAATCGCCAGGTGCCGGACAACTTAATTGGCGACCCAACACGATTTAAACAGGTATTGACCAATCTAATTAGTAATGCCATCAAGTTCACGGAAAAAGGCTCAGTCAAAGTGGATATTAACCATCGCTTGATGGATGAATCTCAATCCTCATTGTTAGTGTCTGTCAGCGATACTGGGGTCGGTATTGCGCAGGATAAGCAAGACGCGCTATTTACGCCGTTTGCTCAAGCCGATACCAGTATCACCCGTAAATTTGGCGGCACAGGTCTGGGTCTTATCATCACTAAGCATATTGTTGAAGCGATGAATGGCCGTATCACTCTGAACTCGGCACCTGGAAATGGTACCTGTTTCTCATTTAATGCCGTCTTTGCCCTGCCAAATCGTCTCTACAACGACGATTTGCCAAGCAAGCCGCTGGAAAATAAGCGCGTGCTTTACTTCGAACCGCAAGAGCATACTCATTACGCTGTAATGGCCCAGCTACAGGCATGGGATATGCAAGTGACTCGTTGCCTCACCGAAGAAGAGTTTGATTCAGCCTTGGCGCAGGATTTTAATTACGATATCTGTCTAATCGGCTCTATGGCAAGCGTCGATCAAATGCAGACGGTTAAGAGTTACATCAAGCAAGCTCGCGGCTCCGCAGACTACTTATACTTGATGGTTAATACCGTGTCTCATAATATGCGTGAGGCGCTTATTGGCAGTGGTGCTGACGCTTGTTTAAGCAAACCACTTAATCACAGAAAGTTATGCGAAATGCTTGCAGCCCCTTATCGTTTAGACCACCCAGACATGAGTGCCAACGAAATAGAAGCCACAAGTTTACCACTAAAAGTGCTTGTTGCGGACGATAACGACGCTAACTTAAAGTTGATCTGTACTTTGTTAGATGAACAGGTTGAGGCAATAGATACCGCACACAATGGTGCTCAAGCAGTCAGTTTATGTAAATCAAGGAAATACGACCTGATATTTATGGATATTCAAATGCCCATAATGGATGGTATAAGCGCCTGTAGAAGCATAAGAGATTCGTCCTTAAATGAGGATACCCCTATTATCGCCGTCACCGCACATGCACTTGCTGGCGAAAAAGAGCAACTGCTTAAAGATGGCTTTAGTAACTATATGACTAAACCCATAGATGAAGATATGCTCAAGCAAATTATTTGCGACCATAGCGCATCTTCACCAGTCGCGAGACAAAAAAATATCGAGAGTCATCAGCACAGTGTGCCGCCATTTAATAGCCAAATGTTAGATTGGGGGTTAGCGTTACAGCGAGCGGGTAATAAACCTGATTTAGCATTGGAGATGCTCAACATGCTGCTTTCTAGCGTACCCGAAACGTTGCAGCAGTTGGAGTCTGCGCAAGACGCAGAGGATCTCCCAACGCTGCTCAAAGTAGTGCATAAGTTTCACGGGGCATGTTGTTACACTGGCGTACCAACCCTGAAGAAATTGGCTGAAACCATTGAAACCGGATTAAAACAAGAAAAACCACTCAGTGATATCGAACCTGAACTATTTGAGCTGGTTGATGGACTCACTTTATTGCTTTCTGATTCCGAGCCCACACAATCCAGCTGACCTTTATGTTCACACTCTTCTATTCGCTACTTTCTATGCAAACAACCATAGAATAGCGAATAGATAGGAAGTGTGGCACATAGCTCCTAACACACCAGGCAACGCTTCCCGACAATTTATTACACTTTCTAACAGCACTTTCCCAAGTCTTGTAACAAACTTCTTACATTCTAAATTCTCGCAACCTTTAACTTACGAAAGGAATTCTGTATGTATCTCATCAAGTCAGCACTTACGTCTGCTGCCATCTTCACTCTCGCTTTTGCTTCTTGTAGCCACGCCATTGAAACGTCATCTGACGAATGGCAAGTTCGTTTAGGAGGAGGAGCTGCCGCTGCAGATTTGCCGTGGAAAGGCATTGAAAGTGAGCTGATCTCAATTCCTATTATCGATATCCAAAAAGGAAACTGGTTTATCAACAAAGACAGCTTAATTGGCTATCGCTTTCCTATTACCGAAGATTTATCTGTCTACTCCGGATTGGGCTATCGTCAAGACGGCTATGACGGCGTGTTCAGAGATGCGAAATCTGAGGACGAGGTTTTTGAAGGATATGACGCACCGGATGGCGATGTTACCGTTAACTATGGCGTCACCTATCTGTGGTTTACGCTCGCTGGTCACAGTGATATTTCCGATAATTCAGATTCAACCACGGCTACTTTTTCGGTATCAATCCCACTGTACAACGATGGCCGAGGATTTAAAATCTCGGCAGTAGGTAACGTAGAGTGGCAGCAATCAGATTACGTCAATTATATTTACGGGGTGAGCGGGAAAAACATCGATATAAGCCGTGGTCGAGTGGGCTATTTAACTGCTGATGACGCCGTGAATTATTCGGCAGGGTTTACCGCACATTATCAGTTAAAAACACAACTCAGTTTGGTTGGTGGGATAACACGAACTAAGCTCGATGATGTAATTGCCAATAGTCCTTTGCTAGACAGAGACACCAGTGACCTCGCTTATGTTGGCCTAGTCTATCAATTTTAGGCTGTTGCCCGGGTTAAAATTAAATAAAAAACCCAAGTTAAACTTGGGTTTTTTATCTTAATGCTTATGCACATCATCAAATAGTTTAATCGCTTTCGGCGCTTTCCGCTTCTTGATTATGTAGCTCAAGGCTTGCAGACATCGCAGCTTCACGATTAGACTTTGCCGAATCATTGCGCAGTTCATCAATGTGATTGAGGTAGTTTTGATCAACATCACCTGTGATGTATTGACCATCAAATACCGAAGTCTCAAAGCGAGCGATCTCTGGGTTTTCTTGACCAACGGCTGCAATCAAGTCGCTTAGGGATTGGTAGATCAAACCGTCCGAGCCAATACTCGCATTGATATCTTCCACTTCACGACCATGAGCGATTAGCTCTGATGCAGAAGGCATATCGATGCCATATACGTTCGGGAATCTTACCTCTGGTGCTGCTGATGCAAAGTACACGTTCTTCGCACCCGCTTCACGCGCCATCTCAACGATTTGCGCTGATGTAGTGCCCCGCACAATAGAATCATCGACAAGTAGCACGTTCTTACCAGCAAACTCTCTGTCAATTGCGTTAAGTTTACGACGTACAGACTTCTTACGCAGCTCTTGGCCCGGCATGATAAATGTACGGCCAATGTAGCGGTTCTTAACAAACCCTTGACGATAAGGAAGTCCTAGCACGGAAGCAATTTCAAGTGCGATATCACATGATGTTTCAGGGATTGGGATAACCACGTCGATATCTTTATCGCCCCACTCAGTTGCGATTTTCTCACCGAGCTTGGTACCCATATTCACGCGAGTCGCATAAACAGACATTTTATCAATGTTTGAATCTGGACGAGCAAAATATACAAACTCGAAGATACAAGGTGCAAGCGTCGTTTTAGCAGCGCAGATCTGAGAGAAAAACTCACCTTTTTCGGTTACGTAAATAGCTTCACCTGGTGCAACATCTCGCACAAACTCAAAGCCATCCGTTGCCAATGCAACACTCTCTGAAGCGAACATGTATTCCATGCCACGCTCAGTTTCTTTCTTACCGAAAACAAGCGGACGAATACCGTGAGGGTCTCTAAATGCCAAAATACCATGGCCGATGATCATCGCTATACTCGCGTAACCACCAGAAACAATAGACACAACCTCAGTTACTGCCGTAAACATATCTTCCGCGTCTAATTTCATCTTGTCTGTTTTGCCAAGCTCGTGAGCTAAGATATTCAGCAAGATCTCTGAATCAGACGTAGTATTAACGTGGCGACGCGCTTGAGTAAACAAACGCTCTTTTAATTTTTCTGCATTGGTTAAGTTGCCGTTGTGCGCAAGGGCAATACCAAATGGAGAGTTTACGTAGAAAGGTTGAGCTTCTGCTGAGCTTGAAGAACCAGCAGTAGGATAACGTACATGACCAAGACCAATGTTGCCCTGTAGGCGTTTCATGTGTCTTGTATGAAATACGTCTTTCACTAGACCGTTTGCTTTTCGTAAGCTAAACGTATTGTTGTCAATGGTAATAATGCCAGCCGCATCTTGGCCGCGGTGTTGCAAAACAGTTAAGCCGTCATAAATCGCCTGATTAACAGGAGACGTTCCGACTATCCCAACGATACCACACATTAAAAATTTCCTCGCCGATTAACGGTTTACTGAATCTAAAAAGCTCGAGTTATGTTCAAGATAGGAGAAAAACCACTCTATCACAAAGCCAAATTCAGGAATTAAGTTTGATGTTTTCCACCACTGCGTGTCTGGTGCACTGGTAAACGCATCAAGGAAAAAGAGTAAGGCGCTAACGACCAACACACCTCGAAGTCCACCGAATACAATCCCAAAGATCCTATCGGTGCCTGAGAGCCCAGTTCTTTGAACCAGTTCACTCAAGACATAATTAACAAGCCCACCTAACATCAAGGTCGCAAAAAAGAGTATGGCAATTGCGGCTGCATTTCTTAAAAGGGGTTCTGAAATGAATGTTAGGAAGGTTGCGAGATATTGGTAAAAAATACTAGAGATGAAAAAAGCGCCGATCCATACGACAAGTGACATCGCTTCTTTGACAAAGCCTCGAAGCAAGCCAAAGATAGTCGATAAACCAACAATACCAAGAATGGCGTAATCAACCCAGATCATAGTAACCAATAAGTCGTTAATGTGGGGCGCATTCTAAAAGGTTTGGCATCTAAATGCCAGATCATTTTGTCACTTCAAATTGTGTCAAACGACCATTTAACTTAGTTAATTTCTTTAATTCTGGTAACTTAGCTTCAAGTTCAGCTTTATTTAAAGCTGGTCCGACAAACACTTTTGTCAGTGTACCATTGGGCGTTTTAACGGGTTTAGTAAAAGTTTTAAAGCCATTATCTGCAAGCTTCTTCGTCAGTGCATCGACGTTCGACTTATGCGAAAAGCTACCAAGCTGAATGACATAGGCCATTTTTGAAAAGTTAGCAGTCTCAGGACGCGTTAATTTCGCCACCTCAACTTTGTCGGTCGTTGCGACGGGTTTCGCCTCAACGTGTGTAGGTGACGTATCTGATTGCTGCGTATTGGCTAGCGTTGTCTCTTCTGTGCCTTCTAGCTTAGCATCATCGGCGTCAATATCTTCCAGCGGCTCAGAGGGCAACTCAGGCGCAAGCTTGGCTTGCGCATCCACTTTTTCTTGCAGATCAATTGTTTTGAACTCAGGTCTTTCAGGGATCGCTTGAAACCCTTCCTTGTAGTGGACCTTTTCACCATCAAGGATATTTGGAATAAAGATCACCGCAGCTACGACGACGATACTTGTTCCAACAAGGCGATTTATAAATACTGAGTTCACAACTTTACTCTCTACTTTACATTAAATCATCTATAACTATTTTCGCCAGTACTCCATTGCCTCAGCAACGGTAAAGAACGAACCAAATATCACTAGTACCTGCTCGCTCGCAAGTGTATCGAGCTGAGTATCAAGTGCTGCTGTAACGCTATCGAATAAGGTGACATTGCAACTTGAGTCAAGCAATGGCTTAAGGTTTTCCGCACGCTCTCCACGAGGTCCAGAAAGCGAAGCTAAGCACCAGCTATCTACATATTGGGTGACTTCTTTCAGCACACTGGCTTTGTCTTTATCCGCAAGCATAGCGACTAAGGCATGAATTTTAAACCCTTTTTGCTTGAGTTCTTGTAACTTAGTTGCCAAATATCTTGCAGACTCTGGATTATGAGCAACATCTGTATACACTAACGGCGTGGCATTGAGTTGCTGAAAGCGACCCTCTACTTGCAAATTTGCCAAACAAGTCTTCACGGCATCATAGCTAGGTAGCAACTCAAGTTTAGCTAATACCGTTAACGCTGTCGCAGCATTTTGTGCTGGAATGGCTGGTTTGTCGAAGTGCCAATCAAAATCAAGATATTGCCATCTAAACTGAGAATCTAGCGGGGTAAAATAAAAATCGCGCTTTGATAACACCATATCTGCGGCAATTTCGTCGCCATAGTCCGTAACCGTATGTGGAATATTTAAATCACCAACGATTGCAGGCTTACCACTGCGGAAAATGCCAGCTTTGTCATAGCCTACCAGTTCTCTAGTATCACCCAGATACTCTTTATGATCTAAGTCGACAGTCGTGATAACAGAGGCAAATGGCGAGACTATATTTGTCGCATCAAACCGCCCGCCTAAACCAACTTCAAGCAAAATATAATCAACCTTACAGCGCTTGAAAATACTGAGCGCACCAAGCGTACCAAACTCAAAATAAGTTAGCTGAGTGTCTTTGCGGATGTCGTCGAGGAATTTAAATGCATCGATATGGTACTGATCTTCGAGCTCAACCCCATTCACGCGGACGCGTTCGTTGTAGCGTACTAAATGTGGTGAAGCGTAGGTGCCAACCGACAACCCTTGTGCGAGCAACAACGACTCCAAGCACCTAGCCGTTGTGCCTTTACCATTGGTACCGCCAATTAGAATTATTTTACTGAAAGGCTCAAGTAATCCGGCTTGCTCGGCAACTTGTGCTACACGCTCAAGTCCCATTTCAATGGTGGCTGGATGAATTGCTTCTAAATAACAAAGCCAATCATCAAGGCTTGATGATTGGCTAGGCTGTTTAACCGTCATAAGTTGAGTAGCTCAATTTGAAAAATTTACGCTACTCTATGCTCTTGTTCAGTGGAAGGCAAGTCCATAAACTTCGCCAAAATACGTGCTAACGTATCGCGCATTTCACGACGGTCGACGATCATGTCAATCGCACCGTGTTCTAATAAGAACTCACTGCGCTGGAAACCATCAGGTAGAGTTTCACGTACAGTTTGTTCGATAACACGTGGACCCGCAAAACCGATAAGTGCTTTTGGCTCTGCCACATTGATATCACCAAGCATCGCCAATGATGCAGAAACACCACCCATTGTTGGATCGGTCAATACAGAGATAAATGGCAAGCCTTTGTCACTCATTTTTGCCAATGCAGCACTTGTTTTCGCCATTTGCATCAATGACATAAGTGCCTCTTGCATACGTGCACCACCAGATGCAGAGAAACAAATTAACGGCATGTTATGTTCTAAACAAACGTTAACTGCATCAACAAATCTCGCACCAACAACTGACGCCATTGAACCACCCATAAAGGAGAATTCAAAAGCAACAGCAGCAACAGGAATACCCTTTACGCGACCTTTCATTGCAACTAAAGCGTCTTTCTCACCGCTTGCTTTTTGCGCTTGAACGATACGATCCGAGTACTTTTTAGAGTCTTTAAACTTTAGTACGTCTTGTGGCTCATGCTCTGTGCCAAGCTCTTGACGATCTGCATCATCTAAGAAACTTTCAAGACGTTTACGTGCCGTAATACGCATGTGATGATCACACTTAGGACATACGTTTAAGGACTTTTCTAATTCCGCTTTGTATAGGATTGAATCACAATCTGTACACTTTGCCCAAACCCCTTCTGGGATCTCTTTTTTACCAGAAGATTTAGTGGTTTTAGGTAAGATCTTTTCTAACCAACTCATTTGCAACTCTCTATCGTGCTTTATTCTGTTCCGTCAGCAAAGACAGACATCTTTTCCCAATTAAATCATGATTTAGCTATAGGTGATATAAAAAACTGGTCTTAAGAGTATAAGGTACTACATAAATATGACCGTTACACTAATTCCTCAGGCAAGAATAAAGGCCCAAGCGGCATCTTTTCTATTTGCCATTGTTCAGGGTAGTCCACATCAACTAAATACAATCCGTTAGGTTTTGCCGTAGCACTTGCTAAGGTGCGGTCTTTGGCAACAAGCAGTTCCGCCATCCACTCAGGCTCTTGCTTGCCAACACCAATATCAAGTAAACAACCTGTAATATTGCGCACCATATGATGCAAAAACGCGTTTGCTTTAATATCGATGACAATATATTTGCCAATGCGTTTCACCTCTAAGTGATGGATATTACGAAAGGGTGTATTAGACTGACAATGCACCGCCCTGAAAGAAGTGAAATCTTGCTCCCCTATCATCACAGGGCATGCAGCTTTCATTCTTTCAACATCAAGCTCGTGGTGAAAATGCGTTACGCCACTGCGTAAAATGCCCGGTCTGTAGGTGTGATTATAAATAACGTAGCGGTATCGACGAGCTGTCGCAGAAAAACGAGCATGAAACTCAGGGTCGACTTCTTTAGCAAATCGTACCGCAATGTCGTCGGGAAGCTGAGAGTTCATTCCTAATGTAAAAGCGCTCATATCGCGAGCAGAATCCGTGTCAAAATGCACGAGTTGACCCGTTGCATGAACCCCCGCATCAGTGCGCCCTGCACAAGTTATCTCAACGGGATGATTACAGATATTCGATAGCGCTTTTTCTATTTCTTCTTGGACACTGCTGACATGATTTTGCCTCTGCCAACCACTATAATTTGCACCATTATATTCAATGCCTAACGCTACTCGCATACTTTTTCTATCGCAACCCATAACAAAAACGTCATTTTATGCGATTGGCGATGTGAATTAAAGCGCTTAAGCTAAGAAGTAGATGATGATACCGGCCAAACAAGGCAATTACTTTGTTCGGCCGGTATCGTTGATGTGAGTATTAAGACTCTGTAAGACTTGATTTAAGCGACTTAGCCTCAGCTTGCACCGAATCTGGGCCGTTCTCAATAACATCGTTGAGCGTTGATATAGCCGAGTCATAATCTTGAATTTCAATGTAAGCTTTTGCTAGATCTAATTTAGCGGCGAATCCTTCATCCTCTAAATCAACATCCGTGGTATTTTCACCCGCTAATAGCTCTTCAAAATCGCCAAGCCCAACGTCCATATTTGCGCCAACGTAAGGTTCAACATCGCTATCAAGATCGTCGCTTTGTTCAAGTAGGTCTTCAATTTCTAAGTAGTCTTCTGAACCTTCGGTGTCCGTAGGTAGCGCTTGGGCTTCCCCTGCGACCAATTCGTCTTGTAGCAAGCTATCGAAATCGACTTCAAAATCTTCTGCATTTCCGGCGTCAAAGTCACTGGGATCGTCCAGTTCGCTAAGTAGAGCATCGAAGTCTGCTTGGGTAAAGTCAGCCATAAATTCTTTTTCAATCTCGGCTTCATTGACCTCTGGTAATTCAGATTCAGTTTGTGGCTCAGAAAGTAGAGTTTCCAAGTCATCTTCATCGTTTAATTCTGGCAGAGCCTCTTCAATTTCAAGCTCAGGCTCGTCTTCAAGCAAAGTCTCTTCATCGAAATCAGCGTTTAGCTCTGGCAGCTCGTCTTCGATTTCCAGTTCAGGTTCAGACTCAAGCGTATCACTTTCTGCTGCTTCGACTGGTGCTTCAGGCTCATCAGCAAGCAAAGCCTCTTCATCAAAATCTGCATTTAATTCTGGCAGCTCGTCTTCGATTTCAAGCTCAGGTTCAGACTCAAGCGTATTACTTTCAGCTTCGTCGAGCGGCGCTTCAGGTTCGTCTTCAAGCAAAGTCTCTTCATCAAAATCTGCTGTTAACTCTGGCAGCTCGTCTTCGATTTCAAGCTCAGGTTCAGACTCAAGCGCATCACTTTCAGCTTCGTCGAGCGGTGCTTCAGGTTCGTCTTCAAGCAAAGTTTCTTCATCGAAATCTGCAGTTAATTCTGGCAGCTCGTCTTCGATTTCAAGCTCAGGTTCAGACTCAAGCGTGTCGCTTTCTGCGGCTTCGACTGGCGCTTCAGGTTCACCTTCAAGCAAAGTCTCTTCATCGAAATCTGCGTTTAATTCTGGCAGCTCGTCTTCGATCTCCAGTTCAGGTTCAGACTCAAGCATATCGCTTTCTGCTGCTTCGACTGGTGCTTCAGGCTCATCAGCAAGCAAAGTCTCTTCATCGAAATCTGCGTTTAACTCTGGCAGCTCGTCTTCGATTTCAAGCTCAGGTTCAGACTCAAGCGTGTCGCTTTCTGCGGCTTCGACTGGCGCTTCAGGTTCATCTTCAAGCAAAGTCTCTTCATCGAAATCTGCGTTTAGCTCTGGCAGCTCGTCTTCGATTTCCAGTTCAGGTTCAGACTCAAGCGTATCACCTTCCGCTGCTTCGATTGATACTTCAGGCTCGTCTTCAAGCAAAGTCTCTTCATCGAAATCTGCGTTTAACTCTGGCAGCTCGTCTTCGATTTCAAGCTCAGGTTCAGACTCAAGCGCATCACTTTCAGCTTCGTCGAGCGGTGCTTCAGGTTCGTCTTCAAGCAAAGTTTCTTCATCGAAATCTGCAGTTAACTCTGGCAGCTCATCTTCGATTTCCAGTTCAGGTTCAGACTCAAGCGCATCACTTTCAGCTTCGTCGAGTGGTGCTTCTGGTTCGTCTTCAAGCAAAGTCTCTTCGTCGAAATCTGCACTAAATTCAGGCAAATCATCTTCATCAAAGCCAGAGATTTCATCGTCGAGAGGATCGTCATCAAGCCCGTCCTCTATATCAAATTGAGCGTCATTGGATAATGCTTCTGATAATGCCTTTTCGGTTTCGCTTTGCGAGTCAGTAGTTTCAAGTTCTTCGCCGAGCTCCAGCTCAGGGTAACTCTCTAGCTCTGCGCTTGGTTGCAGATCTTCTTCGTCAAGAAACTCTTCTTCTGCCAGTAAATCCACTTCGTCATTAAGTGGATCATCTCCCAGCTCAATTTCAACTTCTTCATCCGAGAAGTCGTCTTCAAGTTCAGCATCCAACTCAAACTGTTCTTCGGCTTGAAGCTCCTGTAATAGCTCATCAACACTTTTTAAATCAGGATCTTCAAATTCGCTGTCTTCGTCAGCTTGAACATTTTCATCACTAAAATCTGCTTCATTGGCTAGATCGGACTGTAATGTATCTTCCACCGGTTCTTCAGATGATTCCGGAATAGCATCCTCTTCATCCAACATACCCGACAAGTGTCCTGACTCCGTTTGCTCAGACTCAGCTAAAGGCTGTTTAGACTCCAGTTCAGACTTGTCAGATTCTTCTTCCAGCTCTGGCAAAACATCTTCTGATGTTTCGTCAACTAATGTATCTAGTTCGTTATTTACCAGTTCATCAGATTCTTCTTCCAGCTCTGGCAAAACATCTTCTGGTGTTTCGTCTAGTAATGCATCGAGATCGTCATCGGCCAGTTCATCAGATTCTTCTTCCAGCTCTGGCAAAACATCTTCTGATGTTTCGTCAACTAATGTATCGAGTTCCTTATTTGCCAGTTCATCAGATTCTTCTTCCAGCTCCGGAAAATCATCTTCTGGTGTTTCATCAACTAATGCATCGAGATCGTCATCGGCCAGTTCATCAGATTCTTCTTCCAGCTCTGGCAAAACATCTTCTGATGTTTCGTCAACTAATGTATCGAGACCGTCATCGGTCAGTTCATCAGATTCTTCTTCCAGCTCTGGCAAAACATCTTCTGGTGTTTCGTCAACTAATGTATCGAGTTCGTTATTTGCCAGTTCATCAGATTCTTCTTCCAGCTCTGGCAAAACATCTTCTGGTGTTTCGTCAACTAATGTATCGAGTTCGTCATTTGCCAGTTCATCAGATTCTTCTTCCAGCTCTGGCAAAATATCTTCTGGCGTTTCGTCAACTAATGCATCGAGTTCGTCCTCGGCCAGTTCATCAGATTCTTCTTCCAGCTCTGGCAAAACATCTTCTGGTGTTTCGTCAACTAATACATCGAGTTCGTCCTCGGCCAGTTCATCAGATTCTTCTTCCAGCTCTGGCAAAACATCTTCTGGTGTTTCGTCAACTAATGCATCGAGATCGTCATTGGTCAGTTCATCAGATTCTTCTTCCAGCTCAGGTACTGTATCTTCCTGTGCTTCATCTAATAAAGCATCGATATCATCACCAGCTAGATCGTCGGACTCTTCTTCTAATTCCGGCAACGTATCTTCTTGCGCTTCATCTAATAGAGCATCGATATCATCACCAGCTAAATCATCGGACTCTTCTTCTAATTCCGGCAACGTATCTTCTTGCGCTTCATCCAATAAAGCATCGATATCGTCACCAGCTAGATCACTAGGCTCTTCTTCTAATTCCGGCAACGTATCTTCTTGCGATTCATCCAATAAAGCATCAGTAACGTCACCAGCAAGATCACTAGGCTCTTCTTCTAATTCCGGCAATGTATCTTCTTGCGCTTCATCCAATAAAGCATCGATATCATCACCAGCGAGCTCATCAGACTCTTCTTCTAATTCCGGCAACGTATCTTCCTGCGCTTCATCCAATAAAGCATCGATATCGTCACCAGCGAGCTCATCAGACTCTTCTTCTAATTCCGGCAACGTATCTTCCTGCGCTTCATCCAATAAAGCATCAATATCGTCACCAGCTAGATCGTCGGACTCTTCTTCTAATTCCGGCAACGTATCTTCCTGTGCTTCATCCAATAAAGCATCGATGTCGTCACCAGCGAGAGCATCTGACTCTTCTTCTAATTCCGGCAACGTATCTTCCTGCGCTTCATCCAATAAAGCATCGATATCATCACCGTCGAGCGTATCTGACTCTTCGTCAATTTCAGCTAACGCATCGTCTTGCACTTCATTTAACAGGGCATCAATATCATCACCCGCAAGCTCAGTGCTTGGTTCCTCAAAATCAGGCAATGCATCATCGTCAGCATCTTGAGAGGCATCAAGTAGCGCATCGATATCATCAGCATCGACTAAGCTCTCACTATCAAAATTACCGCTAAATTCGGGCTCTTCATCTAGCGCACCATCAAGAATTGAATCGATATCATCATCGTTTGCACCAGCATCCGCTTGCTCATCTGCGAGTTCCTCGCTCAGAGCGGCAAGGGCATCATCGCTAACATCAATTTCTTCATCTTGAGACTCATTGAACAAATCATCAAGATCGCTGTCACTTAAAATATCTTGGCCATCATCAAGATCAAGCGAAACTTCATCACCAGCCTCGTCAAAGCTCTGTTGCATAAAGTCTTCGTCATGATCATCATCAAACGAAATATCTTCGTTTAGTAAGCTATCCAATTCATCTTGGTCTAACGTATCACTTCCTTCATCGAAGTCGTCATCAAGTGAGTCAAAGGTAATCTCATCGTCTTCAGGTAAGATATCGTCATCTAACTGTACGCTTGCGCCCAGTGCGTCTTCATCGTCGCCCATTCCGATATCAAGTGGGTCTGGCTCAGGGTCAAATGCAGTCGCAGCGGTTGCAGCTCCCGCCGCCGCAGTGCCTGCAGCCACCGATGGTGTTTGCGGAAGAAAATCGTCGTCATCTGTCGACGTTTGAGATTGGTTTCTTCGGCGTAGGTACATTACTAATCCAGCAATTGCCAGTAGCGCTGGTAATGTGGCAAGTAATGCAATGCCAGCTGGTGAGCTAAAGAATGTGCTTAACTCGCTACTTTCTTGCGCTTTTGCCTGAGCTGCCTGCTGGTCAATCATTTCATTTTGTAAGTCAATAACAGCCTTAAGCTGTTGCTGGATTTCGCTGTCTTTACCAAGTTGGGTACGAACCGTTTGAAGTTCAGTAGAAATAGCGCCGAGCTGCTGTTTTAATTTATTGTTTTCGGATAGGATTTCTTCAACATTACGCACCGAGGATTTGAACTCTTTTTGTAAGTCCATCAGGCGCATGTCCTGTTCCATCTTTAAAGAACGCAGTTGATTAGTTAGGTCTTCTTTAGCTTCTTCTACATCGACTTTACGAGCTTGTGTAACCTTTTTTTCAGCTTCGTTTATTGCATTTGGATTCAATAATCCCTTACGCTTCATTTCCCAAAGTTTGTCATCTTGATCTGACTTCTGCTTTGCCAACTCAGGGTTTACACTGCGAATTTCATTGATGGTAGGAATACGTAAATACGCCCCATCCTGCATATGGTTGAGGTTTTTATCTAGAAATGAATTAGGATTTTTATCGTAAAGCGCCTTCATCACCTGATAAATGGTGACCGAGTCATCTGGTCGCACTTTTTGTGCTATACGCCACAATGTATCCGTGGGTCTGATAGGCCCTATTGACCGACCTTGAGCCCCATAATCAACCCCTTTAGGGCCTTTTAGCACTACCCCCTCTTGGGTATATACTGGTGTGGCAATCAGTGCGAATACAAAGATACTAAATAAGGCTAAACCGCGCATGCCGATCCTTTACTCAAATGTTTAACACCCGTTAAACGACATTTTATTATTATGGCTTTGAAGCAAGCTCTATTCCAAATGCAAACTATAAACCAGATATGTTGGAATATCCATTGCAACGTATTGAAAGTTAACATGGTTATAATGCTTTTTACTGATTCTGGAATAGTTGATATAGGTGAAGAATAGTCAAGTATTTGACCTAACGGCAAACTTCTTGGCAGAAGTTTGCCGTTATAACGCAGAATAGTAAGCAAAATTTTGCTTACTTTGCGATATCAAAGGGTGCTTATAGATAGCTTTCTATAAGGGCTTCTGCAATTTGAATGCTATTTGTTGCTGCACCTTTTCTGGTGTTGTCTGATACCACCCATAAGTTTAAGCCCAATGGATGTGAAATATCTTGCCTTACACGGCCTACATAAACGGTATCGTTACCACTTGCATCACTTACCGGTGTTGGGTAATCGTTTTCGTCTTCAATTAGCTCAACACCCGGCGCATCAGCAAGTAACTGCTTAACATGTTCAAGATCATAAGGCATGCGCGTTTCAAGATGAATGGCTTCAGCATGACCGAAAAACACGGGAACTCGAACCGCAGTCGGGTTAACCAAAACACTCGAATCGCCCAAGATTTTTTGCGTTTCCCACACCATCTTCATTTCTTCTTTGGTGTAACCATTTTCTTGGAACGCATCAATTTGAGGAATGACGTTAAAAGCGATTTGTTTGCTAAACACTTCGTTTTCCATCGGTCTTGCATTCATTAAGTTTGCAGTTTGCTTAGCCAACTCGTCTACCGCTTCTTTACCTGCGCCAGATACCGCTTGGTATGTTGAAACATTAATTCTGTCAATGCCATAGGCATCATAAATTGGTTTAAGCGCCACTAGCATTTGGATTGTAGAGCAGTTTGGGTTAGCAATGATGTTACGATTTCTAAAATCTGCAAGGCTGTCTTTATTCACCTCAGGAACGACTAATGGAATATCAAAGTCGTATCTAAAATGTGAGGTGTTATCTATCACAATGCAGCCAGCTTCAGCGGCGATTGGTGCATATTTCTCCGACACGGAACCACCCGCTGAAAACAAACCGATATGGGCATTAGAAAAATCAAACTCTTCAACATCCAGAACTTCGATTTTTTCACCCATAAAATCAATCTCTTCACCCGCGCTTCGGCTACTCGCGAGTGGGTACAATGTGTCTACAGGAAATTTTCGTTCCGCTAGTAATTCGATAATTTGCTTGCCAACAAGACCTGTTGCGCCAAGTACCGCAACATTATATTTTTGCGACATTATTTTTCCTCATTCTGTAATATACCAACCATAGCACTTAACTCTTGTGCTCAGAAAAGCCAAGTTGGTAAAGCTTTTCACTGATTGGTGAGTCATTATTGACTGCAATTGTACTAAATTCTCGACGCACGGGATATGCTTTACGCAAGGTATCAAAGCCCAATGTGTTTAGCTGTTTTCTCATGATGCCATCATCACGACGAATGTCATAAACAAGATGCGCTAAATTGACAATATCTTGCTCATTGGCAGTGCTTTGCAACTGACAGCCAGTGACACTTGGTTTAGGGAGAAAATCACTAATCGTTTTGCTGGCTGGTATATCGAATTCTCGGCATACGGCTTCGTATAACATTTGCGTGCCTCGCGCCTTACCCTCTAGCGTATGGCCGGCAATATGCACAGATGCAAAGCGAGTATATTGCAATAATGGCTGCAAAATATTCGGCTCATTTTCCCAAACGTCTAAGATCAGCTCAAGCGTTTGCCCACCCTCTACCGCATGCAAAAGTGCTTGATTATCGATAACATCTCCACGGCTTGCATTGATTATCACCGTGCCCGGCTTTAATGCCGCTATCCGCGATGCATCAAGTAAATGAACCGTTTTATGCGGGCCCTGCTTAACTAATGGAACGTGAAATGTCACGATATCCGCGCGAGCCAAGGCTTCATCTAAAGCTACATGTGAATCCAATGTCCCTGCTTGCTGCCTGACTGGGTCACACAATAATATCGTAAGACCAAGCCCTTTAAGCTTTGATGCTAAACACGCGCCAATATTACCAACACCAATGATGGCAATCGTTTTATCTTTAAGTGCCGTGGAGGTTTCTTGTGCGTATGCAAGTAGAGCGCTTATCACGTATTCGGCAACAGCTATCGCATTACAGCCTGGTGCGCTGCTGAACGAGATATTGGCGCTGGCCAACAATGAGCTATCAATATGATCAATCCCTATTGTCGCAGTCCCCACAAACTTCAGTCTATCGGCTTGTGCTAACAGGGCCTCATTGACCTTAGTGACTGAGCGAGTCAATAGAATATCGACGTTTTTCAGCTCGTCAGGTTGAAGGTTACGGCCATCAAATCGTGTTACCTCACCAATTTCGCAGAAGAATGACTCAACTAAGGGCATATTTTGATCGGCTAATATTCGCATGCGGGTTTCCTGTCACCTATTGTCTCGAGTACTCAAGCGATAACACATCGCCTGAGTCGAGTTTAACATGGCAAGGTAGGCGACTAATAATAAAACCTTTTATTTTGTGTCACCGCTTTATTGCAACCAAGCGCTATTGCAAAAAACATCACACAGCATACAAAAACGACCGCTCCCTTGAGGCTTAACCAGCCACCTGAATCAAGCAAAGGACAAAACGTCATGGCCAACACGTTAATACAACACAATAATAAAGCCCAACGGGTATAAGCTCGGTAGCCAAGTAATGCGGCAAACAAACTGCTAAAAACATTAAAAATTACCGCTTCAGGAAAGAGATGAAAGGCCGACAACATAGCCGCAAAGGCCAAAATAGTGACTAGATAAAAAATACTCTGCTGCATCTTGTTTCTCCTTAACATGGACAGCAATATCAACCGCTACACTAGGTTGTGGCGGTAAATCCTAACTCACATAGCTACCAAGAAAATGGACTGCATTTGCTACTCCTTAGCAATTCTTAAAGCACCATTTTATCGCTATGCTTAACCCAATTGTAGAAACATTAACGTGTATTTCAATGCAAATCAGACATGAAGTTTTGGCAATTATAATGCACATATTAGGCACTTCGCTGAAAGAAAATTCATGTGCAGTTTCGCCACATTGCACTATGTTCATTACACTTAAATATCGTTCAGTAATTAATAACGTTGAAAATCCTCTTAGGTTGTAGATGGGGTTTAGTCAAAGTAACCTTCAAATTAACAACAAGAGAGGCATGAGTCATTTAACACTCAGATTAAGTACAAACGTAAATAATATGTCACAACAAGGCATCAACTAATTCGCATAGAGGGTATGAAGACGCTTGAAATATCAGCGTTAACCAGCTAGTCTAACTGGGTGGTCAGACCTCTTATAAGGAAGAACAACATGACACTTATATTTGTTCTCGCGTTGTTAGCCTTGCTCAGTGCAGCAAGCTATCATCGCGCAAGCTGGAATACCGCTCTAGGTATTGCAGCAGTTACAATGCTAGTTGGCACCTTTGCTGGTGCGTTTGGCATTATCTCTTGGTTAATTTTCTTAGCGATTGTTATTCCGCTTTCAGTAACGAACCTGCGTCAGCAGTACATCGTGGCTCCAGCATTTAAAGCGTTCAAAAAAGTTACGCCGACAATGTCAGAAACCGAAAAGTCAGCGATTGATGCAGGTACGACTTGGTGGGAAGCCGATCTATTTTGTGGTAACCCAAACTGGGATAAACTTCATCAGTTTCCAAAGCCACGCTTGAGCGTTGAAGAGCAAGCGTTTTTGGATGGCCCAGTGGAAGAAGTGTGTGCCATGCTTAACGATTGGGAAGCAACACACGAGCTGACTGACTTACCGCAAGACGTGTGGCAATACTTAAAAGACAACAAGTTCTTTGCGATGATCATCAAAAAGCAATACGGTGGTCTTGAGTTTTCAGCTTACGCGCAATCTTGTGTACTACAAAAGCTTACCAGTAAATCAACTTTACTTTCGTCTATCGTGGGCGTACCTAACTCGTTAGGCCCAGGTGAACTACTTCAGCACTACGGTACTGACGAGCAAAAAGAACACTACTTACCTCGTCTAGCAGTGGGTGATGAAATCCCTTGTTTTGCATTAACGTCACCAGAAGCGGGCTCTGATGCTTCATCTATCCCTGACTTTGGTGTGGTATGTAAAGGTGAATGGGAAGGTGAAGAAGTATTAGGTATTAGCCTAACGTGGAACAAACGTTATATTACTTTAGCACCTGTTGCGACTGTACTTGGTCTGGCGTTTAAGATGCGCGACCCGGATGGTCTATTAGGTGATAAAGAAGAGCTAGGTATTACTTGTGCGCTTATTCCTACAAACACGCCTGGCGTAAAAATTGGCCGCCGTCATTTCCCACTGAATGTGCCATTCCAAAATGGTCCTACCCAAGGCGAAAACGTGTTTGTACCACTCGACTTCATTATCGGTGGCGCAAAAATGGCAGGACAAGGCTGGCGCATGCTGGTTGAGTGTTTGTCGGTTGGTCGTGTTATTACGCTACCTTCAAACTCTGCCGGTGGTATTAAATCTCTTGCAGTTGCAAGTGGCGCATACAGTCGCATTCGTCGCCAGTTCAAACTTCCTATCGGTAAGATGGAAGGGATTGAAGAGGCACTAGCGAAACTTGGTGGCTATGCGTATAGCTCTGATGCTGCGGTGACTATGTCAACTGGCGCAGTAGATTTAGGTGAAAAACCTTCGGTTGTTTCTGCCATTTTGAAGTACCACTTAACCGAACAAATGCGTGCTTCAACCATCCATGCCATGGATATTCATGGTGGTAAAGGGATTTGTCTAGGACCAAATAACTACGTTGGCCGTGGTTACCAAGGTGCACCAATTGCAATTACGGTAGAAGGTGCAAACATCCTAACCCGTAACATGATCATCTATGGTCAAGGCGCTATTCGTTGCCATCCTTTTGTACTGGCTGAACTTGAGGCTTGTTCTATCAAAGATAAACAAGAAGCGCTTGATAGTTTCGATAAATCCTTGATGGGTCACATCGGTTTCACTATGTCGAACTTGGTAAGAACTAAGTGGTTAGCGCTAACCGGTGCACGTTTCACCAAAGTACCATTTAACGATGAAACTGCGGTTTATTATCGTAATGCTGCTCGTTACAGTGCATCATTGGCATTAATGTCTGATATTTGTATGGCTGTATTTGGTGGCTCACTTAAGCGTAAAGAGCGTATTTCTGCACGTTTGGGCGACTTATTAAGCTACCTTTATTTGGTTTCTGCAACGCTTAAGCGCTATAACGATGAAGGTCGTCGTAAAGAAGACTTACCGTTTGTGCAATGGTCTTGTCAGGAGCACCTGTACCTTTGTCAACGTGCCCTTGCTGACTTAATCAACAACATGCCTTCTGCTGCATTACGTGGCCTGTTGAAAGTGGTACTGTTCCCATTTGGTCGTCCGGTTCGTAAACCAACCGACAAAATGGAGCACAAGCTTGCTCAGCTACTTCAAGTACCTAGCGAAACGCGTGATCGCCTTGCAACACACATCTACTTAAAAGATGAGCCACTGTGCTTGCTTGGTAAGCAAGAGCAAACGCTAAAAGACATTCTTGCCGTAGAGCCGTTATTTGAAAAGGTATGCCGTGGTACTGGTAAAAAGTTACCGTTTATGCAACTTGATAAAGTAGCAGCAATGGGGCTTGAAGCAGGTGTACTGAGCGAAGACGAAGCAGCAAAATTGACTGCCGTTGAAGCAAAACGTCTTGCCGTTATCAACGTTGATGACTTTGACCCTGAAGAGTTACTTGCCGGTAAAGCAAGAACTAAGGAATCAAGTAAAGCAGACGCAGCATAACTATTTTTGTTTAGGTAGTGTTCATACTACCCTAGCAATTAGCGTGGATATAAAGGTCAGAATTTTCTGACCTTTTTTCTTGGCAGATTAGAGCCGGGGAAACACAGCTCTAGTGATTTAAAATAAATATCGCACTTTAAACGTCACTAAGTCTTGCACTGGTTGTTGCCATAAATCGGCGACACTACCAAACCAATCTCTGCGCCCGACCTGCGACTTTTCAAGTGTCGAAAAGTTTGCACCTCCTCGTTGATACACTAAAAAAATATCTGAATATGCACCCATGCGATAACGCAGTTTTATCTGGCTTGCTAAGCGCCTGTCGTCAAAACTGGTGTCACCATGAATTTCGCGAAGCTCTCCGTTGGTAATTTGATAAATCGTCTTACTTTGCGCTTCAAGTATCGTCCACTGTAGCGAACCACTGAGTTCAAGGTTGTCAGTGATCCGACCGTTAAATTCCAATTTATTGGAAAACTCATCTCTGTCGTATTCACTCAAGCGATTTTGCCCGTTCGCCATCAGCCAGCCATCGCCGCTTCTAAAGAAATTACTCAACTTAAGGTTCCAGTTGTAGTGTGGCATCCAAGTCAAATCCACGGCGTATTGCTGTGCTGAGCCTGATATTCCTTCTTGGTCAAGCTCAATACTCGCAGCCCAAGAAAGATCCCCCACATAAGGGCTTTGATAAAAGACCCGAGACTCTACACGGCTGGGCATCTCAAACACCTCAGTGCCTCGCCCTAAGTTGTCTTGTTTACCGCTAGTGTAATAATCTAGCCCGAGGTTGAGCTGACCACCATTTGCCAACAAAAACTGCGCTAAATATGCTTGTCTGGCCGCTAAACCAGTTCCTGCATTATTTTGCTCATGCCTCAGTGTGAGTGACTGCTTTAATCTGGTAAACCAGCTGTCTCTTGGGTGCATCGAGTATTCACCATAAAGCTCGCTCACCTGCCAGTCATTGCGTATCATATAGCCGAGATCACGGTTATCAAATTCGTCATCCACAGCAAAATAGCGCGCAGCGAACTTCGTCTGTAAAGAAAGTTGATACTCCGCGTCTAGCGATACACCTTGACCTGTAACACTTTGCTTTTGTGTTTCTACCTCAGTTTGTAATAGCGCGCCTTTGAAAGACCAAGTATCACTACGATACTGTCCATCAAGGGCATAACTCATGGCATCGCTCTCAAGAAACGGTCGGTCTGTTTTGGTCGCAAGTACACCGGCCTGCCAATCTTGCGTGCGATAATTAGCTCTTGCTGCAAAAAACTGCTTACCAATATCGTCCGAAAAGTCCGACTCAGACACAGCAAAAGTACCAAATTGTACCGACTTTCCTTTATGTACAAATCGTAGCGCCGCATCTATGGGGGTGATTGCGCGTGTACCATTATCACTTGATGCCCCTATACGACGAGTATGAATAAGCTTAGTGCTTTCAAGTGCAGCAACTTCAAAAAGGCTGATATCTTGGGTGAAAAATGGACGTTTATCGGTGCGAAGCGTTTCTACGGCTGAATAATTCACGTCAACATCATCGATATCCACCTGACCAAAGTCAGGATTCACGGCAAGACTCACCTTCTGATGATGAGAAGGCTTGTAAAACAAATCAAAGCCAAGATCGGACTGGTGCTGACGCTCGGAAGGTGAAGTGCTTAGAGGTGCAAATTGAGTCTGATGCGCGAAGTAAGGCACAAATGCCAATTGAGAATGTGCGGGGATCTGTGCTGCGATCTTTGGCATAGTCAGGAAGAAATCGCTATTTGCTGTTGTATCCTCATGGTTTGCATAGATAAAATTACTTTTAAGTTCATACAACTGTACCGAAACCCCAATCTTTGTAAGCCCCTGCTCATCTCCTGGCTGAAACGACACGGTATGCCAAGGGATCAATAATTCCGTGGTCCAATACGTATCGTCAATATGATTGGCATAGTGCCAGTCCCCATCCCAATCGTAATCCACGTTTAAGCTTGGGGTTACAACACCATCTTGCGAGCCGCCACCTAATGTCACCGAAAATTGATATGCACTACTACCGTCGCCTGAAAAGTCCACAACGACCCGATTGAAGTCAGCTTGCATAAAGCGGTCATGAATATTGAATTGTCGCTTGCGCTCGGCTTTATTCTGGAAATTTTTAATACCAATATAAACGCCGTCGGCGGTTGCAAAGGCTTTTGCGGTAATTTTGTCATTGGCAGATGCCAAAGTTACAGGCACAACCTGAACAAATTGTTCAAAGTGCGTAGCAGAACCCCACTGCGCTTCATTCAACTTACCATCAACCACGATAGGCTCCGCAAGTACAGCGCCTGCCATCATGGGATAACTTAAACCGAGCCAAAATTTATTGCTTTTATTCATACATACTTTCCTCAGAGTTATGCCTGCTATTGCAACAAACTTTGCCGTAAAAAGTTCTTAACTTTTTCTGAAGAAAGCTGACTTAACCTTTATAAACATTGACTTAATCTTAAGAAACGCTAACGTTATGGGAACAATTGGTTTTGATTATTGAAATTGGTACTCAGCGTGCAGGCACAGGAAGTAGAGATGGTTTGTTTTGGACATTGGCAGTTTGATCTCCAGCAAGATTGCCTAACACATAGGCAAAGCCAAGAAACCGTAAAACTTGAACCACAAATGGCAAGGTTACTCGCGCTTTTTATTGAGCATCATAACGAAGTGCTAGAGAAATATTGGCTTACCGAGCAGCTGTGGCAACACGCGGTTGTCGAACCCAATAGCCTTTATCAACTTCTGACTAAACTGCGAAAAGTGCTCGGGGATGACCCTAAAAACCCGATTTACATCAAAACCATCCCAAAGCGGGGCTATCGCTTTATCGCGCTACTAGAAAGACATGAAATAGCGCCTCGTCATACAACAAAACCAGTCAAAGTAATCACCAAGCCCCGTATTTTTTCACTCAGTGCCGTCGCAATGGCAGTTTTATGCTTTGGTGCAATCGCCTTTTTTAATCAAACACCAACAGAAAAGACACCATCACGCTACGAAACCTCGAGCCTCAGTCATGAGCTTGGCCTTGAATTTGACGTTGATGCTCACCAGAGCAAAGATTTCATCGCCTATGTAAAAGATTTTACCCATCTTATTATTGCCAACAAACAAGGCTTTCAATTAAATGAACACCGCTTTGATTCGCGGATCAGTTTTCCAAGTTGGAGTCCCGACTCAGACAAACTGGCTTTTTGGCAATATCAAGGTAGTGGCTGCCAACTTCATGTTATGACTGCCGCAGGGCAATTTTTTCATAGCTCGCAAATTCTTCCTTGCCAAGTTGGTACTAAACCCGTTTGGAAAAGTGACAAAGAGCTTATCTTAACGTTCGGCCAATATAATGCCAAAGCAGCACACCTTTACCGACTTGAGTCCCATCAAATGGTTAAGCTGCCACTTGCTTTGGCAGCCAATGAACAGTTAAAAATGGCCCTTCGAGCGTGGCAAGACAAAACCTTTTATTTGGTTCAAGATAAACAAGGGTTAGCAAGGCTACAAGCGCTTGATGGCACGGTACATCTGAAGTGGTCAGCCCCAGTCACTTCCGTTGCGTTTGATGTTTATCATCAAGCCGTTATTGCGAGTCAATATGGCAGCCTATCGCGACACTTTAGAGACGGTGACAGTCAAGCCATCAAAGAAACGGAAATTGGCTTATACACGAGCTTCTCAAGCGATAATCGCGGTGATATATTCGCGGCATTGGAGAGTTTTCAAGTTAATATCAAAGACCGAGACGATCTCCCCTTATTTTCAAGCTCAAGCATCGATTATTTACCACTAACCAACAGCTTGGGGGAAACGGCATTTATGTCGAGGCGCAGCGGCGTATGCGAGGTGTATCTATATCGCGATGATAAAATCAGTCAGCTTTCCTTTTATCAGGGGCATGAGTACGTTGGTTTTTTAGTATGGAGTCCAGAGCTGAGCTATTTGGCCTCAAACCGTGATAACGATTTAGTGATATACGACCGAAAACGCCCACTCACCCAGTTCAAGTCACAGCTGAGTCTGCCCGTCAAAAGTATGGGCTGGATAGATGAGCAAACACTATGGGCTTACGACGGCGAAACATTAAACCAATACAGCTTGTCTGGGGCGCTTATCAGCAGCCATGACAGTACAGCTGACTTTGTCTTTTATCACCCCGAAAGACAAACTTGGTTTGTGCTACAACAAAACCTATTGCTGGAGTACGAGACGCTCTTCGAAAGCGACTCAGAAGCGTTAAATAAATATGCGCTAAGTCAAAAGCAAACCAATCAATTTAGTAACTTAAGAATTCGCGGCAACGACATCTATTGGCAATCCGCTTGGTCAAAAGAGGACTACATTTGGCAACTCACCTTGATGCCAGCGCAAAACCCTACGCTTAAAAAAGTCGGCCACTTGATTTGGCATTACGATATCGACGCGCTTGGGGATTTACTCATAGCAAAAATGGAAAGTGTAGAAGGCGATATCAAGAAACTGACTCGCCTGCCTGAAGCTGCTAACTAGCGATTATCGTTACAAAAGCACATACGCGGTATAGCTCAGCACTAAGGTGCTGAGCCAAGTCATAGCTAAATGCTGTGGACTTTTTAATGCACTTAACACTAAAAGTGGTAGAAAGACATAGGGTAATATACTCACTACACTCAGTCCTAATAACATATAGACAGGCACTGAAAAACAGACGGCAGCCGTCAGCACAATAATCCAGATACTCTGCTTTGCCGGTTGCAGCTTATCTATACTCAACCAATATGCAGTGCGGTCGTAGACTTCAGGTTTGAGATCAATGGCAAGGCTCGACCACCATAATAGATTTAACGTCACCAGACCTGGAACGTAATTTGCCATCAGATCGGGGCGCTCTGCGCTTAAGATCGCGCCAAACCATAGCACCAACACACTCATCACAATGCGCCAAAGCAACACAAAATAGTGGTTGTAAGCAAAGCTCAGCCAAAATGTCGTCAACCCTTTAACCATTACCGATAGCGTCACTTTACGCGGTAGTAAAACTGCACAACCAAGCACTATTAGGTTTACAGCAACCAAATACCAAGTAATTTCGACAACAGCAAAACTGATAATAGCTGTTATCAATAACCCAATACTGGTCCCCAAGGGTCGATAAATGAAACAAAGGGCAATGAAGAATTGCGTCACCGCAAAAAACAGTAAGTGCCACGCTTGCGTGATTTTCTCAATTCCAATCGAGTAGCAGAGAATTAGCGTCATCAATAATAAAGGATGAACAACCAGTACGGACAACCCATCCGCCACTTTTTGATGGATGGCACGATGGAGGATCGTGTGGTGGTAACTTCGGTGCGCTTTGTCCAAAACCGCATCTCGAAACACAAATAGAATAAAGCTTTGCGCCGCAAGTAATCCCCATGCAATTTGTACCTGTGCAATGGGATTATCACTTTCTACAATTTTACCTATACCCATAAATAGTATTGCGATAAAACCTAGCAGATAAACTTGAAACAAGGCAGCTATCATCAAGCCAAATTGCTGAAGTTGCTGGCCTATGGCTTGCAGCGATAGGGAAAGTGATGCCTTTCTGTAACGATAGTAATAAAGCATATTAACTACCCTGCTTCGGTGCTAAGGGAACAGAATGAAATCCAACTTGTAAAAAAGGTTCAGGCTCATGACTTGTCATCAGCACCATGCCAGCGTAGTTTTGCGCGAGCTCAACGATATATTCGCAGCCTGCCGCGTCCAAAGCTGCAGTAGGCTCATCGAGCAATAAATAAGGGGTATTACGCATCAAGGCATTAATAAGCTGAAGCTTCTTTTTGTTACCAGAGGAGAGATCCGCGTAACGCGTCATTAAAAAGGTTTCAAACTGAAAGTCGTTTACAAGCTGCGAAGGAAAATCACATTGCCATGCGGTTGATGTGAGAGTTAATAACTCTTTTGCACGCAAAAAAGCAGGAAATGGAATATTGTCTGACGCAAGTGCAACAAGTGTTTGGCGTTTATCGATTTTCTTGTCTTGTAATAGAATGTCGCCATTGAAGGCATCATCAAGCCCAGCAATCATACTCAGTAAGGTGGTTTTCCCTACGCCATTCGGCGCCGCTAAACAAATTCTATTATGCTCAAACTGTTGTGAATAATTGTCAAACAGTACCTCTTTGGAGAAGCTTTTACTTAGAGATTTTATCGTTATCATCTTGCTCTACACTATAAATCCAAATAGGGATTTATATTTATGTTTAAAAATGTAGTTGTCATAAAACTTAACTTATTACAAAAGCCAATATTTATCACCTAGTTAGAAAGTAAAATGGCGTAAATTACGTACCTTATTTTGTAACAAAGCCTTACACACTACATTTTTTAACATCTTATAAACATCATTAAGTAACCTTTCATTTTTCCATCCTATACTCTTGCTCCGAAATCGCTTGAATAACGACCTATGTTCAAAATATTGATAAAGGAGATCAACTATGAACTTTCGTATCCTAACTGCAGCCACCCTATCCCTATTAGCGGTTGCATGTTCGTCTGAAGATGTCGAGACCGCTAACTTCGGTTCTGACATCTATAAAAACCAATATAACTTGGTTAATGCCACCGATTATGAAATTGCATTTCACCTTGCTAACACTGAGCTAGACGGTGATGAACGAAATGTCGCTGACGATAAATATCGCGTCAAAGTACTAGCTTCCGGTTCAGAACCCGTACGCATAACACACGAACATAACACCAACCGTGAAATCAGTTTTTATGCTGAGTCAGTCAACAAGCTTGGCATGGTAGAACAAGAAAAAATTAAGGTAAGTAATGACCGAGATTATCACTTTGTTGTAATGCAGGATAGCAACGATACCTTAGATATAAAGGTGGTTAGAAAGTCTAAAGATGATCACGATAATAAATTTACCGTACGAGTATTAGCTTCCAAAACAATGACATTAAATATTAACGGTTCAGACGTTGAATTTGATAAAGGAGAAGTCAGTAGCTGGTATCAAGTGGATGACTGTAATCAAGATATTATGATGGGTGATGAGGTTATAAGTCTTTGCAATGCATCACTAGACCGCTCTTATTTACTCGTCGTCGGTGAAACTGGATTAATGAGCACCGTTTTAGAATACTAATTAATCATCGCTTTTGAGGCTGCCGATATTCCGGCAACCTCAACGGTTAGCCGTCTAGATTTATATTTATAACGCATTTTTTATTCACAAAAAATTCAACTTTCTGCCGAAATAAGTCAATTCTATTCATTTTCAGATCCGACCATACAAAATAGTGACATTTGTCATAAGTCAGTTTTATTAAACTTTCCACGCGCAATAAAAATAGAGTTTTAGCTTTAAAAATCAATTAATTCTTTATATCTCATAGAGATAAAAAACAGCTATTAACAACTCCATATTGCAATCATTTTATAACATTTCAATTATGTTAACGTTAGATTTAATTAACATTAAAATGTCAAATTTTTCGTGTTGACACCCTGAAAACTCGGGCTTAACCTAGCCGCCGTTCTTAAAACACAACAATCAAAAAATCACATTTAATATTTTTTATTTACAAATAAAATAATCTTGTAACAAAGATAGCGACAATAGTATCGCGACAAAGCCGACCAAGTTAGCGGATTGGCACACACGGGACGTTGGTTAAGTAGTACTCGCCTCTAACAAGTATGATTGGGTTTTCTAAACAGTTTCCCGTCATACAAAAATATAAGCATTGTGAAAATCACAATCGGATTCATTATTTTAGTCAGAGTAGGAAAGTCATGAACCAGTACAACACAGAAAAGGAAGCAATTCAGGTCGAGAAAAAGCTCGGTAGTATTGTTTTCATCTCGCAAGATCAATCACTTTCTCTGGAGTCAGTGCAAGATTACGCAGCTCAGCCCTTATCCAAAGTAAAATTGGACGAGTTGGCACTAAAAGCTAGAATCGAGCAAAACCGTCAATACCTGGACAATAAATTAGCAAATCAAGAAGATATATACGGCGTGACGACTGGTTTTGGTAACTCAGCAAGTAACCGTATTTCGACTTCTCTCTCTGAAGAATTACAACAAAACCTCATTGCTTATCATGGCTGTGGCGTTGGTGATTACCTTTCAGAGTCTGATTGTGCTGCGACTTTATTGATCCGCATGAACTGTAATGCCAAAGGCTTTTCAGGCGTTAGTTGGGAATTGCTGGCGCAAATGGAAACCTTCCTAAACAACCGCATCATCCCGGCTATCCCTTCTATGGGTTCAGTAGGCGCGAGCGGCGACTTAACACCACTTTCTTATGTCGGTGCCGCACTTGGTGGTAAGCGTAAGGTGTACTATCAAGGACAACTGCGTGAAACCGCTGAAGTATTAGAAGAGCTAAACATTGCGCCATACAAGCTAAAGCCGAAAGAAGGTTTAGCTATCATGAATGGTACTTCGGTTATGTCTGCCATCGCCACGAATGCGCTAAAAGACATCCGCCGCGGCATTGATTTAAGCTGTAAACTGATCGCGCTTTATGTCGAACTTATCGAAGGTCGTGCATCGCCATTCCATAAACGCGTACACGAACTTAAACCACACCGCGGACAGCAGATCTGCGCAGAGAAAATTCTAGAACGCTTAACTAACGTCGATCAGCGTTTAGGTCGCAGAAACCGCACCGATGACAACATTGAGTTTGGCAAGCAAGAAACGTTCAGGTTACAAGATAGCTATTCAATTCGCTGCTCTCCGCAGGTGTTAGGTCCATTAATTGATGCTGAGATGTGGGCATCACAGATCCTAACGACTGAAATCAACTCAGTGAACGATAACCCACTATTTGATGATGAGAACGACCTTATCCTCAACGCGGGTCACTTCTACGGTGGTCACGTTGCAGCGGTGTGCGACACCCTCAAGCCACTCGTTGCAAACATGGGCGCGTTACTAGAGCGTGAATTAGGCATTTTGGTTGATGATCGCCTTAACGGTGGAATTTCTAACAACTTGGTTGCGCGTGAAGATCTTGGCGACAAAGCTTGGGTACACCACGGTTTCAAAGCAATGCAAATTACCTCTTCTTCTCTTGTTGCAGAAGCACTTAAAAATGCAGGCCCGATGTCAGTATTTTCACGCACAACAGAAGCACTAAACCAAGACATCGTCAGCATGGGCACCATCGCCGCACGTGACCTTCGTCGTATTACAGATCTTATCAAGCCAGTTATTGCTATTCAGGCAATGGCGATCCGCCAGGCATTTTATGTTGATGGGAAAGATGCAAAAGCAGAGAAACTTAACGCACTTTCTCGCGAGTTTTTCGACGAAATTAGCAGCAACTTCCAACCAGTCATTGAAGATAGGCCGATGGATGTCGAAATCAACAATATGGTTAACGCCCTATTTAATGAGCAGTAACCCTCTCTAAGTCATTTTTGAGATGACGATAACGCTATAGCTGGCAGCTTCACTGCAGCCAGCTAGGGCTTGTTGTTGCTCAAAAACCGCTAATGAGACGTAAACTACACACCAGAGAAACTAAAAAGGATATAAAAATGAGTAGCTTAGAATCAATAACACAATTTATTAAACAAGACATCATTGTCGACAATTTAGAAGTAGTAGATAGCATTGATGAAATCGAAGATGATGCTCAACTTATCGGTGACGGTCTAGATCTAGACAGCATCGAGGTGCTCGATCTTGTGGTATCTATCGAGAAAAAATACAACCTTAAGTTCAAAGATTACCCAGAACAAACCATTCAAGAAAAAATGAAAAACGTCAGTACCTTAGCTAGCTTTGTTCACGAACAAGTTGAAGCACAAACAACAGCTGAAGCTTGTTGATCTGACCGTAACCATTTTCGCTTGGAAGGACACCATGCAAACATACAGTGCCATTCGTTCAACACTCATGCAACTGATTGAAGCTGAGTTAGAAGTAGATAAAGAACAACTAGACGTACTAAGTGACGACGCCAATTTAATTGAGGCGCCACTGTTTCTCGACTCGGTCGACCTTATGCAGTTATCTGCTGCATGTAAAAAAGCGTTCCAATTAAAAGACTTGGGCGAATTGAGCACTGTAACTTTGGCGACTCTAACACGTCAAATAGCGTTAAACTTAACGCAACAAAAACAAGCAACACCCTTGGAGACATGGGCAGATCAAGTCACCTCTCTCAACGAGACCGATTTACTAGCACTGATACAGCGTAGTCTAGAGTGTGAGATCAACGGTCAGGCTCGCCTTATCAAAGACAGCACGCCCTGCGATATCATTGTGAGCACTATGGTGTTATTAGCGCACAATATCACTCCGGTACTAAGTGCGAATGCGGCCGCGAACGTCAATGCGTTTAGCTGGCGAGAACTCACGCTTGCCAATCAAGAGGTAGAAGTTCCGTTTCATTCCATGACGGCATTTTTACAACAGCATAGCGATAAGACAATTGGCTTTGAAACGTCAGGCAGCACAGGCAAGCCACAAACTTGGCATAAATCCATCGCCTCACTCCATGCAGAAGCCGTCACCTTTGCTGACACTTTCTCGTTTGACGCAGTAGATTATTTCTGTGCTTGCGTTGATATCCGCCACATGTTCGGCTTTATTTGGGCATTTATGCTCCCTCTGCAGCTTGGCAAACCGGTGTGTTATGAACTCGGTTCAACACCGGATTTACAACCTGTAAAAGACAAACAGGTAGGTGTGATCTTAACGCCAACTATGTTTGACTTTGTGGCCGATCAGTTAAATCAAAACCACTGTTACTTAATAAGCTCAGGTGCACCATTCAAAGGTGAGAAAGAGCAAAAACTTGCCGACCTTATTTCTTACCTATCACTTTCAATACAAGCTTTTGAGGTACTAGGAAGCACTGAGACCGGCGGTATCGGCTATCGTCCATTAGGCAACAACGAAACGCACTTTACTAAGTTCACTGCGGTCGACATTTATCAAAATGGCGAGCACAAAACCATGTTGAGATCACCGTTTTTAGTGGCTAATTGTGATGAGTTTGAGCTCAAAGATAAGCTGATTTTCAGCAATGAAAACCAATTCACACACGGTGGGCGCGCAGACCAAATATTTAAATATGCAGGTAAACGCTACTCGCTACAAAGTATAGAAAAAGTCCTCCAAGAACGCTTTGTGGGACTTCGCCATCGCGTGTTTTTTATCGAGGACAATAACAATAATAAAGGGGGCGAGCTGGTCGCCTTTGTCGAAGGACTATCTTGCATCCCTACACTTCAGGACATCAGAAGTTGGTTTAAAGATTTACCCACGCCGCAGGTTCATTTTTTGGCGCAATTTCCAGAAAACGAGCTCGGCAAAATCACCCTCTCGGCACTACAGGAATGCGTACATGAATAATAAACAACAAACTTTCATTACTGGTTATGGTGTGCTCTGTGCAGCGGGCGAAAATCGCCAAGCGCTGCTAACTAGCATCAAGGAAAACCGCACTGGTATTGACCGCATTAATCGTTTCGACACACAGGGACTAACACACAATGTTGGGGCGCTCGCTATCAACTACGAGAATCACAGCGCAGAACATTTTGATATGGATCTGGCGAGCCAATACGCTATCCATGCCGTTACAGAAGCACTTGAACATGCAAATTTAGCCTTAAATCAGATGGACAGTACCCGTGTGGCATTTATTCTCGGTAATGCAAACTGCGGTATGTTTTCATTGATGGAGAGCCTTAAAGGTCAGCATCAACTAGGGTTTAAGTTTTATCCACCACATCAAATTGCAACCGATGTCAGCCGCCACTTCGGTATTCAGGGCCCTGTAATGACTTTCACCTCGGCCTGTACCGCAAGTAGCAGTGCCATTGCTTTTGCTAAACAACTCATCGAAAACGACCAAGCAGATGTCGTCATTGCTGGCGGTGCGGATGCCCTGAGCGAGCTGGTTTACGGCGGCTTTCAGTCGGTACAGTCCTTGAGTCCTGAGCCTTGTGCTCCGTACAGCGAAAAAATGGGATTAAGTTTAGGTGAAGGCGCAGGTTTTTTAGTCTTTGAATCGCAAACACATGCCAATCAGCGTAACGCAACGCTGCGATATCAATTGCTCGCGACAGGGTCGAGCTTAGATGCTCACCACGCTACAGCGCCTAACCCCGAGGGCGATGGTGTACGCCGCGCTTTTACGCAGACATTGTCCTATGCGCCCGTTGCAGCAAGTGATATTGAATATATCAACAGCCACGGGACTGGTACGCCAGCAAATGATGGCGCAGAGCTAAAAGGGATCCAATCTGCCATTGGTGAACAGGCCATGCGCGACGTCTCGGTTTCAAGTAGTAAATCTTACTTTGGTCATACCCTTGGTGCCGCTGGTGCCGTAGAACTTATTTCAACTTTGGTCAGCCAGGATGAAGGACTTCTACCAGCAACACTGGGGGTCGACTCAATAAGGTCGTGTTGCCATGCGTATCAATTAGTGACCAATCAGGCCAGACCTCAGGTTGTTGATGTTTTTGCGGTGACTAACTCAGCATTTGGTGGCCACAACACCAGCATGCTACTCAGTAAACATCAGAAAACGTCGATTAACACGGCGTCAAAACCGGTGTATCTACTTGCCGCCACCAGCCTGTCTGATACTGAAGTATACAATGCTCGACAAAATAGCACCGACCGCTTTGCTGAATTTAACTTAAAACAGCAGTTCCCTGCACTTTTCCAGCGCCGTACACCGTGTGTTGCACAATTTGCCTTAGGTGCCTGCCAATTTACCTTACAAGACAGCGATCTCGATCTAGCTCAATTACCACTGCCAGAATTCGCAGCCTACTATGCTAATCCCATTGGCTCGCTGGAAACCTTAGATAAAAACCTCGCATCATTTCAAGATGGCATTGCAGAGCTAAAAAGTACGCATTTCCCCAATACCGTCGTCAATGCCACATTAGGCCAACTGGCACTTGGCTTTGGCTTTAAAAACTCGGCCACTTGTGTGAGTGATTTAGGCAATGACTTTTTACATGCGCTTTGGAGTGCAACACTTGATATGCGTGAAGGTCGAAGTCGATATGCGATGGTATGTAGCTCGCAAGACGATACTGCACTCTCGCAACAAGTCTGGGCTGCACATCAATTCCAAGCAGATATCGGTCATTTTTCCAGCGCCGCGCTCTTGGCAACCAGCGAGGTGTTACCGGCAGGCTACCAACCTCTCGCAGAAATCATTGATTTTATTCAAATCAATGATGCGCAGGAACATCAAGCACTAGACAGATTATTGGCAAGCAATGCTAGGAAGCTGAGCCAAGTGGGCAATGTCGTGTTAAGTACTTATCACGACGAAGCGTTTGCCACCATTGCAGCAAGCTTGGACAGCCATTTACCACAGGCCCAACTTATAAAATATCAGCCACAAACCACGCCTCTACACAGTACAGAATTAGCAGTGCGTGCGCTAATGCATGCACTCAACACCCCAGCTGGTGATACCGAGTTAGATCAAACCCTACTCCTAAGCGTTAATCTCGCGGGAAGTATGACGGGATGTATTTTACGAACAGTAAGGAAATAAGATGACGACCGTGATCGAAGTGAAGAACTTAAGGAAGGTCTACAAAAGAACACGAAAAGTTGCCGTCGATGACGTCTCTTTTAGCGTTAGCGAAGGCGAATGTTTTGGACTCCTTGGACCCAATGGCGCCGGAAAAACCACGACGTTGGAAATACTTCAGGGCTTGCGTAGTGCGACGTCAGGTGAAGTGACGTTATTTGGTCTTAATTGGAAGCAACACGAAACCAAACTTCGCAGCCTTATGGGTGGCGTGATGCAACACAATAACCTCTACGAAAAACTCAAAGTAAAAGAGTGCGTCGAGCTATTTGCCAGCTTTTACCCAAGCTACACGCCAATTGATACGCTGCTTGAGCGCTTCAATTTAAGCGAGAAAAAGGACGCTTGGCTAAGCGAACTCAGTGGTGGACAAAAGCAACGCGTATTTTTAGCGATGGCAGTAGTTGGCCAGCCCAAGTTGGTGTTTTTAGATGAGCCAACTACGGGACTTGACCCCACGAGTCGCCAAGAGTTTTGGCACATCATTAAAGATCTCAAAGAAGCCGGTACCTGTGTAATGTTAACGACGCACTACATGGATGAGGCAGAGTTCTTATGCGACAACTTAGCCATCATTAATTCAGGTCAAATCATAGAGTCAGGCGCGCCAAGCGACATTATTAATCGCACCTTTGAGACTCCGGTGATTAAAGAACCCAGAAAAGCCACACTCAACGACGTATTTTTGAAACTCACAGGTTCCACGATGGAGAGGGAAAGTTATGCCTGAGTTAAGTCAAACTAAGTTATATCCATTTTGGCAATTAATGATGGTCAATATTCGACCTTTTTTCCGTGATAAAGCGGTATTGCTATGGACATTCGGTTTACCTATTTTCATCGCCCTATTGTTGATCCAAGCCTTCTCTGGTGGACCAAAAATGTCTCCTATGAATGTGGTGGTGATGCATGGCGAGCAAATTGAACAGAAATGGCTTAAAGCGATGGAGGAAGATCCACTCGTTACCGTTACCCGCCTCTCACAAACCGATTCAATTGTGCTTGAAGACAGTTTTGCTTCTGCTCAGCTGGCGGAAGTGATCAGCTCACCAGGCTCAGTGCTACGTAAGCTGCAAAATGAGGTGAGCCCTGAAGTTTACCTTGCCCCCAACGCTATGTTTTCTACTCATAACTCCGATGAGTCGTTAATGGCACGTAACTATCTATTGCGTCTTAAAGCGCAAGCTAACGGCGAAGAGATGCGAAGCAATGTCATTAGCGTCAAAGGTTATCGTTACACTGACTGGTTGATCCCTGGGATCATCGTGTTACAAGTTCTTGGTTTAGCACTGGTGTCGATTGCCAACAGTTTAGTGTCGGACAGACAAAACGGCTTTTTTAAACGTCTACGCCTTTCTCCTTTCAAGCGCCGTGATTACATCATTGGGATCGTGCTTGCACGCTTATTCTTACTGGTGTTCCAAATGCTGATTCTGTTCGTCGCATTTCACTTTTTATTTGGTTACACGCTGCAAGGAAACGTGCTGGATATCATTGCGGTAATGGCACTCGGTTCATTTTGTATCTGTATGCTCGGCGTGTTAGTCGGCGCCCGTAGCCAACGGGTTGAAGTCTCATCAGGGATAGCTAACTTACTTTACTTTCCATTGATGTTCTTATCGGGCATTTATTTCGACACGGCTAACTTTCCCACTCTATTGCGAGAAATAGTTTCGTTACTGCCAACCACTGCGTTTTTGGATGCACTGCGCTTAGTCGCAAACCAAGGCGTTGAACTGGCTGCGGTAAGTCGTCAATTGATTATTTTAGGCGTCACCAGCGTGGTGTTCTTCCTCATCGTTTACTTCTGCTTTGACTGGGGAGATGAAAAATCATGATCACCGATAACTTGCCGCATAAGGCACCATTTAAGTTTGCAGACAAGATAATCGAACATTCACCGGGAGAGATGATTGTTGGATTGAAGTTCGTCTCGCATAACGAGCCAGGCCTGCAAGGACATTTTCCGGATGAGCCTATTTTCCCTGGTGTGTTAATCATTGAGACCATGGCGCAGATCAGCGGCTTGTGCTGCAACAACACGCACAAAGGGGGCATGCTGTCTTCCATAGAAAAAGCCAAATTTAGTCGCCCTGTTCGCCCCGGCGAAATCATTAAAGTAACGGCAAAACTAGAAACTGAATTTGGTGCGATGGCGCGCTTTAAAGCACAAGCACACGTTGAAGATGAGTTGGTTGCCAAAGCCGAACTCACGATTGTTTACACGGATTAAGGAACTTGGTTGTGTTTACTGGAAAGACAGTAGTAGTGACTGGCGTATCCAAAGGGATAGGCAAAGGCATCGCACTCGCCTTTTTGCAAGATGGTGCTCGAGTATACGGTATTTGTCGCACACAAACCCCCATCGCGGAGTTACACAAACCTGAGTATCAAGCTCGTTTCACTCAACAAAGCGGCAATATTACCGACAGCGAGTTCGTCAACTCCGCTATTCGCCAAGCGATAAGCGACACGGGTCGGGTTGATGTGTTAGTGAATAACGCTGGGATCACGAATGATAGCTTGTTCTCTCAGATGTCGTACGACGCTTTTCATAACGTGTTAGATATCAACTTCAAGGGTACATTGCTGTGTTGCCAAGCGGTATTACCAGTCATGACTAAGCAAGGTGCAGGCAAGATTATCAACATGGTGTCGCAAAGCGGAATAAGCGGACGAGAAGGCCAAGCCAACTACGCGACCTCAAAAGGCGCAATTATTGGCCTCACTCGGACTATTGCACGGCAATATGGTCACTGTGGTATTTACTGTAATGCACTCGCTCCGACGTTTATTGCAACCGATATGATTGATGATATCCCCGCAAGCATTATCAACCCGGTGCTTAAGCATACCGCACTAGGTCGTGTTGGGAGCGTCAAAGAAATTGCTGATGCCACGCTATATCTCGCTTCTAGCGCCTCTAACTACCAAACTGGAAATGTGCTTCGTTTGGATGGAGGGCTTGCGGTATGAATGCTCAAGCGTTTATTTTACTTTATCCAACAAGTGAGTTTGATAGCCACTTCGTTACCCATTTGCTGTCGCAAAAACATCCGTTACTCCTTATCAATGCAAGTGCTGAGGTGCTCGCGCATAATCCAGAAGCAAGCCATATCCACCTCAACGCTCCCCTCTCGGAGTTAAATACCACTACATTACTAGATTGGTTTGAACTCAATAATAATCAGCAAGAAGTGATGGTACTGCATTGTGCCAATCGCCTTGATGAAAGCAATCTACTCGAAGACATTGCCGTTGGCGAGCAAGTGATTGCGCGTCTAGAAAGCGTATTTGCGGCACTCAGAGTCATTGCCGACAACCTCAGAGTGAGTGGTGGAAACCTCGTCTTTTTAACGCAATCAGACACCTTAAATTACGAATTAGAAGCCACCGCCAGTGTCTGTAACCACGCTCATAATGCATTGATGATGACGCTCGCGCGCGAGTATCAAGGTAGCAAGCTGGCAGTGAACAGTTTTGTGTTACCGCTACTGGCTACCGATAGCAAAGCCGCAAGAATCCAAAAGCGTAACCTAAAAGGAGGCGTACTGGGTGCACGACCTGCGGTATACAGCTATCAAGACTTGGTGGAATACCTAGTCAACTTTATGAAAACCAACACCATGCTCACCGGTCAATCCATCGCATTCACACCAACGCTGGAGCTCAAGCTATGATGCCGGTTGACTTATACTGTTTCCATCACGCAGGTGGCTCTTCTTTGTTTTTTAGGGAATGGGCCAAACATTTACCTGCGCATTGGCAACTCCACGGCATCGACTTACCGGGCCGTGGTACTAAAGCAGGTATGCAATCTTTACGGGACTGGGATGAGGCACTTAGTCACCTAAGTAGTAGCACGCAACTTCAGCCGCGTAGTGAGCGGCTGTGCGTGTTTTTTGGTCACAGTCTTGGCGGGATGGTGGCTTATAAGCTTGCCGATCATCTTGCTAAACACGCACTGACAACACCGGATTTACTCTGTTTATCTGGATGCCGCGCGCCAAGTATTCCCTCGGCTACCCAGTACTCAAAATTGACTGACTCGGACTTGCTCACGACTTTATATCATCTCGACATGCTGCCTAAACATCGTTTAACGAAGGACGTAGAAGTGGTTGTGGCCGCTATGTTTAAAGACGACTTTATGTTAGCCGAGCAACCCGTCAGTACAGACATCACGTTGACGATGCCGGTCGAACTGATCCTCGCCACACAAGATCACTTGGTTAAGCCTGAGTCACACCAAGCTTGGTCTGAGTACTGCGAGAACTATTTTCAATACCATCATGTCGATGGCGGTCATATGTATTTACAGCAACGCCCAACGCTGGCGTGTGAGGTGATTGTCGCCGCAGTAGCGCGATACCTAGCACGCTTGCAGCAAACAAAATACCAAAAAGCAAACTGGCAAAAGCCGTTGTGTTAAGGCGAAAAAACAAGGATCACGCAATGAACTCACAGTCCAATTCCGCCAATTTCAAGTCACTGACAACGAGGCAACTTCACGTATGGCAAGCCCAACAGCTTGATTTGGCAAATCCAGTATATAACATCGCTTGCGCGGTACAATTTACCGGCGGGCTCACAGCCGAGGCACTAGAGCAAGCCTTGGTGTTGCTATTTGCAAGGCACCCAGTTTTATCGAGTCGTATTGATGAGGCTCATGGCGAGCCACAACTCGAATTATTAGCCTGTGCCCCTAAGTTATTAGCCGTGCCTGATGAGATTGCCGCTTTTAGTGACTCTGTCACCGCCAAAACTTTAATTGAGCAAGCTATCGATATCACTAAAGAGACCTTTCAATTCTACGCTTGTAGCTCAGAAACTCGGTTGCTATTGACCATCAAAGGGCATCACATCAACTGTGACCAGTGGGCATTGCAAGTACTGATGAGCGATTTACTCGCATGTATAGAAGCGGTGCTTGATAATTCTGAACTTGATCTCGCCCCCCTTGATTATCAAGTGATGTTTGAAGAAAAGCCTGAGCGTGCAGCAACTTCACAACAGAGCGAACTCTATCCTATCGATTTTTACCAGAGTAATACTGAGGCACTCGCGCACCATTATGACGGCATCGCGTTTCGTGAAGAAAACCCAGAGGCACTCAAACAAGTAAAACAGGTAGCCTCTCAAGCTGGCGTCACGAGTTTTAGCGTCGTGCTTGCCAGCGTCTTTTTGACTTTATTTCATACCACTGGGCAAACCGATTTGACCATAGGGATCCCGATGGCTCGCCGCACCCGTAAAACCCGTGCGATCTTAGGTCATTACTCAGACGTTGAAACGGTTTCTATTTGCGATATTGAGCAGTACACAGGCGCATCGCTTATCAGTGAAGTCAGTAACCAGCTCACCCAATTACTGCTGTCAGGAAATAATAATAAAGACGCTGCGAAGCATATTAATGTCACCTGTAACTACTTAGCCAAGCTAAAAAGCAATGGCATTCGTCCAGGGATAACCCCGTTGATGATTGGTCGCCAAGGGTACGAACTTGCTTTGGGCACAGCGGGAGATACCATTATCAAAGGGGTATCCATTGAGCCTGGTGTTTCACAATTTGATATCGAATTTACGCATTTTGAAACAGAAGGAGGCCTTTGTCGTAAAGTGGTCGCAGCTAAGTCTGTCTTTTCTCGCGTGGCAATGACACGGATCACCGATATTCAGGCGCGCTTTATTGAATTACTTACCCACTCTAGCGATCTTAATATCGCCGAGCTGCCTGTACTGGATGAAGAAGAGCAAAAGCTGATCTTGGCGCGCAGCAATCAAGATAATGAAACGTTCTTTTCCGACACCACTTTAAATCACTGGTTTGAACAAGCGGTAAGTAAACACCCAGATCAAATCGCGCTACAAACCCAAACACAATCTATCGATTATAAAACCCTTAACGCCAGAGCCAACGCCCTTGCCTTGCATTTACGGGAGCAATATCAGTCTCAGTATCAGCGAACCCTCACTGCCGATACGTTAATTGCGCTGTACATGCAGCCTTCTATCGAGATGCTGATTGCAATTCTTGCTGTTACTAAAGCGGGTGCGGCTTATGTGCCGCTGTCTCCCGACCATGCCAGCGAGCGAACAACCTTTATTCTAAGTGATACCAACCCAAGCCTGTTGATTGTCGATGAGCAAGAGTATGCCGCCGCACAAGACAAATGCCGTTTGGCGGAGGTGGCTTGCCCATTAGTTACACCACTCAATGCCCAGCAACAAAGCGACACAGCCCCTGTCATCAGCCAATCACCGCAGGATTTGGTATACATCATTTATACCTCAGGTACGACTGGCCAACCAAAAGGCGTGATGCAAACTCATGAAAACGTCGCTCGATTGTTCACGGCGACGGAGCAAGATTATGGCTTTGACCATCACGATACTTGGGTGCTTTACCATGCCTATACTTTTGACTTTAGTGTATGGGAAATGTGGGGTGCCCTACTTTATGGCGGTAAACTCTGTATTCCTGACAACAGCCTGATCCGCGATTTTGAGGCCTTTGCAGACTACTGCTCAGATAATCAAGTGACTGTGCTTAATCAGACTCCTGCCGCATTCTATGAATTTAGTGCAGCGGCACTATGTGCAAAATTGAATTTTGACAAACTGAGGTATGTGATTTTCGGTGGTGACAAACTCAACCCCGAAATGCTCAACCCTTGGTGGAACTGCTACGGCGATGAACAGCCGCTATTGGTCAACATGTATGGGATCACTGAAACCACGGTGCATGTCACCTATAAAGCACTCACGCAACAATCAAGTTCTAAAGCCTCTCATATCGGTAGACCCATATTAGATATGAAAGCGTACGTACTAAATTCCAAATTGCAGTTGGTCGAACCCGGTGCCTGCGGTGAGTTATATATTGGCGGTGCAGGTCTTGCTCGTGGTTATTTAAACCGCGAAGCGCTCAGTCAAGAACGCTTTATTAGCAGCCCGTACGCAAGCGAACAAGATATTCAACAAGGACGAGCCAGACTGTATAAAACCGGTGACTTGGCAAGACGCCTGCCGGATGGTGAGTTGGAGTATATCGGTCGTAACGATAATCAGGTGAAGATCCGTGGCTACCGTATTGAACTGGGTGAAATCGAAAGCGTGATCAACCAATTGCCAGAAGTTGCCCAAGCGGTGGTTATCGACCGTACCCTACAAAGTGTTCCCTACCTAGCCGCTTATATCAAGTTTAAGCCACAACATCACGGCCAAACTGCCCAAGTGAAAGCCCATGTGAGTCAAGCGCTACCCAGTTATATGCAGCCAAAAACGTGGACTGAGCTTGCGGAAATACCTTTGACTGGCAACGGTAAATTAGACCGTAAAGCGTTGCCAGAGCCTGAACTGGTAAGCCAAAGCGAATATGTGGCGCCGCAAGACGAAACGGAAGCACAACTGTGTGAAGCATTTAAAACTTTGCTTGGTGTTGAGCAAGTGAGCACCAAAGATGATTTCTTTGCTATCGGTGGTGATTCTATTCTCACTATTCAACTCGTTGCTTTGCTCAGAAAGCAAGGCATTGAACTGCAAGTAAAAGATATCTTTGATTGTCCAACTGCAGCGGCGTTAAGTCAGCGTATTGCTAGCGTACAAGCGACTCAACGAGAGATTACACAGGAGCAAGGCCTGCTGAGCGGACGCTTTGATCTACTGCCAATTCAACAATGGTTTTTCAATAAAGCACTACCGGAGGAGAATCATTGGAATCAGGCATTTGCAATCAGGATCCCAAGCGGCTTTAGCCAAATTCAATTACAAGAGGCGCTACACAGTTTAAGTGATCAACATGATATGTTGCGCACAACCTTTATGGAATTTGAAGGCCATATTACGCAAGAATATAACGATGTGAGTACCATGGCGCCACTCAACGTCCTTAACGGCAAGTCACACGATGTACAAGCAGAACTCAACGCGCGACAAAGCCAGTTCGATATTTGTAATGGCCCACTTTGGCAAGTTACACATATCGAAGCGTTTTGCGAAGACTACGACCTGCTTCACTTTGCACTTCACCACTTAATCATCGATGCGGTTTCTTGGCGGATCATCACGCAAGATCTGCAAACCCTTTTAGCACAAGGAGAGTTGCTGAGTAAACGTACCAGCTATCGACAGTGGGTAGAAATGATGCAAGCGTACCCGGCAGCACACCCGCAGGAAATGGCATTTTGGCAGCGTTTAGCAACCAACTTGCCAAGCTATCCGCCAAGCATGGCTGCAACACCGTCAACCGCTTGGTTAGAGCTAGACGCGCACACCACGGCCCGCTTCATACGTGACGCGAATGCAGGCTTCAATACGCAAGGTGAAGAGTTACTACTGGCTGCTTTGTGCCAAGCATTGAGTAAAACCTTTAAGCAAACTCAGCATGCTATCACGTTGGAAAGTCATGGTCGTGAAATGTGGCGTGATGATGCTGATATCAACCAAACAATTGGCTGGTTCACTTGTTTGTACCCGCTACGCCTGACTCAACAAGCGACACTAAGCGACACCATTATTGATGCCAAAGAAGCGCTACGCCAGATCCCGAATAAAGGTCTTGGTTTTGGTAGTGCACAACTGCAAGACACCAGCTTAACGTTGCCAAGTATCAGCTTTAACTACTTGGGCCAAATGGGTGGGCAAAGCGATGCGCTTTGGCAAATAGACAACCAACTGCAAACCGAGACAAGTTCTGCACAAAACGGCTCGGATCTGATCCTCGATATCAATGCGCTGGTTCAGGGCGAGCAACTTAGGATCAAAGTGGATTCATTACTAGATGGCAATCTTACCGATGCCTTCGCTACTCACTTAACACAAGCGCTGCATGATGTATTGGATACAGCGCTCGAGGCGAAAAAGCGCGGCGGTGTAAGCACCCCTAGCGACTTTGGCGCGGGCTCGCTTTCTCAGGAGCAACTAGCTGCACTGCAATCCCAGTTAAGTGAAACACAACTAGAACAAACCACGACTCAGTCTGAAAAAACACAAGAATTAGAGATTTAAACCATGTTGAATTTATGCCAATCACTTGCAAAGGATAACATTGCGCTTTGGGCCAATGGAGACAAACTTAAAATTGTCCATGGTGAGCAAGGACTCAGCCAACAATGGGTTGATTACCTCAAAGCAAATAAAGCCGCATTATTAGATTACCTTGTATCGCAGCAAGTTTTTTCCGAACAAGACTTTGAACAGTTACTAGCGACTGAGCATAAAAAGGCATCTGAGATCCGTGCCATCTTTGATGCTAACAGTATGCAAAAAGGTTTTGTTTATCATCACCTTGCCCAACCAAATGACGATGCTTACCGCGTTCAGTTAGTCATCGATTACCATCAAGCACTCGATGTCGATGCTTACCAACAGGCTTGGATCTTGGCATCAATGCGTTACCCTGCGCTACGTACCGCGTTCAACTGGGAAAATGAAATCATCCAAGTGATCAAAGGAGGGGCCGGATTTACCCCAAATCACTTCAGTTTTCACGACTTCAGCACGTTAGACCACATTGAACAACAGACACGTATCGATAAGCTCATTCACGACGACCGTAATACGCCTTTCGATTTGACTCAGCCGGGATTAATGCGTTTTGCTATTGTTAAACGCGCCGATGCACATTACACCCTAATTAAAGCAGAACACCACAGCATCAGCGATGGTTGGAGCTTTCCGGTGATGCTGCAAACCGTGCATCAAAACTACGCCAAACTAACCAAAGGCGAGCCGGTCATTGTTGAAGAAGAAACGGCTTACCTACAAACACAAGCACGCTATCAGCAAAATCAAAAATCTAGCGATAGCTATTGGCAAACCCAAAAAGCACAATTTGGTGAGCCCAATGATATCAACCGCTTATTGAGTAAAAATATTGACCAATCTGGCTCGTCACAGATCCAAAAAGCAGCGGCGAGCGAATTAAAGCTCTCTTCAGAGCGCCATCAACAGCTCAAAGCATTTGCTAAACAACACGGACTAACGCTGAACGTCTTAATGCAATTTGCTTGGCATAAAGTACTGCAATATTACTGCGACGCTGAGCAAACCATAGTAGGCACAACGGTCTCGGGTCGTGAACTACCCATTGACGGGATCCATGCCAGTGTTGGTTTATATATCAATACTCTACCTCTTTCCCTTGATTGGCAAGAAACGGCCAGTATTCGCACCCAGCTTACAGCGCTGAAAGAAAAAATTGCAGAACTTAACGGCAACAGCAGTGTTTCACTGTCGCAACTACAAGAGCCGAATACTCGCCTGTTCAACAGTCTATTTGTATTTGAAAACTATCCGACACCAGCGGGACAAGACGTGCTCGAATGGTCATTCGATAAGATGATTGAAAAAGTAGACTATCCGCTCACCATCAGCATTGTTGAACAACAAGATATCTTGCTACTTAAGTTGAGCTTCTGCGAAACCATGCTGGCACCAAGCAAAGCACAGCGATTGCTCACCCAAATGACATTGGTGTTAGATGCCATTATTGCTGATGAGAACCAGCCGCATAGCCAAATTTCTTTGCTAAGTAATGATGAGCGAGCACCAATGGTTGAGGTAGATGAGCATGCAGATTATTTGCACTCTACTATCCATGAATTGGTTGCTCAGCAAGTACAAAAAACGCCAACTCGAATAGCGCTGGTTGAAGGCGAAATGCAGCTGACCTATCAAGAATTAGAACAAAGCGCGAATAATCTTGCCGCCTACATTAAAGATCATGTGGACGTTGGCAGCCATCGCTTTGTTGGGCTTTTCTGTGAACGCTCTATTGCAATGGTGATCGCAAAACTGGCTATCCTAAAAGCGGGTTGTGCTTATGTACCGCTTAACCCTGATTATCCAGATCAGCGCATTGAGTATATGCTCAACGACACGCAACTTGGTTTGATTTTAACACAAAGTGAGCTGCGCCCGCGTATCGAAACACTCGTTGCAAGTTGTGATGCAGAGCCGCAAATTACCTGCTTAGATAGCTTGTCTTTGTCTGATGCAGCGCCCATACTATCAGGCGCACATGCGCAAACCGAAGCCTATGTGATCTATACATCCGGTACGACAGGTGAGCCAAAGGGCGTGGTCGTTCCACACCGTGGCGTTGTTTCTTTGGTACAAGATACTGATTTAATAAACACGTCAGAAAACGACGTGTTTATTCACCTATCTAATCCAAACTTTGACGCCGCAACGTATGAAATTTGGACACCACTGATAAACGGCTGCAAATTGGTTGTAGCAAGTGCGCAACAAGGCGCGGATCCTGACAGCCTATCAAGGTTAATTAAACAACACGGTGTTAGTGTACTTTGGCTAACGCGCACACTGTTTGATTCGCTGTATTTACAACAACCTGATATTTATGACAATGTCCGCTGCGTACTAACAGGCGGTGAGGCAATCACTCCAAGCATAGTCAAACGCATTCTCGCCAGAGATACGCGACCAGAGTTGGTGATAAACGCGTATGGCCCAACTGAAAGCACGACATTTACCACTTTCTATCCATGCGCCAATATTGATGGCCCGGTGCCCATCGGCCAAGCCATTAATCATCGCCAAGTATTATTGCTTGATAAATATCTTAATCCAGTGCCATACGGCGCGACAGGCGAGATATTTATAGCAGGAGCCGGACTTGCATGTGGCTACCTTAATAAACCCGAAATGAGTGCTGCGCGCTTTATCGATAACCCCTTTGCAAGCGCAAAGGCCAAACAATTCGGGCTAGATAAACTGTATAAAACGGGAGACTTAGGACGTTGGTCAGAGTCTGGCGTACTAGAGTTTTTAGGCCGTAACGATCACCAAGTGAAGATCCGCGGGTTTAGGATTGAGCTTGCTGAAATAGAAGCACAACTCAACGAATTGGCGCAAGTAAAAGTCGCCGCTGTGGTGGTATTCGAACAAGCGGGCAACAAGCAACTTGCCGCATACGTGGTACCAGAGCGCGGCGAGTTAGATTTAAGTGCAGTAAAACAGGAACTGGCTCAGGTTTTACCTAGCTATATGATCCCAAGCTACTTTGAAGTGATGTCGGCGTTACCGTTTAACAACAATGGAAAGCTGGATCACAAGCAATTGCCTACTCCAACGGTGGTAGATGAAGACAACTATCAAGCACCGAGCAGCGAATTAGAAAAACAATTGTGTGGTATTTGGCAGTCAGTATTGGGTCTAGAACAAGTGGGCGTTAATGATGACTTTTTCAAAGTCGGTGGCGATTCTATTGTCAGTATTCAACTTGTGTCTGCGCTGCGTAAAGCTGGCTTTAACCTTCAGGTTAAAGACATCATTGACGCCCCAAGCGTGGCAGCGCAGGCCTATTTAATTCAACACGTTAGCACTGAAACCATCGAACTTATCACGGAGCAAGGTAGGTTAAGTGGTGAGTTTGCACTACTGCCTATCCAACAGTGGTTTTTCGATTTAGGGCTACCAAATCCACACCATTGGAACCAAGCATTTACCCTTAACTTACCTGAACACATTGAACACACGGGGCTGACGCAAGCTATTCAAGCGCTGAGCGAGCATCATGACATGCTACGTTGTCACTTTGTTCAGACCAGCAACGGGGTAAAACAAGCGTACCAAGCGGCGATAGAGTTTGAAGTCCCATTACTTGATGCGACGGCTCTGAGTAAAGACGCGTTATTTAACGAATTGACCAAACTACAAAGCCAATTTGATTTATTCAATGGCCCCCTGTGGCAGGCAGCGTTGGTGAAAACGGCCGAGGGTAGCCAGGTATTCTTTGCCTTCCATCATGCCATTATTGATGTGGTATCGTGGCGGGTGTTAAGCCAAGACTTACAAACCCTATTAAGTGGTGAAGCACTAACAGACAAGCTTACCAGCTATCGTCAGTGGGTGGATGCCATTGCCACCTACCCTTCGGCTCACCCTGAGCAAGCGTACTATTGGCAGCAGGTACAAAAAGGCTTTACTAGCCAACCCACTTACTCAGCACAATCACAATACAGCATCACGTTTGCGCAAGAAACGACTGCTAAATTGCTACGAGATGCCAATCTTGGTTTGAATACTGACATTAACGACTTGCTTTTGGCGGCACTCAATATTGCCCTACACAGCACTTTTGACAGTACCGTTAATCATATTCAACTTGAAGGTCATGGTCGTGAAAATATAGATCCGCGCTTGGATGTGTCGCAAACCATAGGCTGGTTTACCAGTATGTATCCTGTGCGCCTTGAACACCACGACGACGTGATTGCAACCATCGCAAACACCAAAGAAATGCTGCGTCAGATCCCGGATAAAGGCGTGGGCTATGGCGCTTTTGTACAAGCTGGCAAAGTCAGTGTAATTCGCCCTCAGGTGAGCTTTAACTATCTAGGTCAATTGAATCAGCAACAACAGCAAAGCCGAGACTGGCAGCTGGATGATACTCAAGCAGGCTATGTGATGACAGAGGCAAACGCTCAGGCTGACAATGCACTGCTACTCAACATCAATGGCGCAGTTCGCGGTGACAAGCTTCACTTTGATGTGGTTTCGAGGTTGAACCAATCACAGTCGTTGGCATTTGTTGAGCACTTTGAAATGGCGCTTCATCAGGTCATTAATGCAAGCTGTGAACTAGCCGCGCAAACACCACAGCAAACCCCTAGCGATTTGGGATTAAGCGACTTGTCTTATGGGCATTATCAAGCGCTGAGCAAGCACTATAATATCGAAGCACTTTACCCGGCTAATAGCTTGCAACAAGGCTTTATCTATCATGCTGTTAACTTCCCAACGGATGATGCCTACCGAGTGCAATTGGTCATGGATATTGAACAAGCGCTAGAGGTTGAACACTTTATTCATGCCTGGCGTTTAGCGTCGCTTCGCTTCCCTATTCTACGCACCGCTTTTGATTGGCAAGAGTGCCTACTCCAAGTGGTGTGTCGCGACGCCAGTATTGATGACAACCATTTCGCCATAGTAGATCTGTCATCCCTTGACGAGCACCACCAACAGCAAGCCATCAGCAAAGCTCAAGCCGAAGATCGACAAGTTCCGTTTGACCTAAGTCAACCGGGGCTTATTCGCTTCACCTTATTTAAGCGCAGTGAAAACCTCTACACACTTATCAAAACCGAGCACCATGCCATTAATGATGGCTGGAGTGGACCGTTAATGCTGCAAGCAGTCGCTGAGTATTATCGCCAGCTTTGTGCAGGGAAAACACCAGAGGTGCAAGCGCAGCAAACCTATTTAGAAGCGCAAGCTTATTACCTTAAAAATGCCAAGCAAACTCAGGCTTACTGGCAGCAGCAACAAGCCGAATTTGACACCGCAAACGATATTAACTTGTTGCTTGGTGGTCAGTTTGACTTGTCGCAAAGTCGAATTGTTGAACAAGTGCAATCGCTGCAGTTTAGCCTTCAAGGCGAGGCGTTTAGGTCGCTACAACATACTTGTCAACAAGCTGGCGTAACGCTCAACGTTGCACTGCAATTTGCTTGGCATAAGTTACTGCAAACCTATTCTGGTGATAGCCAAACGATTGTTGGTAGCACAGTTTCCGGTCGTGAAATTCCAGTCAATGGGATTGAACAAGCGGTCGGTTTGTTCATCAACACCTTACCTTTAGTGGTAAATTGGCATGCAGAAGCAAGCTGTAATGACATCCTCAAAGCCATTCAAAAAGGCGTAGCTGCACTCAATAGCCACAGCGACATGAGCTTGTCGAAGCTGCAACGTGATGGTCAACGCTTGTTCCATACCCTCTTTGTATTCGAAAACTACCCGACTCCAGAAAATACCGGCAGCTGGAAGTTCAGAGAATCAATAGAAAAAGGCGACTATCCGCTTTCTGTGGTGGCCCAAAGCGAGCAAGACCGCTTAGACTTTGTGATGCACTACAACGGAGAATGGTTAAGCACAGCGCGGGCAAAGTGGATCCTTGACCAAGTACAAGCTATTTTGATTCAGCTTGGGGAACGACTAACACAAAGCCATCAAAGCATTAGCTTGGTCAATAACCAAATGCAGACAACGCTCAGTCAATGGCACAACAACGCCGAGTCATTTGCCACCGACAAAGATCTGGCCAGCTTAGTAGAGCAGCACGCCGCTAACACCCCAGAGCATACGGCCATGTTAACCAGCAGCGGTGAAGCGCTGTCTTATGCCGAAGTGAACGGTAAGGCCAATGCCCTTGCGAAGCAAATCATTGCTCAGCACCCCAAAGCGCAAGCTGGCCTATTGCCAGCCGATACCCCTATCGCCCTCTACTTTTCTCGCAGTAGCGAGATGCTTATTGCTATTTTGGCCGTGCTCAAAGCCGGTGGTGCCTATGTGCCTGTTTCACCAGATTATCCAGAAGCTCGGGTTGAATTCATTTTAACCGACACCAACACCGACTTAGTGTTAACGCAGGAGAGCCACTTGCCGTCACTTAAGCCTGTGCTTGGAAAAGCCACAGCGCTCGGCGTAAACACCCGTGCGCTGGCGGTGGAGCACGAGAACCCTGTGCGCCCAACAGCGTTGGCTAACTTGGCTTATATCATCTACACCTCAGGAACAACCGGGCAACCAAAAGGCGTGATGCTCACTCAGCACAATGTGCTTTATTATCTTCACGCCTTAACTCGCCAGTTAGGTGACAAGTATCGTAATATCGACTTTTCTTCTAACTACTGTTTTGACCTGTCGGTGACCACCACCTTATGCCCGCTCCTTGCTGGACAAACGGTGTGTGTCTATGAAGGGGATATTCTTGATGCCGCCGCTTTTAGAGCTCACCTAAGTGCCGCGAATGTTAGCTTTGTGAAAACCACACCGAGTCTTGCCATGGCGCTATTGCCTGGCAGCGATGCACAAGTTGAGGCCCTCATGCTCGGTGGTGAAGCGCTGACTGAGCAGGCCATTGCCGCATTAAGCGGCCATGTGAACGCTATTTTCGATGAATACGGCCCAACGGAAGCCACAGTCGGTGCGATGCTAGCGCAGGCCTATCCACGTCTTCATCAAGGCATAGGTAAAGCCTACCCTAACGTTAATCTTCATGTGTTATCTGAGTCGCTCCAACCCATGCCCATTGGTGCGCCGGGTGAGTTATATATTTCAGGCCTTGGGGTTGCCCGTGGTTACTTAAACCGCCCAGAACTCAGTGCCGAGCGCTTTATTGACAATCCATTTAGTTACGACCCCGCCCATAGCAAGCTGTACAAAACCGGTGACCTTGCCCGCTTCCTAGACAACGGCGACTTGGTGTATCTCGGTCGTAACGATGAGCAGGTGAAAATTCGTGGTTATCGCGTCGAATTAGGCGAGATTGCCGCTGCTATTGTCGACCAGCAAGGTGTACAAAACGCAGTGGTGATTGATGTGCCTGCACCGCAAGGCAAAGCACTGGCCGCTTACCTTGTTGCAGAGCCTGACCTTGAAATTACCGAGTTAAAGCTCGCCCTAAGTGCTGCTTTACCTGAGTATATGGTGCCCAGCCACTTTACCCTAATCGAACAGATTCCACTCACGGGTAACGGTAAGCTTGACCGCAAGGCACTCCCAGCGCCAGAACTTCAAGCGGACAACCTCTATGTGGCACCGCGTAATGACTTAGAAACCCAGCTTTGTGAGATTTGGCAACAGGTACTTGGCCTTGAGCAAGTGGGTATTGAAGATAATTTCTTCAGTATTGGGGGGGATTCTATCTCGGCTATCCGGTTGATGAATGCTTGTAATAAAGCACTGGATTTAAACATCCCAATTTCAGCCCTGTTTGAGCATACCCATATTGCCGCAATCGTCGACAACTTAGAGACGTTGAGTGTGGATATCGAAATTAAAGCAGACTCCGGATCACAACAAGAACAAACTAATAGCATGAGGATTTAACCATGTTGTCATTGCTCGCTGAACTGAAAGATCACAATCTCTCAATCTGGTTGCAAGACGGCGGACTAGAGCTGTCATTTGGCGCGCAAGCGCCAGATGCTGCACTTGTTGCAAAGTTAAAGTCAAACAAAACGCAGCTAATGGATTACCTTGAAGCAAAAGCCATTTTTTCAAAGGATGCGTTTAATACACTGCCAGAATTAAACCGCCATCCGCTTTCGTTTGCGCAAGAGCGTTTATTATTTATCGAACGGTTAGAAAATGGCACCAACGCTTATCATATTCCGTTTTTGGTTAAACTCTCTGAGCACACAGAGCTTACGCGATTAACACAAGCACTGAATATCGTGTTAGATAGGCATGAAGTGCTTCGCAGTGTCTATCGTCAAGACGAGCAAGGCCACGACTATCAAGAAGTGTTGAGCGCTTGTATTGAAATTACGCCTAGCCCTGTGGCTGACTTAGCTGCGCTTAATACGGCTGTTAAACAAGCTATTAGTACACCATTTGACTTAGCCAATGAGCCTATGTTCAAGGTTTGCTGTTGGACAGTAGGCGCTGAACGTTACGTGCTATTTATGTGGCACCACATAGCGTTTGATGGCTGGTCCACCGAAATCTTTATGCGTGAGCTACACCAAGCCTATTTTATGCTAGCTTCAGGCAAAACGCCTGAGCTACCAGCGCTTGAGTTACAGTACCAAGATTACGCAAAATGGCAGCGCGAGTACCTCAGCGGCGATACCTTAACTAAGCTTTTAGACCACTGGACTGATGCACTTGCAGGTGCTGAGCAGCTTGAATTACATTCGCCACTACCAAGGCCAAATGAATATCAATATCACGGTGCCGACCACCGTATTCATTTGGGTCAAGAACGAAGCGAAGCCCTAAAGGCCATAGCCAAAACGCAACAAACCAGTCTCTATATAGTACTGCTCAGCAGCTGGGCATTGACATTACAAGCAACCAGCGGTCAGTCAGATTTAGTCATCGGTACGCCATCTGACAACCGTCATCTAAGCCAGACACAAAATCTTATTGGCTTTTTGGTCAATAGCTTAGCCCTGCCAGTTCATATTGATAACACACTGGACTTTAATGCCTTAATCCAACAAGTGCACCAAACCCTAAAAGCGGCAAAGGCGCACCAAGATCTGCCATTTGATAAATTGGTCGACGCCCTAAAATTACAACGGGATCCGTCTCGCCATCCGCTATTTCAAATGATGTTTGCGCTTGAACAATTTAAAAATAACAGCGACGACAGCAGCCAACAGCTGTTTACGCCAGTGGATGAGTCACAGGTAAAAGCGCTCCATAAAGTGGCAAAGTTCGACATTAGTTTATTGCTACAAAATGGGGACGAAGAAGTATTTGGTGATATTAACTACGCCACTGCGCTATTTCCTAGTGACTGGATCGAACTCCTTGCTGAGCGCTTTATCAATATTATCGATCAGGTGATCACCAGAACTGCACAGCCACTTGCAAAAGTAGCCCTACAAAATAGAACTGAGACTGACACACTCCGTGCTTGGCACAACAACGCCGAGTCGTTTGCTACCGACAAAGATCTGGCCAGCTTAGTAGAGCAGCACGCCGCTAACACCCCAGAGCAAGCGGCCATGTTAACCAGCAGTGGTGAAGCACTGTCTTATGCCGAAGTGAACGGTAAAGCCAATGCCCTTGCACAGCAAATCATTGCTCAGCACCCCAAAGCACAAGCTGGCCTATTGCCTGCCGATACCCCTATCGCCCTCTACTTTTCTCGCAGTAGCGAGATGCTTATTGCTATTTTGGCCGTGCTCAAAGCCGGTGGTGCCTATGTGCCTGTTTCACCAGATTACCCCGAAGCTCGGGTTGAATTTATTTTAACCGACACCAACACCGACTTAGTGCTAACCCAGGAAAGCCACTTGCCTTCACTTGAGCCTGTGCTTGGAAAAATGGCGGCGCTCGGCGTGAAGGCGCTCGGCGTAAACACCCATGCGCTGGCGGTGGAGCACGAGAACTTAGTGCGTCCAACCGCGTTGGCTAACTTGGCTTATATCATCTACACCTCAGGGACAACCGGACAACCAAAAGGCGTAATGCTCACGCAGCACAATGTGCTTTACTATCTTCACGCCTTAACCAGCCAGTTAGGTGACAAGTATCGTAATATCGACTTTTCTTCTAATTACTGTTTTGACCTGTCGGTGACGACCACCTTATGCCCGCTCCTTGCTGGACAAACAGTGTGTGTTTATGAAGGCGATATTCTTGATGCCGCCGCCTTTAGAGCTCATCTAAATGCCGCGAACGTTGGCTTTGTGAAAACCACACCCAGTCTTGCCATGGCGCTATTGCCTGGCAGCGACGCACAAGTCGATGCCCTAATGCTCGGTGGTGAAGCGCTGACCGAGCAGGCCATCGCCGCATTAAGCGACCATGTGAACGCTATTTTCGATGAATATGGCCCAACGGAAGCCACAGTCGGTGCGATGCTAGCACAGGCCTATCCACGTATTCATCAAGGCATAGGTAAAGCCTACCCTAACGTTAATCTTCATGTGTTATCTGAGTCGCTGCAGCCCATGCCCATTGGTGCGCCGGGTGAGTTATATATTTCAGGCCTTGGGGTTGCCCGTGGTTACTTAAACCGCCCTGAACTCAATGCTGAGCGCTTTATTGATAATCCATTTAGTCACGACCCCGCCCATAGCAAGCTGTACAAAACCGGTGACCTTGCCCGCTTCCTAGACAACGGCGACTTGGTGTATCTCGGTCGTAACGATGAGCAGGTGAAAATTCGTGGTTATCGTGTCGAACTAGGCGAGATTGCCGCTGCTATTGTCGACCAGCAAGGCGTACAAAACGCAGTGGTGATTGATGTGCCTGCACCGCAAGGCAAAGCGCTGGCCGCTTACCTTGTTGCAGAGCCTGACCTTGAAATTACCGAGTTAAAGCTCGCCCTAAGTGCTGCTTTACCTGAGTATATGGTGCCCAGTCACTTTACTCTAATCGAGCATATTCCACTTACGGGTAACGGTAAGCTTGACCGCAAGGCACTCCCCACACCGGAGCTTCAAGCCGACAACCTTTATGTGGCACCGCGTAATGCCTTAGAGACCCAGCTTTGTGAGATTTGGCAACAGGTACTTGGCCTTGAGCAAGTGGGGATTGAGGATAACTTCTTCCAAATCGGCGGCGACTCAATTGTCAGTATTCAGCTGGTTTCACGCTTAAGAGAAGCTGGGTTAACGGTACAAGTTAAAGAGATATTTGCCGCCCCAACTCCCGCGCGGCTGGCAAAGCTTATCAGTGCGAATGGCGACAAGAAGGTTACGATAAAAACCGAACAAGGCCAGCTTGAAGGCGAGTTCGATCTGCTGCCTATCCAGCAGTGGTTCTTCGCAAATCAGTTTGCTAATCCCGCACACTTTGCCCAAACTTTTGCCACTGTAATGCCAAGCGCAATCAGTGATGAGAGATTAGTTGAGCTATTGTCCGAGCTTGCTGAGCAACATGATGTGCTACGCCTTGTTTTCAATCAAAAGACGGCGCATATTACCCAGCAGTACCAACAAAATAATACCATGGCACCTCTAGTTAAACTTGATGCAGACACACTTAGTGACGACGAGCTTGCCAAGCAATTAACCCGCTTGCAGTCACAGTTTGCGTTAAATTCAGGCCCTTTATGGCAGCCAATTCGTGTCAAACGCCAAAGCCAAGATATATTGGTACTGGCCTTCCACCACCTGATCATTGACTTTGTCTCTTGGCGGATCCTAATTGAGGACTTAAATAGCCTTTATCAAGGCAAAAAATTGGCGCAAAAAACCTCAAGCTATCGTCAATGGGTTGAGGCCTTAGCCCAATATGCACAGGTTCAAGCCGAACAAATCGATTACTGGCAAGAAGTACTTGATACTTGTCAAACACACTTAACAGCGAAGAGTACACCGAGAAACCAAGTGATTAAACTTGACTCTGCATTTACACAAACGCTGCTGTTTGACGCTAATCAAGGCTACCACACAGAGCCTCGAGACCTTGTCGTCGCCGCACTGTCACTAACTCTCGCCCATATCACTGGTAGTAATGATCAGGTTATTGCGCTTGAAGGTCATGGTCGTGAACACATCGCCGAAGATATAGATCATTCACGCACCGTGGGCTGGTTTACGTCATTATATCCACTAGCACTCCATGCGGGTTCTAGTCTAGAAAGCGCTATCGTCAATGCCAAAGAGCAGCTGCGTAAATTGCCAGACAATGGCGTTGGTTTTGGTCAATTCTATTTTTCCAAACAAGTGACGGGGACTTTACCAACCGTTGCATTCAACTATTTAGGCCAAATCGGTGGCACTAAAACGCAGCAACCTCATGGCGACTTTTACTTGACCGAAGCCATTACAGGTCAACCAGTCGCGAGCGAAAATAATGGGCATTACGTTCTTGATATCAACGCGGCTATTATTCATGGTCAGCTTGTCTTAAATTGCACCACAGCATTGTCTGAAACCGAATTTGCCCTATTCCAAAGTCAGTTCACTGCCAGTCTACAAGCGGTGCTGGACACGGCATTACATACCAAAGCGCTTGGCGCCAAACAAACGCCGAGCGACTATAACCTGACAGGCGTCAGCTTCGCCCACTTAGATACACTGCGCACACGTTACGACCTAGCCGCGGTTTATCCCGCAACAAACTTGCAGCAAGGTTTTATTTTCCACCAGCTTAATAGTCCAGAAGATACCGCCTATCGGGTGCAGTCACAGATGCAGTATTTCGATAAAGTTGACACTGCGCTTTACTGTCGTGCGTGGCAACTAACCTCACTGCAATATCCAGCGCTGCGCTGTGCTTTCGATGTTGAAGAAACCATGCTGCAACTTATCGTGGATCACACCTGTGTTGATGAAGATAACTTTAGCGTGATTGATATCAGTCAATACTCAAAAGCAGAACAACAAGCACACATAGAAAAGCTTGCAAACCAAGTGCTAAATCAGCCATTTAATTTTGCAAGACCGGGGTTATTTACACTGCATTTGGTAAAACGCGATGAAGCGCATTATCACCTAATAAAAACAGAGCATCACAGCATTTGTGATGGCTGGAGTGGCCCGTTAGTTATGCAGACCGTTCACCAAAACTATACGCAATTACTACAAGGTCGAGAACCTGCTTTACAGGTGGACAACGCCTATTTAGATGCCCATGCTTACTTAAGAGATAATCAGGCCGCCACCAAAGCATTTTGGCAATATCATGTCGCTGATTTATCACAAGCAAACGATCTTAACACCCTGTTTAGTCACTCAACAGATTTAGAAACGCTCCGTCATAATCATGACCCGCAGGCGCTGCTTTTTGCTCTACCAAGCGAGACATTAAGTAAGTTGCAGCAAGCGTGTCAGCAACATTCTGTCACGCTCAATGCTGCGGTACAATTTGCCTGGCATAAGCTTATCCAGATCTATACTCGCGACGAATTTACTTTAGTAGGTACAACTATCGCAGGTCGTGACTTACCAATTGACGGCATAGAGCAAAGTGTTGGAGCTTACATCAATACGCTACCGCTTTATCTTGATTGGCCTACAGATGCCACCATCGCGCAACAACTCGAGAAGATCCAAACTGCCATTTTGGACTTAAATAGCCATGCGAATGTGTCACTTGCGTCACTGCAACAAGGCGGTAATCGGCTATTCCAAAGCCTAGTCGTTTTCGAAAACTACCCAAGCCTTGAAAATGAACAAGCAGAGGCACAACAAGCTCGCTGGCAGTTTGACGCAGCACCAGAGCAAGTTGAATACCCACTTGCATTGATAGCAAAGGAGCAAGGAGAGCTGCAACTTGAGCTGATGTACGACGCCAGTTTGCTTTCGCCAGCACGTGCCGTACAACTGCAATCTCAACTGCTACTTATCCTCAAGCAAGTCGCTGACAATACTCACTTACCGCATCAACACATTGAAATTGCCAATACAGTGGAAAAGACCCGTATTCTCAACGAGTGGAATGAAACCGAGCGCCAGTCATGTGGCTTCGAGAACTTCAACGACTTATTTAGTGAAAAAGTCGCCGTATTCCCGGATGCAACCGCTGTGGTCTGGCAAGATGAAGTACTAAGCTATCAAGCACTCAACCGCCAGGCTTGCCTGCTTGCCCAACAATTATTGGTGATTAAGGCTGAGATTTACGGCAACGAGTATCAAGGTGATTTCCCAGTCTTATTGCTGCATGAAAAACAGTTGGATTCTATCGTTGCGATCCTCGCTATTCTTAAAGCAGGCGGTGGTTATGTTCCTGTATCACCGGAATTTCCTGACTCAAGGATTGAATATATTGCCAAGGACTGTGGTGCGAAAATCGTGGTCACCCAATCGGGATTAATGGATAGAGTTGAGAGTACAACACTTGCCTCACTGACACGTGTACTCAGCGATGCACCAATGGAGGAAACAAACTTAGACCAAGCGGTATCGGTGAGCCCGTCTGATTTGGCTTATATTATCTATACCTCTGGCACCACAGGCAACCCCAAAGGCGTAGAAATCAACCATGAGGCACTATTAAACTATGCCACGGACGACCATTTTATCGACCCCACACAACTGAACAAGGTACTTAGCTTATCGAGTATTAGCTTCGACGCGTTTATTTTTGACTGCTTTGTCACACTCAGTAACGGCGCAGCGCTACACCTGATAGATAAACAGACTCAACTTGATCCAGAACGACTGATTGAGTACTGCCAAGCACAGCAGATTGATACGTGCTTTGTAACCACTGCGCTATTTAATCGTTTAGCTAGCGAAGACTTCTTCTTACACGCCGGACTTAAACAGATTAATTTTGGTGGAGAGGCGGTCGACTTAGCTATGGTTGAGCGAGTAAAGCATCAAGCGCCAGAGCTGATGCTTTACCACGCCTATGGCCCAACAGAGACCACCGTTTATGCGACTTGCTGCTTACTCAACTCTGTAAATCACGGAGCCCCTATTGGCCGCGCTATTGCCAATAAATCTGCTTACGTGTTGTCACCTGCTGGCAAAATACTTCCACCGGGCGTGGCAGGAGAGCTTTATATTGGCGGCGCGGGTATGGCAAGACGCTATTTACACCGTTCAGATTTAACCGAACAAGCATTCTTAGTTAATCCGTTCGCATCGGATAGATACCTCGCAAGCGGTTGGAACAAAATGTATAAAACGGGAGATTTGGTTAAATGGCGTGAAGATGGCTTATTAGAGTATGTTGGTCGTAATGATTTTCAGGTGAAAATTCGTGGTTACCGCATCGAACTTGGCGAGATTGAAACTGCGATTAAGCAACAAGCGCAAATTCATACTGCGTTTGTAAACGTGAATGAACAAGATGGGGTTAAACGTATCGTGGCCTATTTGGTCATGGCAAATACTGAGTCACTAGATGAGGCGAAGCTCAAGCAAACACTCTCTCACATGCTACCGAGTTATATGCTGCCAAGTGCATACGTCACATTAGACGCCCTACCGGTTACGGTTAATGGCAAGATTGATGCCCGAGCACTACCGCAGCCCGATTTTAGCCAAACTGAAACTCACCATGCTCCAAACACAGAACAGCAAAAGCATATCGCTAAAATCTGGTGTGCTGTATTGGGAATTAAGCAGATTGGCTTGGAAGATAACTTCTTCCATATTGGTGGTGATTCAATTATGAGCATTCAGCTTATGTCGGCTCTCAAACGTGCTGGCTATTCGCTATCGACCAAAGACATATTTACTTATCCAACCCTAGAAGCGCTTTGTGCATTTTTGGCAAATAATGAACAGGTAGAAATCGAGGCTGAACAAGGTGAGCTCAGCGGAGAAATCAAGTTATTACCTATCCAGCAATGGTTCCTCAACTCCCATTACCGTCATAAAGCGCATTTTAATCAGTCGGTCATGCTCGCACTTCCGCACAATACCGCGCTGGATACTTTGGAGCGTGCACTTGCGCAGCTGCATCAACAACATGACATGTTGCGCGCTCAGTTTAGCAAAACCGAGACTTGGCAATCCCAATATCAAAGCGTTGCTGCTTGTCCAACACCAAAGCTTATCCATTTGGACACTTCGGGGCTTGATGAGCAGCAAACCGCTCTGGCGTTGAGTAAAATACACGCCCGTTTTGAACTCGGTTCAGGTGCTTTGTGGCAACCGGTTTTACTCAGCGATGATACACCGCTAACTAGGCTTGTACTTATCGTTCATCACCTTGTTATTGATGGTGTTTCGTGGCGTATTTTGGTCGAAGACTTAAGTCGCTTGCTGCAAGGCGACACCTTAAGCGACAAAACCAGCAGTTATCGCCAATGGTCAGACGTTGTGGCCCTGCATCCTTTTGAACAACAAATACCGTATTGGCAAAATGTGCTAAGCACACAACAAAACGTACCTTACGGTAAATCACAACAGCGTCTTACGCATCAATTTGATACTCAGCTTACTGAGCAATTGCTACGCCTTGCTCCTGCTGGGTTTAACACAGAAATCAATGATCTCTTAATGAGTGCGTTTACTCGGGCTTGGTGCAATACCTTTGCTACAAACTATTGCCATCTCACGTTAGAAGGCCACGGCCGAGAACATCTGAGTGACCATATTGATACCTCAAGAACACTAGGCTGGTTTACTAGTATGTTTCCGGTTGCCCTGAAAAATGACACGGATTTATCGACGCTGATTATTCAAAGCAAAGAAACGCTTCGTGCCATTCCAGATAAAGGGCTAGGCTTCAGCGAATTGGTCAGACGTGGGGAACTTTCCTTCAATCAGTTACCTAAAGTTAGCTTTAATTACTTGGGACAACTTGATAGCAACAATGATGCACAAGATCAGGGCATACGAATGCTAAATGCACACTCAGGCGATGCCAGCAGCAAGGATAATCAGGATGAAATGGCACTCATCGTAAATGCCGAAGTGCGTCAAATGAAACTGCAAGTGAGCATTGCAAGTCAGTTAGATGAGACGCAAACCACCGCATTCATAGAGCAGTTCGATGCTGCCCTTCGAGCCGTCGTTTCACATTCGATTACAGCCGCAAATCCCCAAGGCATAAAAACCCTAAGCGATATTGAGATCGGCGTATTGGTGAATGAAGCCGATGCTCCTATTGAATGGTTTTTCTTCCCTCCGGGTGGCGGTGGTGCTGAGAGTTACTTGCAATCCATTGCTCCCAAGATTTCCGCGCCTTGTTATTGCTTCAATAACATCTATGCCGCACAGGAAAAACCAAAGGGCTCGCTCGCCTATGACTATTATCAGTTCCAAACATTGGCGTTGCAGTATGCTATTCATCTTAAAAAGCTAAAGCCTAGTGGTCCTTATCGGATTTTTGGTTGGAGTTTTGGCGCAACGCTGGCACTCGAGGTTGCCAAACTGCTGCAAAATGAGGGAGACACAGTCGAACACTTGGTGTTCGTCGACCCTTGTTTTGACTATGCCGCGATGCATGATGAAGTTTTTGCTCTACACCCAGAGCTCAGTCATCTTGAGCCCGATAGAATTAATTATCACTACCAAAATGATCCGGCATTTTCTAGCACTGCAAAGGTGACGCTATTTAGTGCTGGTTGTGCGGTTGAAGTGGCTCAGTCGGATAGCCTAGAGTTGCAACTTTCCAGTCATATAATCAACCGATACCTTGATAAGAATCAAAATCTTATCGAAGAAGCAATGCAACCTAGTCAGGTTCAAGTGTTCACCATGAAAGGGTCGCACAACAGTTGGGTAAAAACACCGGAAGACTTAATAAAAATGTCAGAAATTATGAACACTCTTTAACATTTTATTCGTTAATATAATGTTAAATTAGATTTTCTAGAGTGAGGCATTAAAGGGAGCTCCCCTCTTCACTCTAGGATTAATAAATTGCCACATTTTCTCACAATATATGATTAAGGAATTACAAAATGGCTAAGGAAAATGTAGATGTACTTATTATCGGCGCTGGACCTGCTGGGACAATGACCGCTGCAAAGCTAATTCAAGCAGGATTAACCGTGAAGATCGTTGAACGTAGCCACTTTCCGCGCTATGTCATCGGTGAAAGTCTTCTACCACAAAGTATGCAGCATTTGGAAGATGCTGGATTTATGGATGCGTTAGTTGCACGCAATTACCAAAAGAAAATCGGTGCTAATTTTAAACAAGATGACTTCCAAGAGTTTTTCGATTTCTCTAAAAATTACACCGATGGCTGGACATGGACATGGCAAGTTCCAAGAGATGACTTTGACAATGTACTGGCTGAAGAAGTGCAAAAAATGGGTGCCCCTATCGAATTTGGCACTTCAGTAGTTGATGCCAACATGGATCTAGAAGAGCCTATCATTAAGGTAGTCAATGAGGCCGGTGATGTGCAGGAAATTCAAGCAAAATTCGTTGTTGACTCAAGCGGCTATGGCCGAGTACTCGCAAACCTGCTTGATTTAAATGAACCTTCATCAGCGCCAACTCGCGCAACTTTGTTTGCGCAATTTAAACCTGCTGATGGCATAGAGACTGGGGCTGAAAACAATAAAGTAACGATTCTGGTTCACGAAGAGGATGTATGGGTTTGGCTAATACCTTTCTCTGACGGTCGTGTTTCAGTCGGTTTTGTTGGTAACCCTGAGTATTTGGAAAGTGCCCAGGGCGATGCTAAAACACGCTTTTTAACCTACCTTGCTCGCGATCAACATGCATCAGCAATGTTGGAAGGAATGGCACTGTGTATGGAGCCAAAGGAGATCAAAGGCTACTCAAAAGGTATTAAACAACTGTTCGGCAAAAACTTTGTACTAACCGGTAACGCCAGTGAATTTATTGACCCTGTATTTTCAGCCGGTGTTATGTTTGCGATTGAATCAGGCGCGCGCGCCGCTGATCTCATAGTCGCTCAGTTAAATGGCGAGGAAGCAGATTGGCAGCAAGATTATGAGGCGCATATGCTTAAAGGTATTGCTGTCATGCGCACCTACATTGAAGGCTGGTACGACGGACGTTTGCGCCGCCTATTTTTCTCAGACAACAAGCCTGAAAAAATTAAGAGCCAAATCACTTCTGTGCTTGCGGGCTATGTATGGGATGAGACTAACCCATTTGTAAACCGCAGCGAGAAAACCCTGAACCTGCTATCTGAACTCCATAACAACCCTGAAATGGCGTGATTTTAGCTTTTTAGACCGGCGTGGGAATAGTTTCTCACGCCACATAATATACTAACAAAGATGCGTTTCAGTAGTAGTGAAAGTAGTTGTGTGATGCCTATAGTTTCCCTAATTGATGATTAAGCAAAGTGGGAGAATTTTATTGTAGGCCGACCATAGATGTGGCACTTGGCGCTTTAAAGGACTTAGACAATGAAAACTAACTTTGTATACACTGCTGCACTTTCTGCGTTATTAACAGGCGCTGCACTTGCAACTCCCGCGCAGGCCGCTGAATATAAAACAATTCTAATTCATGGCTTTCAAGCAGACCAACTTAACCGCCCTAACAGTACCAATGTCGAGCTTGAGGGTGAAGAATATTGGTCATCTTTTTGGATAAACCACGCTGATGAACGTATTGATTGGCCTTCTTATGAACGTTTGCAAGGCAAAATCGCAACAGATTATATTTGGCCAAAGCTAAAAGCATTTGCAGAAAATGGCACTTGTAATCCTGGCTGTGTCTTTGTTACCCACTCAACGGGTGATTTGGTTGCGCGCTATATCTTAGATAATCAAGCAACTTGGCTTGAAAATGCGGGCCTTCAACCACTTAATATCGTTGCTACTTTTGACCTTGCAGGTGCGGGTGGCGGAAGCGAACTCGCAGACACGGCTATCAACGCTGCAACTTCAGGTGGTGTAGTTGGTGAACTAACTCGCCAAGCTGTTGAGGCTTGGCTTGGTAGCATGCCTGAAGAGTTTGGTATCATGTGGGATTTAAAAGTAAATAACGCGCGACAAGTTGCTCAGTACCCAAGTGACAACGCACCTCGCCTACGTTTCGTCGCTGATGCAAGCGACTACTACGGCCTCACTTCAGGTTTCTTACCAGGTAATGATGATGGAGTTGTATCAACACATTCTTCTTGTGGTGCATCGACAAAAGGTGACTTTGGTAGTTGTAGTACAAGCGTTGCTATCAACGGTCAACTAGCCTCTCAAGATGATGCAGTAACTAGCTTTATGCCATACCACTACCCATTACTAATGAGCGCGGAATATAGCCACGGTAACCTGCCAGATGCTGGATACCAAGGCAAAGTAACAGCGGCTCGTACTCAGTTTAACGCGGGTTATAAAACGATTAGCTACAACACCTATGAAGAAACAACGGGTAGCTGGTTTTGGAAAAAAACTTACCGTTATGTTAGCGAGTCTAACTCACAAAGCTTTTCACAGTTAATACTAAACTCACTGTAACTTAACGGTTATTTTGCTAATTTCTATACCCAAGGAACTGCTCCATGCAGTTCCTTATATTAACCGAGTATTGCTATGAAAAAGTTTTTGTTGATTAGTGTCATTCTTATTGTAATCTGTATCACTGCAGGCTATTTTGCCTTGCAGCGCGAAGCTCAGCCCTCACCTGAGTTACCAGCACCACAAGTCACCACAGCTATTTTGACACCACCAACAACGCAACCCACTACACCTAAAACTGCGATAACACAAAAACAATCACTGGTTGAATCACTACCACTGGCACAAGCTGCGCAAACAGCTGCGGCACATTATGAGTATAGTATTTCTTTACCTCCTTATTCACAGCCCCTTGGCAAAGGTGATTTTGATAGGCTCAATCCAAATCATTTTTATGCCGTCGAAATGCCAATTGAAGAAAATAACGAACAGGTGTCTTTGTCGCTGAATCAATATCGCTTTGTGCACCCCGCTACTATCGAGATAAGTTTATCTGGTAGTCAATTTTCTAATGCAACCGCAACGATACTCGACCCTACATCACAGCAAACCTTATCCACCACCCGCCTCAAAGAGTCTGATGGTATTTGGCTTGGTGCAGTCGATGGCGAGACAACATGGCCTCAAGAGCTGAATGTCGTCGTGCGTGCTAAGCCAAGCTCGGCTAAGGCTGTTGCATTAACGGCAAGTATCCGTTATTACCAACCCAGCGCCACACTGCTCGCTATTACTACACCTTACCCCGAGCAAGCAGACTTGATAATTCCATTGCAGCTTGAAGTAAAGCAAAGTGGTACTTATCGTATCCGTGCAAACCTATTTACTCGCGATGGCACACCAATCAGTCATTTGGTTGAAAAACAAAAGTTAAGCGAAGGGAAACAGGTATTCAACTTAAAAGCACATCAGTCGGTGCTTGCTCCTTTTTCAGCTAAATCCGGTCCATCACAATTCACGTTAAAGACATTTGTAATTGAGAGAATGTCGCCAATGCCCGGAGAGCTTGCGCAGTTTGGTGATAGCAAAATAACCGAATACCACATCACTGATTTCTACTTTGACGCACTGGAGAAGCGCCCATATCAGCCCTCGGCTGCCGAGCGTCAACGTCTGGGTTACTTGCAAAAAATGGCGGGTAAGTAAAGTAACTAACCTTTGCTTCGGATAATTAAACGGTGACCCTTTTTAGGTCACCGAGTTAGCTAAGCTATATCGCTTCAGCCGTCGTCTTAGGCTTCAGCTCAGCAATGCGATAAAACCCAAGCGCGGTGATAGATACTAAGGTCATGACGATAAACAGCATCATACCGGAGTAAGAATCTAAAATAAGCCCGCCTAAAATGGGCGCTAATGCATACCCTAATGAACATAAGCCAGCAGCACCAAAATAGCTAGCTTTCAGGTTATCTGGTGCCAATCTGTCAATATAGACATTGATGTTAGTAAACATAATTGCTTCGCTCAGACTCAACACCATCATGGCTGCAATCCATCCCCAAATATTTTGTACATCATTCAAGGCCATCATGACTTGTGAAATAATCAATATCACGCCACCCGCATAAAGCCTATTTTCAATGCGCCAATTACGCATCAGATGTAGTAATGGAAACTGACAAACGATGATCACACTAGAATTTGCGATGATTAAGCTAGAAATTAGCCAAGCTAGATCGGGGACCTCTGCACGCGTCAAATACTGCACTAAGCTAGAGTCACATTGCGCATAAACCAAATACACTAAAGTTGTAGCGATGAGCACAATTAAAAAAACTTTATCTTTTCGTAAGATCCTCAGCCACTTTGCAAACTTGGGTACCGACTGAGCGGCAGACTGCAAAGCGAAAGTCTGCGCTTCACTCAGTTTAGGTCTAAAGTAAAGCAGCGCGAGCAACAAACCAATATACGAAATGCCAGTATAGATAAAGCTAAACTGCTCACCATTAAGCCCCGCCCATAGCCCGTATAATGGCCCTAAAGCCGCCCCCACATTCACGAGAAAATAGAGTAAATGCAGTGCAAGCTCTCTGTCTTTTGCGTCAGCAAGTTCTTCAGTAAGTAACGCTTTACTAGGCGCATCCCAAAGCGTCCTAGGTAGACAAGCTAAAAACACTGAGGTTGCAAACAACCACAACGACTCAGCCACAGCCAACAGTGAAAAAGAAATCACACCAACAAACACTGCCGTGTAGAGCATTTTGGTGCGACCAAAGCGATCAGCGAGATTCCCCGTATAAAACCCCAAAAATACGGCGAAAGTCGCTGACACCGTCAGCAATAAACCGACCTCTGTTGCACTCAGTCCATAATTTTCGTAAAGAATAACAGCCAAAAAAGGCCATACCATGTAGTAACTAGCGCGAACGAAAAAGTTACCAACAAGCATTACCCAAACTAAAGGTGTAAAGCGCTTTAACCGCTCAATTGCAGAGCTATTCTCCATTGATGTTCCTTGATTATTATTGATTTACGCAGAACCCTAATTCCTAAACCTTAGTTTAGGTCAAGCGTTTAACTGCATTCTATTATCTTGGAAACTGGAACTCTATAAAGAAAAAATGACGTTATTTAGTAAGAAAAAATTTCATCCTTGAAATCACAAAGGGAGATAAAACTAAATCAATGACATTAAGCGTTAAAACCGCTTAACGTAGAACACATTTAAAAAATCAAGACCGGGGTTGTGGTCGCTCAAACCTGCATTAGAATAATGCAGGTATCGGATCCCAACTTTAGTACTGGGATTCAAATTAACACTAAGTCCAATGCGGTCTTCAAACTGATAGTGAACACCAATGTCTTTGCCCGCAAATCGAGTATCACTGACGTAGGTCATGCCAATCCCAAACTCAAAATTTACCGGCTTTCCAGCAAACTCGGTCAGTGGAACACTAAGCACTGGTGACAGTGCAATAGCAAACGTCGTGTCTGAGCGTTTTGGTTTGCCGTATTCCCAATAGTTGGTGCTCAACTCAAAATAAACATAGGCACCTTCGCCAAAACCATAATCCGCTAAACTATAATGCAAGGGACGATACCCAAGCCGCAGTCCTTTTACATCCCCCTCTCCCACCACATAATCGACTGCAACTTCACCAGCATGTGAGTAAGTAGACACAAACAACATAAGCAAGAATAAAACTAAGCGCATAACGACTCCTCTACAACAAGGGCAATTTTACGCCGTTATTTAATTCTTAAAAGACACCAAAAAACCATATAATAATTGCCAATAAAGCACCAATATGGAATTTTAATGGGTACATTAATTTAACCAAAACCAATAACAAATTATGAGTTATACTGTTAAAAACGATCTTGAGAATGTGGTATGCAGTATATAATTGGGAGCGTTATAGGGATATTTAGTGTATTTAGTGCCTTAGCCGCAGCACCGACAAAAGTAGATATCTATACCGAGCATTTTCCTCCGTACCAGATAGAGCAAAAGAACGGCACCATTACTGGGCTTGCCACTGATATCGTACGCCTCATTATGTGGGAAGCAGAGCTAAGCTATCAAATTTATATGTTGCCTTGGACTCGCGCAAAAGCCTTCTCCAAAAAATCCCCTTATTCATTGCTCTACTCGATCGCCAGAACGGAGCAACGTGAAGCAAACCATATCTGGATTGCGCCACTTTGTGAGCTAAAGGTCGCCTTTTATAAGCGTGCTGATATCGCCGATCAGCAAGAGTGGGAAATATGGAAAATCAAACAACATGTTGTCGCTGTTGCGGCCGATCAACTCTCCGAAAACTATTTAAAAGCACAAGGCTTTATCGCCGATAAGAACATGCTATCAGTAACTAGTTTGAGTCGAGCAGGTGAGCTGCTTGAAAGAGGTAGAATTGACTTTATTTTTGGTGCCGAAAATTTTGTGGATAGAATGGCTGCTAGAATGGGTTTAGTGGAGCAATGGGACAAAGTGCTAGAAGTTCCAGAGTTAAGTAAAACCCTCTATTTAACCGCCAACCCCAGCGCCCCTCCAGAATATATAAATCGGCTACGCGCCGCCGCTGAACGAGTACAGATGCAACGCAAAAAGGTTGACGTCGGCTGCCCCATAGACGAGTAATTCATCGTTTGCTACTGAACTTTGTACGTCGCTGTGATAGCATCTCAAAAATTGTATACTTTATTCAAAATAAAAATGAAAGTACTCACAGGAATGGTATTACTCATGCTCTTTGTAGCATGCGAAACGTACGCGAGCCCAAAAATCATCAACGCGGTTTCACGCTTTGGTCACCCTCAGGTAATGAAGCCCGCAGACAAGTTTGGCCATAGTCCCTATTCACCACTGTTTGATAACGGCGCATGGCATGGTCACTTACTTCCTGATAGCGCTGCGGAATATGGTGGTTTCACGGGTAACGCGATTATCACCGAAGAGTATTTAACGTATTTATTTGAACGTATTGAGCGCCTACAAATTTTTTATGGTGAGACCAAATTGCAATTTGATGCAGCACTGTACAGCCTGCCCGGAGAGCTGGTGCAAACGCTTAGACATGAGCTCGCGACGGTGACGATCCGCTTACGCTTTGTTAGCGAGCGTGTTTCTCTTATTCAAACCACTATTCATACAAAGCAACGACTTACTTTAAAATTGGACGGCAAATTACTCCACCAGCTTAATGATCAACAAACACTGGACCAACAATACCCTAAGCTCGCACCAACTATGGTTGCCAGCGAAAGTGGGATCAGTACCACTTTTGGTCGTGTTCGCGATCCGTGGGCGCTTCTGACCTCTGGTAGCAACGAGTACTCAATCACCCGCACAATCCCTTTCAAAAATGTGGTAGAAAACAACCGTTATTATAGCGAGACGCAAACTTCTGGTGATCTACAGTTTTATACCGCAATAAGCTATGTCCACAATCAACAAGAGCGCATAAAAACAGCAAAGGCCGTTGCCAAAATTCTCTCATCCCCAGTTCCGTATTGGCAACGCTCTAAAGCTCGCTGGACGGGCTATTTAGCACGCTATCAAACCTTACCACGAGATAAACAAACATTGGCGATAAAAGCCGTTGAAACCCTCATTGGTAACTGGCGATCTCCTGCAGGGGCAATCGCGTTTGATACCATATCGCCTTCGGTCACTGCTCGCTGGTTTTCCGGCAATTTAACTTGGCCTTGGGACAGCTGGAAACAAGCATCAGCACTGAGACTATTTGCACCAGATTTAGCCAAGGCCAACATTGATACCGTATTTTCCTATCAAATAGCAGCGAACGATCCTGTTAGACCCCAAGATAAAGGCTTATTACCCGATTTAATTGGTTATAACCTGCCACCAGAACGCGGTGGCGATGGCGGTAATTGGAGCGAACGAAATTCAAAACCCTCGCTAGCCGCTTGGGCGGTGTTGAATACCTACCATGCCAGCAAAGACAAAGCTTGGCTTGCACAAATTTACCCTAAACTTGTCGTCTATCGTGATTGGTGGCTGCGCAACCGTGATCACAACCAAAATGGTATTCCTGAATTTGGTGCAACCATAGATAAACACCATAATAATCAAGCGGGTGAGTTGTTATTTTATCTACATGAAGGAAAGCAAAAGCATGCCCGCTTTGGGCTAAAAGCCTATCGCGATGCGCAAACACAAGGTAAACAGATAAGTATTCCCGCGCAGACCGCAGCGTCATGGGAATCTGGAAGAGACGATGCTGCTAACTTTGGTTTTATCTCACCACAGCAGCTTGAGATCTATGTGAAACAAGGTGGCGATGCTAAAGACTGGCAAGTCGAATTTGCTAGCAATAAGGACGCCCAAGGCCACCTGCTAGGCTACTCTTTGATGCAAGAATCGGTTGACGGGGCCAGTTATTTTTATTCTGACACCAAAAACTTGAGTACCATCGCCAATATCTTGGCTAAGCCACAGGAAGCCAAAGCCTTTTCAGCACAAGCAAAGCAAGTCGCCGATTATATAAACCGCTGCATGTTCGACGATAACAGCGGATACTACTACGACATTCGCATTGCCGCATCACCGCTTGAAAATGGCTGTGCAGGGAAACCAATCATTGAACGTGGTCGCGGCCCAGAGGGTTGGGCTCCGCTCTTTAATCAGGTAGCAACAGCGTATCATGCTAAACGCGTCTCTGAGGTAATGCTCAGCCCCAGTGAATTCAACACCTATATTCCTCTGGGCTCTGCATCCCAGACCAACCCTGCATTTGGCGCAAATATCTATTGGCGTGGTCGTGTCTGGCTTGACCAATTGTATTTTGGCTTGATGGGACTAGGTTATTATGGTTATGAAACTGAAGCGAACACTTTGCTTCAGCGATTTATGCAAAATGCGGATGGTCTGCTGCAAAACGCGCCTATTCGCGAAAACTACAATCCACTCACCGGCGAGCAGCAAGGTGCACCGAACTTTTCATGGAGCGCGGCCCATATTTTACTCATGATAGAAGCATTTGAGATGGACAAGCCCAAAGCACCAATTAAAGAAGAAAAGCCAGTTTCACAGCAAATCACTACAAACTAGCCGAAAATTTGCTAGCAATTCAGTGATGATCCGTCTACATTTTTTAAATGATACAAAAGCAAAATTAGACGGATCGCAATGAGTTGGTTTTACCGTATTTACCACTTTGCCCTAAAGTGCATTGTTATTTTTATCGGGATCCCGAACCCCAAATTACATCAGGGAAAAACGGGGTTGTTAGACGCCATTAAAGCGCTGGGGTTAAAAAGTGGAGATAACGTCTTAGTCGTGACCGATCAAGTGCTGCTCAAACTCAACTTGCATCAGGTTGTGGAAAACACACTACGTGAGTCAGAGTTAGTCACGCATTATTACGCAGATGTTTTACCCAACCCAACCATAACAAACGTCGAAGATGGTCTAAAGGTCTACCAACAGCATCAATGTAAAGCAATTATCGCACTTGGTGGCGGCTCGGTACTCGACACGGGCAAGTTGATCGGTGCTCGGGCTGTCAAGCCGAACAAACCAGTCACTAAACTCAAAGGGTTGTTTAAAGTCTTAAAACGCCTACCGCCGAATATCGCGATCCCAACAACAGCAGGAACCGGCTCGGAAACCACCGTTGCCGCCGTCGTTAACGATCCTACTAATCACGCCAAATATGCCGCGACTGATTTTTGTTTAGTGCCACACCATGCCGTGTTATTACCAGAATTAACCACAAGTATGCCCGCACATATCACCGCGACTACAGCAATTGATGCACTAACCCACGCCATTGAGGCTCTACTGAGCATTAACTGTCTTAAGTTTAGCCGCGAACGTGCTCTTGAAGCCTGTAGAGCCATCTTTGAATATCTACCCAAAGCGCAACAAGACCCACAAAACTTAGAAGCAAGAACACAGCTACTACTCGCTTCCCATTACGCAGGACAAGCGTTTACCAGAACCTCTGTCGGCTACGTGCATGCAATTTCACACCAATTGAGCGCTCAATATGGTACGCCGCACGGGCTTGCCAATGCGGTGTTACTCATGCCCGTGCTAACCTGGTATGGCGAGCGCATTAATCAGCAACTCGCGCTCATCGCCAGATACTGTGGATTAACCTCGTTAGACTATCCCATCGAGCGCCAAGCAGATGATCTTTTAGAGCACATTGAGCGCTTACTGCTTGATTTACATATCCAAACCACGCTCGCCGAAGTACTTCCTGATGATGCTGCACTACTCGCAGAGCTGGCGCTAAAAGAAGCACATCCGGATTATCCGGTGCCCCATTTTATGGATCCCAGTGCCTGCCAGCGCATTATAAAAGGTATCGCTCCTGCGCCTTAATAAGCACTCCGCTTAGTGTTTGGAACCAAAGCAATTTAAAATAAAGCTAAGTTTTTTCATAACCTTACAATCAAACATTAAGTAAAAGCACTAAAAATATAAAATCTATTAACGAACAGTTTAAAACCAATAAACGCAAATAAAAACAATTCTCAATAACAAAAATTAATGCTAGTATGCGCGACTTTTGAAAAGCAAACTGGTGTATTTTGGAACGTTATTACTCAGAAGTATTAAGTTATATCGCTCGTTCAGTGGGGTGCAAAGATAAGGCTCAAAATATAGTCCAAGAGGCGTATACCCGAATACTAAGTTATAAAAACAGCAATCCAAAGCAGGATAGCACGCAAGAGCGCGCACTATTTTTTAAAGCCGCGAAAAACATTGTGATTGATCAGTATCGCAAAAATCAAACCGTTGCTGAGCCCGACGACTTCGAATTAGTCGCGCCAAGTTATTATGAGCCCGAGGCTAAGCTCGCAAGTCAACAACAACTGGCATTACTTAATCGAAGTATCGACTCCTTACCCCTAAAAACCAAGCAAGCATTTGTGCTCTATAAATTTAAAAACTTAAGCCAGCCACAAATAGCAGAGCAAATGGGAATATCTGTCAGCATGGTCGAAAAACACTTGGCAACTGCCATGCTCGCTTGCCGTAACGCATTACAAAAACAATAAGAGAATCGCAATGGACCGTCATAATGTATCAATACAACAGCAAGTAAACCACTGGCTGGAACTCGAAAGGCAAGGACTCAATAAAGCGCAGCAGCAAGCGCTCAATCGTTGGCTTGGTGAAAGCCGTGCGCACCAAACAGCCTATCAAGAAAGTAAACAGGTTGAGCGACTGTTATCGCAATTTTCAGAGCAAGACATTGCACAATTAGAGAACCCAGTTACACACTCTAAGCTTAAATCAAAGACAACTCAGCGGTACTTCGCCATTGCTGCATGCTTTGCACTTTTTGCGTTGAGTTTCGTTGGTTATCAAACGTGGTTCTTTCAAGTAAACAAAGACACCTTTCACGCCAGCTATCAGTCACCTCGAGGCGAATTACGCACTATCTCACTGCCCGATAACTCTCTACTGACCTTAGATGCCAAAACGTCCCTCGCTATTGATTTTGATGGCAATCGGCGCCGGAATAAGCTACTCAGTGGACGCGTATTGTTTGACGTTGCCAGTGACAAAAGCCGACCATTTGTGATCAGTGCCGGCAGCACAAAGATTACCGTATTAGGCACCCGCTTTTCAGTCGATAAAAAAGCCGATAGCGTTCGCATTGTGGTGGCTCATGGCCGTGTAAACGTGCAAAGCCAACATCAGCAAATAACGCTGACAAAAGGTCAAATGGCGGTTGTGGGCAGTGACGGTATTGTTAAGACTGAGTTTGACCCAAACCTCAATCTCGTCGATGCGTTTAAGCAAGGGCGACTCGTGTTCGACAATGCACCACTCAACGAAGTATTTGAGGAATTTAAACGACATCATGCGATAAGTTACACCTTAAGCACGCAATCAACTGAGCAATTGGTTATTTCGGGTACTTTTTTGGCATCAGAGCTCGAAAGCTTTTTAAACTTACTTCCACATGTTCTCCCTGTAGAAGTTAAAGAATCTAATAATCATATAGTTATAGTTAATTCTCGATGACAAGATAAAAATATTCAAATTTTTATTGAGGAGTTCTCATTCTCATTCGTTTTCATCTTAGGTAATTTATTTGGACGCATCACAATGAGAACTCGCTCTGTTTTAAACACAAGACTCACTCCCTTAGCATTTGCACTCGGGCTTAGCCTGAGCCTGCCTGCAACCGCGCAGAGTCAAGTTTCTATATATCAATTTAATCTCGCGCAGCAACCTATTAGCCATACCTTAACGCAGGTAGCTGAGGCTGCGAGTATGAATCTAATTGCCGATGCGAAACTCTTAAATGGCCTGCAAGCCCCAGCACTTAAAGGAGAGGTAAGTTTAACCGAGGCGCTAGAGCGTACATTGAAAGGCAGCCCGCTAACGGCGAGTATTATTGACAATAACATCGTTATTAAAGCGGCGATTAGCGAGTTAACGTCAGCAAAAGACCAATCCAACAACACTCAGGCTAAGCACAAGCAAACACCAAATCCGCAAGATAATATTGAAGTCATCACTGTCAAAGGCGATAAACTCAATCTTAATCGTGAACAGATTGCTCGAACCAAGGGTTTATCTAACTCGGATATCTTCTCAACGTTTTCTGGTGTAGAGGCAAACAATATTCGAAACGAAGCAGGCGCACTTGATATTGGTATCCGCGGCGTGCAAGGCGAAGGCCGAGTGCCGATTTTCATCGACGGAAGTTTGCAATCAACGCACACAAACCGCGGCTATATGGGTTCGTCTGACAGAACCTATATCGACTCAAACTTGATAAGCTCGGTTAATGTCGAAAAAGGCGCATCGGCCAAAGCATCACCTTTTGGCTCAGGTGCAATCGGCGGAACAGTCAATATCCGTACCTTAGGCACACAAGATATTCTCCAAGACGGTCAGAATCTTGGCGCTTTAGTTAAGGTAAATACGCACAACAATAATAGAACACCTGAAGTACCTGAAAGCTTTGGTCTGCAAAGTTATTACGAAATCAGCAACCACAATGACACGCTCGACTTTGCAGGCGGTGGGTTTACGCTAGCAACCGCTTATCAACAAGATAACTTACAAGCGGTACTCGCTTACAGTAAGAAAAAGGTTGGTAACTACTTTGCTGGTAAAAATGGCTTTAACGACTTTGTTGAAACCAAGGAGTACGTGCGTTGGGTGCCTTCAACTGAACACCAAGGGAAATATGATGAAGTCACAGTAGTCGACTTTATCCCACCTCCGGTTAACCAAAATGGCGAAGTCGTCAATACAAGCTTTGAAAGCGACTCATATCTTGCCAAACTAACTTATGCGTTTACGGACGAACAATCGTTAGAGGTGAATACACGCTACCATAAGCAAGAAGCGGGAGAAATGCTGGCCACCTACTGGTACAAACAAAGAGCCGGTGACACCAAGTTTTGGAAGGTGATCGATGAAAATGGCCAAGAACAATGGATGTCCGAAGAAATTCCAGAAGGTGTAGAAACCATGCCGCAGTGGGCTCCGGGCTCTGCTTTGGTAAACAGTGCCAGTGCGTTATACCGTTTTTTACCAAGTAATAACTCATTAGTCGATCTTAGTGTTAACGTTTGGCGTACCAGTGCGAGGTTACAGCAATATAATGCGCTTGGCAGTAACCTAGGAGCAAATGCGGGGCAATATTTTCACCGTTATAATAATAAGCGTCATGGGATAAGTGCATTCAATACCTCTGCATTATCTCTGGCTAGTACACCAATTACTTTGACGTATGGCCTATCCTGGCAAGTTGAAAAATTAAGCCCTCATAAAAACTGGAAAGACAATTTTAATCGAGACTGGTACCCTGCTGACTTCAATTTAAAAGCGACTTCGCGACACGGTAAGCAAACAAAGCGAGCGTTATTTACCAATGCCAATATCGATCTTGCCCCGATAGAGCTTGCACTGAACGTAAACCTTCATGACTCGGTAAACGAGGACTATCAAACAGGCGAAAAGCTTACATTTGATGCCAAAGCGGATGTGACTGTACAAGCAAATTATCAACTACTTGATAGTACAGTCATTAAAGCCAAATATAGCAACGCATATCGAATGCCAAACCTGTACGAAACAACGGTTTCTAATGAGGTATTTTCTTACTCAAGTGACTACCCGATCACCCCTGAAAAAACGAAATCGTATGATATTGGCTTTGAGAGTGACTTTAGCAACTTACTCAGCCACGGGGATAAGCTAATTATCTCGGCGGAGTACTTCTACACCAATATTGAAAGTATGTTAGCAACAGGCTTCTTGCCTAAACCCGATGCACCTTCATGGGATCAAAAGTTCACTTTTACCAACTATGATCAGTTTGAACTGCCTGGCACGGAGTTTGGCCTTCATTACCAAAGCGACTTATTTTACAGCAGGTTATCTTACACAAAGTACACCGACGTCAAAATGTGCTCACGCTTAATGGCTGAGGCTGCAGGTGTTGATACTTGTAATACGACCGGCTTTGCGGGGAGTTTAACACCACTTCGTGTGCCTCCTGAAAAAAGCTATATCGCAACGCTTGGTATGACACTCTTTAACGACACAATTGATACGGGTTTTACCTACAAAAAACACGCTGAGAAACATCACCCAGGCGGCTTTTTGGCAGGGACTGGAGTAACTGCGCTTGAGTATATTCCAGCAGGCTATCAGCTCGACTTTTACCTTGATTATATCTTTAGCGATAGCATCAAAGGCAACCTAGCGATCACCAACTTGACCGATCAGTATAAAGTTTCAAGCGGCTCGATCGTTGCGATGCCTGAACCTGGCCAGACCATTTCAATTGGCTTAGAACTCAAACTTTAATCAACACTTAGGCGCTGTACTTTTGCTTAAAGACAGCGCTATATTTTTACATCACCTTGGAGCATCAATGACTACCGTTACCTCTGCACTTTCTCGAGCGCAAAACTTAAAACATGCAACTGCAGATACCCACGACAATGTAGACAAATCCATTATGGCGCAAGACCCATTCGCCAATACACAAAGCTATCTCGATTTCTTAAGACTACAGTTTTATTTTTTAAAAGATGTGAGCGCTCTTTATGAACACCCAGAGTTGTCGGCGCTTATTCCTGATTTGGCCGCGCGCCGCCGCTTAGGTTTGCTTGAACAAGACTTTATCGACCTTGGAACCACCATCCCTACTCCCTACTTAATGCCAGAAGTAACCAATCATACCGACGTCGCCAAAGCGCTCGGCTGGCTGTATGTGGTTGAGGGCTCAAAGGTAGGTGCGGCCATGTTGGGTAAACAAGTTGGGGCCAAACTCAATTTTGATGCGCAGCACGGCGCTCGATATTTAGCAGGCCCAGGAGCTGGTCGCGGCAGCGCTTGGCGAGAGCTTGTGCAAATCATAGACGCTATTGAATTGAGCGAACAGCAAGAACAGGCGCTAATTGAAGGTGCTCGTCAGGCATTCACCCGTTTCCAAGCATTTCAGGCACACGTTTATTCATGATGTTTAAAGCCACCTTAGCCAACTATAAAAAAATAGCCCTACTGCTATGCGGATACCTATTTGTAGCCCTCGGTGTTATTGGTATTGTTTTGCCCGTCATGCCAACCACCGTGTTTTTTATTCTGGCTTTGGCGTGCTTTTCAAAAGCTTCTCCTAAGCTTGCCTTGTGGCTGCTAAATCACCCAAGGTTTGGCACTTCATTAACGCAATGGAAACAATATAAGGTTATTCCGCTTAAGGCCAAAATTATGGCAACAGTGGGCATGGCTGCAAGTTATGCTTTACTTATTTTGCTCTCACCAGCGGCTTGGTTGGCCTGTGTAGTTGGCAGTATAAAGATTGCAGTGATGTCTTATATTTATTCCAGACCATCAAAGCGTGTGTAATGCCAATTTACATTTTTACAATTTAAAACGCTCAACCAGTGTTGCAAGACGATGCGAGAAGCTACTGAGCGACTCACTTCCTTTCGCCAAGCTTTGCATCGCCTGAGCGTTGTCGTTTGCGGTACTTTGTGCATCTAGCATCACTTGCTCAATTTGCTGACAATCCGTCGCTTGGTGATCAGCGGCTTGGCTGACTTCTTCACTCAACTGCGTAACCTGTAAAATAGCGTTGGCAATTTCATCCATGGCACTGGCAAGCGCCTCACTTTGTTTAACACATGAGGCTACATCACGCTGGCCGGAATTAATGGCCTCAGAGGCGGTATGTGTATCCTGTCTCAGTGCTGCGATCATTTGGTTAATTTCATTGGTCGACTCCTGCGTCCTAGACGCAAGCGTTCTAACCTCATCGGCGACCACCGCAAACCCTCTTCCCTGCTCACCAGCACGGGCCGCCTCTATTGCTGCGTTTAACGCCAACAAATTGGTTTGCTCAGCGATAGAAACAATGGTGTCCAAGATACTGCCGATGTTCTCGCTATGTGTGGTCAACTTGGTCATACTCTCTACCGCTTCACTCATGCGTGTGCTGAGCGATAGAATATGTTGTTTGTTGTCTTGCGTATATTTACTGACCTCGGTTTTACGCTGGTTAGCGGTATGGATACTTGCGAGACTATCTGACGAGCGCTCGGAAACCGCCAAAGCGCTAGCTGAAATACTTTGCGCTAAGCGATTGGCATTCTCCATGCGGCGCATTTGCTCGGTCGCATTATTGGCTATTTGTTTGCTTTCGCTTAATGATGACTCCGATAGTCCTTCTAACTCATGAACTTGGTTATTGATTGACTCTAGCAAAGCACGAAGATTGTCTTTAACCTGATTAATATTATCAATTAACTGACCAAATTCATCATCACTGCGCTTACTCATTTGCTTCGAAAAGTCTCCAGCAGCAAGGTATTTGAGCATTTTATTCACCGCAGCCAACGGCCCAAGCATTGCTCGGCTGGTTGAAACCGAGATAAACGCACCTAAAGCAATAAAGACAATCACCAATAAGATGGCGGTATTTTGCGCCCGCTCGATAAGGGTTTCAGCATTATTTTGAGAACGATTAAACGCCGCATTGGCGCTTTGCTGCATTTTCTCAAGCTCGGTTAAAATGGCAAACGCATGCTGCTCTGACTGCTTATATAACATTGCAGCTTGCTGCTGCTGACGCAGTTTCTCTTGTACCGCAATATAAAGATGACCTGGCTCACCCAGCTTTTCTCTGAGCTTAGTCATACCCTCACTAAACTGATTTAACAAATCATCTGCATCCATACCATAGGCTTGACGCTTCAAAAACGTTAAGTTGTTTTCAATATTATCTAACAAAAACAGCATGTCTTGCTGATGTTGCTCTACTTGCTCTAGCGTTAACCCGCTGATCCGCTGACTGTTGTTTTCCAAGGTAAACAACATGTCGTCAATACGAACGCCGGTCCCAACCATTTCTTCCAACTGCCGTGTTTTGTCTGTCTCGATTAATTCAAGATCCAGCATGGCGTTACTGGCCTGTTCTTTATCCTGTTTAAGTGCTTGATATTGAGATTGGATCCGTTGCTGCGCCTGTACAACGTCTGCCTTAGCCTGCAACATTTGTTCTGCGGCACGACTGAGCTGCTCACCCAGCGCCAGAGTTTGCTGTAATGGTGTGACAAATTCAGGCATGGCTTGCGTCAATGACGTTAAGTGCTGCTGGCGCTCAACATACAGTTGCTGCTGTGAGGTAAATTGCTGTCGAGCCCGATTAATATCTTGCTCGTTTTCGAGGGTATAAGCTTGGGAAATCAATTTGCTGAGCTTAAGCTGCTCAAGTTGCAAGGCGTCAGCACTGCGCTGAATAGGTAAAGTGACTTGCCCCATATTTTGATTAGCTGACTTTATTTGCGCCAATGCTAGATAGGCAAGCACGCACGCAAGTAACAGCAGCACGCCTAATGCACTAAAGCCTAAAGTAATTTTTTGTTTTATTGTTAGTTTACTTAGCATAATGTCATTGCTCTATTTTGAGTAAACAAACTATGTTACAAACGAGATAAAAAACCAAGTAAACACTCTAAAAATTACCAACATACCTTTTAAAAAGGTAGCTTCAAATTTGCAGTTTTGCTTACTTAGTTTTTGATTTTATTTTTAGTTTTAGCGATCATAGCAGTTAGGAGTTGTATTATTTTAAGCGCATAACAAGATGAGAGAAACCGCAATCAACGAAGCAAAGGCCTTATGCCAAAGCCATAAGAGCGCATTTTTATCTACCTTCTCTAACAATCAAAAGGGTTTTCCGTTTTCTTCTATCGCTCAATATGTTTTTCTTGAAGATAATCACTTTTACTTCTTTATTAGTGATATCGCCCAGCACACCAAGAATTTAGCCAAGCACCCGGCACTTTCGTTTATGGTGCTTGGTGATGGCGCGGTTGAAGATGTTGAAAATGCGCGAGTTACTATTCTTGGGCATGCACACAAACTGCCAAGAGCGGATAGCGAAAGCCTGATTGCACAATTCGTAATAAAGCACGAAAAAGCTCAGCAATATGCCATGCTCGGTGATTTTCACCTGTGGCGAATTGAAGTGGCTAGGGTTCGATATGTAGGCGGTTTTGGCCGTGCATTTTGGCTAGAAAAGCAGGAATGGTACTAAACAGCAAAAGCGTGTTCAAACTCGCTTTCTCGTCCAAGCGATTGATTGGTCATGTCAGCCAAGGTTTTGCGCCAGAACCCGCACGAACTTTCAATCTTATCTTGCATACGTACTTTCCAACGACCTTTGTATACCGACCAAATGTGTGCCATAAACTCAGTGGCGTAACGCTTTCTGCGCTCGGAAGGGGTAATATAAAGCGCGTAGACTTCAAACTCTCGGCGGTTTGAAATACCAATTACGGTAAAGCCAACCAGCTTACCATCTGCATAAAAAAGATAAGCGATATTGGTTGCGCTACACAGTTCAAACGAGCCCACTTGCTTTTGATAATGGCTCGCTTTTAGCAATTGTGTAAAAGTCTGCTCGCTGTATTTATCAACTCGAATTAACTCTAGTTCAACCACTTTTCTAATCTCCCGCTTGGTGTACGGTTGATCATGCTTAAAGTTTGTGGGCGAATTGTGAAGTTTAAAAAAAACACCAATAAAGTATTTTAACAATTTAATTTTATTTGAATTTTAGCGGCTTGACCTTTAACCAAATTTCCAGCGCAATCACCTTTTCACTTGGCGAGCCTCCATTTTCTTGTGAAATTACTTCAGGATAATGTTCTATTAAGGGCGCATCTTCTGGCTCGTACCCGCTTTGTGGCAGCCACTTTGCGAAAATATCTAATTGGAAACTCAACAAGTCTTTAATTGCTCCACGGTAGTCAAAAATTGCGTATATTCCCGCACTGAGCACATTGAGTTGATATGGCCGAGTCACCGCAGATTTTAATTCATCGTTAATCACAATTGCGCCATCGTAACGCGCTTTATCTAGTGGCGTAAAAACGGGATTATCATGACCAAAACCAAACTTTTGTACTTGGCTATAATCCAGTCCATGTGCACTAGCCCACGCTGCAAGCTGCTGCCAACAGGCGCTAATTCCTTGCAATTGGTAGCCTTGTGACGCGCGTAATGTACATAAGGATAGCTGTGAAATAGAGTGTAATTTAACCGGCTGAATAACACTGTGTCGCTCAGCTCTTAATGCGTGTATCCGGGTAAGTTGTGTCGTGTTAAGGGCCGGCTCAAAGTTATTGTTTGCCACCAGCTTACGTAGTTGTTCTGTTTTTCGCACACTTGAAGGAGTCACACCAAAGTGCTCTTTAAACGCTCGCGAAAAGTTTGCGCTACCAGAAAAACCAAACTGTAGCGCAATATCTGTCACACTGTACTCTTCGGCTAGCAACAGCATATTGGCCGCGCGCTCCAACCTCACGCGATTAGTGTACTGGCTCAAAGACTCACCAATCACAGCTGCAAAAATGCGCTGGAAATGAAACTTAGAAAAATGGCTCAGGCTCGCCGCTTGCTGTAACGAAAGCGGCGAACTTGGATTGCTATGCACCCATTCAATGACAGGCTGTAACCGCCCTAAATATACCTCTTCAGCGCTTAACTTTTGCTCAGTTGATTGATGCAAGCTGTATCTCTCCCGATTGGCTCTTAGCTTGTTGATAGTGTCGCCAACACAGTATAAGTGTTAACCCTGCCGCTATAAAATCAGCTCCCACAAGTGCCATAAATACACCATTTAAGCCAAAATAGTGTGGCGCAATAACGATTAATGGAACTAGAATAAACATCACCTTCAAGGCACTGTAAAAACAAGCGCGTTTGGCATCACCTTTCGCTTGATAAAATCCAGACGCTAAAATTACCACACCAAACAGCGGCATCCCCCAAAGTGCTGAGCGAAAAACGCGCTCTCCTATTTCGAGAAATTCACTCGCTTCGGTAAACAGGCTCAGCCATAGCCTCGGCAATCCCATCAACCCTAGCGTCAATAACAGCGCAAATCCTGTCATACCTAAAAAAGCAACACGCGTACACGCTCTTACTCGCCCACTATGTCCTGCCGCTAAGTTATAGCCGACAATAGTTTGAAATGCGATCAACATTGCAATCGCGGGTAGAATTGCGAAATTAATAATACGTCCCAGCATGCCGTGGGCGACTACCCAATTTTCGTTTGCAAAAGACAACAGCTGCCAGTTAACCACCGCAGTTTGCACGCCAAGGCAAAATTGCGTGATCAAGATAGGCATACCGATTGCGAGGATCGGTAGCCAAGCACGAGGTTTCCAACACACCTTAACCGCAAGCAAGTCACTACGCTTTCTTTTGAGCTGAAGCGCAATAATCAATGTCCCCAATTGCGCTGCGGTTGTCGCATATGCTGCACCTGCAACCCCCAAACCAAATTGCGCGATAAATAGATAATCAAGCAGTATATTGAGCACAGCCGAGACTAATAACAACAGCATCATCAACTGCGGTTTACCCTGACCACGGAACATATCAGCCACAATGGGTAATAAAACCCCGGTAATGGCACAAAGATATAACGGCTGTATGTAGCTAAGCGCATCCTTTACAAAAACCGCTTCCACTTGCAAAAGTGATAAGAGTTCAAGTGGATAAAGCCAACCAAGTACCAAGAATACCACGCTAACTATACCGCCAATTATCAGTCCATGACCGATAACCTCCGCGGCTTTATCTACTTGCTTTGCTCCGATTAATCTTGTCATAGTGGCCGCCATACCTGCAGATACCATAGCGGTTAGCGCTATCATTAACACTTGCAGTGGGTAAACCATGGCCACCGCGCCAAATGCCATCTCTGACACATAGCGACTAATAAACCAGCCGTCGACCAAGGCATATAAACCCACAACGAGTAAACCGATGCAAATGGGAATACAGGTTCGAATAAACAGCGCTAATATGGGCATCTCAGCGAGCTGCACGAGCCCTAATTGATTTTTATCTTTCATGTAAACTAATCCTCAGTAGCCATAATATGGCAAGGTAAAACTACTTATCTGGAGAGGTTACAAATTCCAAACAAAGATAAATATTCAAATATTGCGAAGTTGATGAAATTAACGCACAAAAACTGGCATAACAAAAAATCCCGCAACGATAACATTCTTTTACAACTCTATTTTGTTCCTAAGTTAGTATATTTTGTAACCTCTACTTCTTTGATTCACTTTTGAAAGGATTTTACTATGCGTTTAGGATTAACTATTGCAGTTGCAACTATTACCCTATTAACTGGTTGCGGTGGCTCTTCAACTGACTCAAAAGACCAAGCACAACCACCCAAAACGGTCACGCCACCACCCACTCCCACAGAAAACAAACTCAATATCACAGCACTGGACCAAAACAATCATGTTTACTCGAGCGACTTGGGTTACACCACGACTTTGGAGCGCGTCTTCAACTTAAAAGACAACAAACTATTAGTGCTCGGAGAAACATCAAGTGTTGAAGAACTGGGTAATAAAGAAGGTTTTTATGCGATCACGAACCTAGATGGCCAAACTTATCAATATGAACAAACGCAAGAAGGATTTGTTGATGCCTGTGTTTTTGACTCAGGAGAATACGTCATAGGCCGATTTAAACGTGAAGATACTGATCGGTTCAGTGTACAACTTGAACGCTACGATGGCTCTGGTACTTTGCTACAAAGTGCTGAAATGAAGGCGTTATCAATGGACGTTAAATATGATATCCCAGCTGATAAGAGTGCTTGGCTTAAAAAGCCATTCACTATTATTCCGACAGACAATCCATTGAGCGAGATTCCATATACGCAAACTAGCATTACATGGTGGCGCTTTAACAATGTAAAATTCTCCTGCCATGACAACAACTTGTACGTCAGTTATAACAACGGAGGTCAAAAGATTGCGAAATACGACGTAAACCTCCAACTTAAGTGGCAAAAGCTGATCGATATTCGTTACTGGGCTAACAGTTCGCGTGCGTCTGAAGCAATTGAAATGGCGCTCTCTGAGAACGGATTTTTATACACAGTGCAAAATATTAGTACTGATGCAATTCCTGCCTACAATCATAAGTTTTCAACCAACCATCCGATACCCAATAACACAGAGCAAAGTGCGATGCACATGATTGTAAAAACCTTTAATGTAGACGGTGAACAACTCAATGAACAATTTATCAGTGACACTGACTCATCGTTAGTTGAGGATGTTCAAGTACATCAAGACAGTGTATTTGTTGGTGTATCGGCACGCCGCAGCAAAACGGGTAAAACAAGATATTCAAGCGAATGGGATATTGGCTTAGTAAAAGTTTACCATGGTGAAAGGGCTGCCGAGCGTTATTGGTATGACTTAGATAAAGAAGATGTGCTACGTGGAGTAAAGATCAGCAACGACACATTATTTGTGTACGGCCATACTGGTGGTGTACAAGTGGACACAAATAGCTGGGTTGAACATAGCAAGGCATTTATTGGAAAAATCAACCTTGAAAACCTAGCCGATATTGCTGTTGAAACCACTAGCACAGCACGTTCCGCCAGTTTCCAGGATTTAACCATTCAAAATGGCGTGTTAAGCGCTGTGGGACTTGAGAATGCGCCCATGACACATTCTACCGATATCTCTATGGCAGGTTTGTTCATTAAAAAAACACTCAACGATTAGACCTGCCAAGTGGTGATAACGACCAAGTTATCACCACTTATTATTAACGCGAAAGCAAAGTAACCACAGCTTGAGCCCCTTTATTGTCCGGTAAATTCGCTAAATGCAACTCCCCTTGCTGAATACGAATAAGCTCCCTGCTCAACACCAAGCCGATACCTGAGCCATTTGGTTTAGTGGAATAAAATGGTACGAAAAGGTTATCTGGATTGGCGATACCAGCGCCGTTATCTTCTAGGGTAAAGCGCCAATTTTTTGGTTTATCTAGGGTTAGCGTTATGCCATCATTCCCCGCAGATTGATTTGCTTGCTCAGCATTATTGACAAGGTTGATCATAGCCTGCGTTAGCTGATCTTCATCACAATAAACCAAGCCCTTATTAAGCGCCTTTATCTCAACACCGGGAAATAAAGCTTGCCAGCGCGATACCAGCAACTCTACCTCAATGTTTTGCATATCAACGGGTGGAAGCTGCGCTACTTGTGCGTAGTTTGCAACAAATTGCTGTAAATGAGCTGCACGACTTTCTATTACCCCGAGCATAGTTTGCTGCATCTCAGGTGAAATGATATTGCCATCTTGTTGTAGAGATTGCGCCATTGAGTAGACCGGAGTTAAGGTGTTTCGCACCTCATGATTGAGTACCGATAGTAGCTTTTGCCATACCTGCTTTTCATTATCTCGCAGCGCTTGCTCTACTGAGAAAAACACCAGTAATTGATAGACCCGCTGCCCCCGATATAGTTTATGAGCTGCAATGCTAAATCGAGAGATGTGCTGCGTATGCTGCCATTGTTCATCCACATACTGAAGCGCCAGTGCTTTCACATGTGCACCATGTAACACCTCCTCTGGATACACGGTATTCATGGCATGATTAGCAAAATACACATGATGATGCGCATCAAGTACCACTATTGGCAGAGTGAGTTCGCTAATAAAATTAAATACAAAAGCTTCATTCTGACCATATTCTTGACGCTTTTGCTGTAATCGCTTGGCAGCTTCTTTGAGCTCAGCCTTGAGCAATTCAACCCGACCCTTGCGGTATTGCGCTAACTGCCATACACCAAACTCTTCATTGGTTACACCGTCCAACTGAACAGCCAAACTTTCAAGCACCTGCATTACTGCCCGATAGCCGTAGCTCAGTGCGAATACAGAGGGGAGCATCACACCGAGCAACAAAGTGATTGCACTTAACAGCGTAAGCTCAAAATAGTAGATCATCCCAAGCGCGAGCATAGCAAGTGTAATTATAGGTATCGCAAAGCCAACAAGTAACTTGTGCTCAAGTGATGCCAACTTAGCCATCAAGCTCTGCCTTTGGGCTAATATCATGCTTTTCTAGGCGTCGATAAATTGCAGATTTACTCAAGCCCAAAAACTCTCCAGCGGCCACTACATTACCATCGAAATGGCGGATCGCTCTTGCAATCATGCGTTTTTCGGCTTCTTCAAGGCTCAAAAGTGGGAGCTCTTGCTCTGGTACACCTTCCTCAAGCTCAATATCATCCGCAGTTATCTCAGGCTGAAGTCCTAAGATCACTGCTCGTTCAATGACATGAGATAGCTCACGAATATTACCAGGCCAGCTGTAACTCAATAATTTGTCTAGCGCCTCTGCAGTTAGCGTGCGCTCCCGTCCGGTATCATTACCATGGCGCCTAGTGTGCTTTGCTAAAAAATGGGCCGCTAAGCTTGGGAGCTCTGCTAATCTCGCTCTGAGTGGCGGTACCTTTAGCACCACCGTATTTAAGCGATAAAGTAAGTCCTGACGAAACTGCCCAGCGTTAATCGCTTCAGACAAATCCGTATTAGTGGCAGAAACGATCCGCGCATTACTGCGACGCGTTTCAGAATCTCCCACGACTTCATATTCACCCGTTTCGAGCACGCGTAATAGCTTGCCCTGAAGTGGCAACGGCAAGCTGCCGATTTCATCTAAAAACAAAGTGCCATTTTCAGCCATTTCAAACCGCCCAATGCGATTTGCCTTTGCATCGGTGAATGCGCCTTTGCAATGGCCAAATAACTCACTTTCAAATAATTCCGTTGGAATAGCGGCCATATTCACGCTCACAAAAGCGTGCTCAGAGCGACCGCTATTATCATGAATATATTTAGCCAACTGACTTTTTCCGCAGCCATTTTCTCCCAGAATAAGTACGTTGGCATTGGTTTTTGCAACGCGCTGAGCTTGCTGAAATAACTGAGTGGTTGCGTTATTGTCTGCGTGTGGTTCATGTGCTGACGATAGTGCTTCAGCACTTTTGGTGTAGCGTCTAACGGTGTTCAGCAGCCGCAGGTTGTGCCAAGGTTTTTCAATGAGGTCACATGCGCCCAACTGCATTGCTTGGACCGCAAGTTCAACTTTGGCCCACGCGGTAATAACAACCACAGGCACACTTATTTGCGCTTGTCTCAACCAACTAAGAAATTGCAGCCCTTCTTTTCCTGAGGTTGTATCTCTATTGAAGTTCATATCAAGCAAAATAAGCGCAACGGGCTGCTCTGATAACATAGCCTTGGCTTCATCTGGGTGTGCGGCTTCAAGACTCATAAAACCATGACTTTGTAGCACTATGGTGGCTGACATTCGTACGTCAGGGTTGTCGTCGATGATTAAAACTGGCGTCATCACTTCCTACTTATATTCTGTTTGGGCTTACGCCCAAACTTTAATGTTTTAATGCTCGCATTGGTGTCGAGTTTATTAACTGTCTCATTGGGTAAATCGCCGTGGCTAACGCAAAAGCCAACATGGTAACAATCACTACAAACAACCAACTGGATTTTGCCAACAACCAATCTGACGAAACACTTATATAAAATCCCGCAACAACCATAATGGCAGCCAACATCGCCACCAGCATGGGTGCGATGGTATCTGACAATAACAACCGATATAAACGGTGCCTTTTGGCACCAAGTGCCATTCGCATCCCAAACTCGTAGCGTCTTTGTTGAAAGCTATAGTTAAGCACACCGTAAATGCCCACCCCAGATAACAACAAACAAAAACCACAAAGCGCAAAGCTTAGCAGTAAAGTCAGGCGCTCTAAATAGGTAATGCTCTGATATGTCTTTGTTAAGTTTGAAAAACGCCATATTCCCGCCTGACCATTCACGGCGCTGATGGCATTTTGGATCTGAGCGCGAGTAAGTGATGCTCCCGGTTCCATTTCTATCATAAATGGATATCCCAAAGGCAGCGCGGGTAGCCAAACGGTTTTACCTTGAAGTTCATGATGACGTTTAGGGTGATTGAAGTTTTTTGAAATTCCTACGATTTCAGCAGGTACATCTGGGTTAAAAATAAAATACGTTTCACCAATCACATCACCGCCTGGCTTTAACGCCTGTGCCGCAGCCCAAGAAACAATAGCCTCTTCCTTTTCGCCTCGAATTGCAGCTTCGCTAAAAGTGCGTCCGGCAACGAGCTCAAGCCCAGTTAATGCAAAATAATCCGACCCAACGTTACCTCTAACCATACTCGGTGTCCATTCACCCGCCATATCCTGCATAGCAACCACAGGGACATCGCTTTGTAATGGACTTTCTCCATGGGCGACGCCTAACACGCCCGGAATGTTAGCCAACGCGAGTTTGAATCCTTCAATATTGGCGTAACGCGCGGGAAATGGAGTGGGATCTGCGGGAATATGTAGCATCACGCTATACATATTGTCCAACTTTGTTCCGAGCGGTCTAAGCAAGGTATCGGCGCTTTTACACAACACCAAGGTCGCCCCAAGCACCAGCACAGTGGTAAAAAACAGCTGTACCGCAACCAGTGTTTTTGTCGTCGCTATGCGTACCGCTTTTACGCTGCCTTTACCTGACGACTGCATGCTTTGTTTTAGTTGGCTAAAATCAATCATGCGTGAGGTGACAAACGCAAACAATAAAGCTAATAACAGTACGGTTAGGATAGCACTGAACAGCACTGTGGTATCTAAGGTTAAAGTGTCAATCAGCGGCAAATAACCACTGGTGAGCGATTTAACTAACCTCAGCTCCCACGCGGCGATAAATAACCCCACCAGCACAGCGCCTGACACCAATAACAGCGCTTCTAGTAAAATGCCACGAAACAACAGCTTACGCTTCGCGCCGAGCATTGCTTGTAAGGCCAGTTGCTGTTGGATGGTGTGAGCTCGAGAGATAAACAAATTACTCACATTAAAAATTGCGATGAGTACCAAGCATGACACACTCAACAACACGATAATGGCAAGCTTGTCATGTCCCGCCAGTTCTACGTCACGGTACGAACGTACTATAGGTTCAATATCAAGTAACGCTTCGTCAGCCGATTTCCATTCGCTTTGGTGCAGTTGAGCATTTTGATATAGCTGCTCTGCGAGGATATCCAGACCACTATTGGCTGGTAGTATCGCCAGTAACTTCAAGTTGTTTAGTCTGCTACTCCAAGGATGATACTCGCCGCGCTGATCACCAAAAAATCGCTCATCTTCAGAAAAACTAAGCCACAGCGCCCCATTTCCTTCACTTAAAAAGTAAGGATCAACATGCGTACGTGCAGCAACACCGACGATGGTGTACAGTCTGCCAACAATCCGCAGACTCTCCCCAAGCACATTGTCATCACCATTGAAGTATTGTTGCCAAAGTTGAAAGGAAATAATGACCTCTGGATTTTTCTGGCTAATGCTTTTCGTTGGTGTTAGGTATCGTCCCAGTGCTAGCGGCATTTTCACCATACTAAAATAATCCGAACTTGCAAAAGTCAGCGTAAGCTTTGGCTTGCCAGCTAGATTTTCAACCACATCGGAAAAGCTACTGATCAAAGCTCGTTTTTCATACATGGAGGGGTTCTGATACCAGTTCAGCATATTTTGAAAGCTTTGCAGCCCTTCAGACGCCCTGTCTTGGTATACGTTTTTTTGTTCTACCACCACAAATCGCGATTCATTTTCAATCTCAAGCGGCTTAATAAAAAAGCCACTAAACAGACTCAATGCGACAAAAAAGCAGCTTAACGCGAGTGCCAACGTCAGTACTAGCGTGATACAAAAATTCGGTACTTGAAGCAAACTTTTGATTGCCAGCCCTAATTGACGCCGAAGTTGCAAAAACCCCATTACACCACCTCCGCAGTACAAATATCGCGTTTTGCAACGCTTGATGAAACCTGTACCCCATCTAAAAGCTGAATTTGCCGCTTGGCATAACCTGCATAGCGAATATCGTGCGTCACCATGCAAATGGTTGTGCCTTGCCTATTCAACTCCCCCAGCAAGGCCATTACCGCATCACCATTTTTAGAATCGAGGTTTCCAGTTGGTTCATCAACTAATAAGATACTTGGCTCGCCTGCAAGCGCACGCGCAATAGCCACTCGCTGTTGTTGCCCACCAGATAGTTGGTTTGGTTTATGTTTTGCTCGGTGAGACATTTCAACTTGCTTAAGTGCGCCCATCACACGGCGCTCAATTTCGTCAGTCGCAAGCGCAGGCTCACGATATTGAAGCGGTAAAGCCACATTATCAAATACTGTTAACCCATCGAGTAGATTAAATGACTGAAAGACAAAACCGATGTGCAAATTACGCAGCTCTGCTTGCGTGTCTGCATCTAGCGTACTGGTTTCTATATCTTGGATGCGATAGCTGCCTGACGTGATGTCATCTAATAGTCCAAGAATGCTCAATAGAGTGGATTTTCCCGATCCTGAAGGACCAGTTATCGCAACGTAATCGCCCCTTTCAATTTCAAGGTTAATGTTGCTAATGGCGTGAGTTTCAACATCCTCGCCAAAGAACACTTTACTCACTTGATGTAATGCCAAAATTGTCTTGTCCATTTGTTCTTCCTTTACCGATTGAGTGATTTAATTGTTATTTTTTCTAGGTGCTGGTAATCAGACATTTCTGACACCACCACTTGCTCACCGGATAAACCGCCTTCGAGTACTTCTATGGCATTGCCGGCTAGTTTACCAAACTTAAAACTTTTTTTGATAAGCATGTTGTTTTGTTTATCTAAAACAAATAATTGACTCTGAGATTGTGGAGTTGCACGCGGTGGTTTAATCAGTGAAAGTGCGGCGGTCTTTTTTGCTGTAAAAATTTGCCCTTCAACAGTCAAAAGTGGGCGAGCATTGCTTGGCAGCTCCCCAAGCAATGTCAACTCTATCGCAATACGCCCGTCTTGTACTATGGGCACAATGCGGCTAACCTTAGCCTCAACCTGACCAACAAAGGTGTCTACTAGCGCTCGTTGACCTAAGATAATCTCGCTTGCTTCTCGCTCTGGCACCAGTAAATCGGCTACCAAAGTTCGCTCACTGCCCACCACGGCTAGCGCCTCTCCGCGTGTAATTGCTTGACCTTGACTGACATGTACTTGCTGCAACATGCCGCTGATCCCCGCAGTGACTTGTAATTGCTCCACCGCCTGAAGCGCGACCTGATAGCTCAGCTCATATTCTTTTAATAGCTCTAGCTCAATCTCAATTCTTTGCTTATGTAATGCACTGGTTTGGCTAAGCTGCTGCTGAGCGAGCTTTACTCGCTCACTTAACTGAGCGACCGTTAAGATTGAGCGCTGATGATCTAAGCTTGAAACTATGCCTTGGGTGACTAGTTGGCGTTCAGCCTGCTCTCGCAATTTGGCATTTTCAAGCTCACTGCTGAGTAGAGTATTTTGCCCTTTCAATACAAGTCGCTCACTTTCTTGGCTTAGCCTTAATGCTTCAACATTGGCTTTTTGCCTAGCGAGTACCAGTCTTTCTCGGTGGAGTTGCTGAGTTAACTCAGGATTGGTTAACTGTAAAATAACGGTGTCTGGCGCTACCCTGCTGCCTGGAAGATGCAGTACGGTTTCAACTTGCGCTGCAAATGCGGTTGTGAGCTCTCTACTGATCTTTGAACGTAATCGGCCATAGCCTTTAACACTAAACTGTATCGGTCCGGATTGAACAGTGGCAAATTTAAGCATTTCAGCATCTATTTGCTGGTCGTGAGGCACCATCCATACGCCCATTGCAGCGAGCACAATAAGGGTCGTTAACAGCCACCACCGACGAAATGGCTTTTTAGCCGTTTTGGCAAGGCTAGTGTGAATATCCATCGAATTACCATGTTATTATTTTTATACGGTAATACGATATTCAGGCCAAATTTAACCTATTGATTTTTATAAAGTTAAAATAATTCGCCTGTATGAACTTTCCCTAACTTGGGACTGTGTAATATCAGTTATGGGAAACCTGCCGCTCAGCAAAGAACAACTGGTTTAGATAGCCTATTTAATTCGCCAAATTGCTTTAAAGGTTTTACTCGCCAAATAGAAAAATAACAGCGGCATCAATACTAACTTCAGTACCAAAAGCGATACCACGTTTAAGAAGTCGATAAAGAGTGACTCAGCAGCGTCGAGCATATCGCTAATACCACTAGAAACCGCTTTAATTGCTCGGCTTAGCGTCCCCTCATTGCTACCGTGAAGCTGCTCATTGAGCTTTTCGATTGCGTGTTGATGTTGGTCTTTTTCTCTATTGATAAGCGCTATTTGCGTGTCGAGTTTTGTTTTATCGCTGGCCAATCGCTGTTGCTTTTCAATCAGTGGCTTAGCCTCTTCACTTTTGGTAAATGTTAGCCACTCGGATAAACTTCGGTTCGCTTGAGCCGCTTTAATATCACCTTCTAAAGCGGTAATTTCAGCATGTAGCTCGGTAGCTTCACCATGAAGTTGGATCTGTTGTTTCGTCAATAGCGCTATTTGCTCACTATGGCTTTGCTTTTGACTGGTGATTTGAGCCTTTATTTTTGCACTTTGCGTGCTGGTCTTTGTTGCTTGAGATTGAAAGAGGTCAACACTGCTCGACACCACTTCACTTTGTTTATTTATTTCTTGGTCCAGTAACAGTTGGCTAGTGAGACCCGTCGATAGAATTACAAAGGGAACCACAAAACGGATCAGTAGCATCGTGGCTAATATTTTAGTCCTTACCGTTTGCCAAAGTCCTAGATAGCAGCACACGAAATATCCAATTACGGTGACGGTAAAAGCAACACTGAATAATATATGAGTAGAAATAGTGTAGAGAATACGTTGGATAAACAAAGAGCCAATGGCTAATTGCATCACATCAGAAATATATTCGGCTAAATCATTGATAGGGTCGAGTAGCTGCGCAGGCTGAATGCTTGCAACACCAATCCCAACCTCGGCAGATTGCAGCAAAGAAATTGCGCCATTGACCGTACGTGCTGAAGCATAGACGAGTGAAGATTGTAGCAGCGCTCCATCAATGAACTCCGTCATGGTGAGATTGAAAGCTGATGACCAACTTAATACCACCAAGATAGTAAGTAATACAAATTTACCTATTTTAGCCCAGACCATCTACATACACACCTAGAATGCTAAAGGTTTAGTATTGATGAACAAAGCTTAACTAAAACTGATTTTAATTGTGGTTTTCTGGATAATGAGCTACCACAGATAATGTCCGCTCAATAAAACGGGTAAGCGCTCGTTCTGGAAGAAAGGGTTGTCGCCCTTCAAGATTAAACTGCGCTAATAAGCGCTTGATCTTAGCATCGTTCTTTATTTGCTCAACCGACTTACCCGCCTGATTCAGAATCTTAACCCGCTCAACCCAAGCGAATGTCTGAATTCTATGTTGTTCGAGTTCACTTTTCGATGTGGGTTTGCCATGACCTGGCACAATCAGCGTATTTTGATCGCCAATCGACAAAATCAAATCGACCGCTTTATTAAAACCCGTTAAGCCCCCAGCATAAAATGTTGGATGCCAGTTTGTAGTGTAAATGTCTCCGGTAAACAAAGTATTGCTCGTGGGGTGATAGAGAATGTTGTCATTTGCGGTATGTGAAACGGCTTGAGTATGCTTTATCACCCCGAGCTCCTTTAACCCTTGCGGGCTCTCAATAAGTGTAAAACCTTGCTGTTGGAAAAAAGCATTACCACCAGTATGATCCGAATGACTATGCGTATTTAGCAGGTATTTTTTCTCGGTCTGAAAGCTATTCTGTATCAAATCATTGAGCTTTGGCAAATCCGCATCTTCAGCTGTGGGGTCAATGATCACCACTCCCCTTTTCGTTGCAAAGATCCCAATGTTTGTGCCGTAACTTTTATCTCTAACGACTTTTGCTGTGTCAGATTGATAAAGCACTTCAAACTCACCGCTATAAGTTGGCTGAGCAACAATTAAGCCCAATAAGATGAACCCCGTAATAGACCGCATTTCACACTCCTTTCTACATTAGACTGTTCACGTTATAGCCATTATGACTTCTTTACAAGCCTATTGCTCCACCAGCCTACTTTCCTCTCGGTTTTATGGAGCGGCCAGGCTTTTCCTCAAGCGGTTTATCTGGCCATCGGTGTTTTGGATATCGACCACGCATCTCTTTGGCCACCTCAAAATAAGAAGTTTGCCAAAAGTTGCTTAAATCACTGGTGGTTTGGATTGGCCTTTTCGCTGGAGATAACAGCTCAAATCGCACTGCGACTTGACCATTGCCGAGCGTTGGCGACGTCAATTGACCAAACATTTCTTGTAACACCACAGAAACGGTTGGCCCTTGGTGCTCATCGTAGCGGATCGCGACTCGCTTATCGCTTGGCGTAACATAAAACTCAGGTGCTTGCGCTTCGAGTTGCTGTTGCTGCTCCCAAGTGAGTGTCGCTTGAAGCAGGTTAAAAATATCCAGTTGCTTCAGTTGTCTGATAGTGTTTACGCCCGTCAAATAGGGCAATAACCAAGTATCAAGCTGCGCTATCAAACTTGACTCAGATATCTGTGGGAAGGTATTCAAGTGCTCACTTAACCATTTAGCTCGAGCGAGCCAAGCGTGACTTTTTGCCGACCAACTGAGCAGACCAAGCCCTTCCGATGTGAGAATATCCTTCACACATTGGGCAAACGCTTCTTTGGGAATTTGACTCAGATTTTGCTCTTTTAATACCAGAGCATGATATTTAACTTGTTGACGTCCCTGAACCGTTTCTTTTTTACTATCCAGTTGATACTGCATCACTTCACTCAAGTATGGCGCCAGTTGCTCTAGTAATGTGCCCTTTTCGATTGCGCAGCTTAGAAATACCAAGCCATCCTTATTTTTGCCATCCACGTCACAAACGATCAAGTAGGCCTGACCTTGCAGCGGATCGCCTTCACGTAATGTTACTCCCCGACCATTTGCAAGCAAGTAGCGGTTATCCCCTTGAGGACGTTTTTGCGCAGCTCTGTCAGGAAAGGCATGAAGCAATAAAGTAGGCACTAAGGTTTGAATATCTACAAGGGTGATTGCTTCATTCTTGAGCTTAACTCCCAGTTTGTGTGCAAATGATTTGGCCAATTTTACGGCCTGCTCTGCGGCAGCTCTATGCAAGCGATAGGCTTTGGCGGCACGGGTACGGTCTTGAACAAACTCAATCAACGCCAAGACTCGCTCACATATATCGCTTGTGTTGGCTTGTACTACAATATCGCGCTCGCTCAATATTGCCGCCAAAAAACAAGCAAGTTGTTGCGAAATTAGCGTTTCACATCGCAGCAGCATGCTGGCAAGACGAGGCGCAACACCCAGTTGTAGTGCACGCTGCCCAGTAGTTAACACTTTATTATACGGATCGACCAAGCCAAGCGACTGATTCAATTGACAGGCCACCGAAAAATGTTGCGTCGGTGGCGGTGTTAGCCAATTCGCGTCCTTGTATTGTGTCACTCCCCACGCGCTTAGCTCTAACGCTAAATCAGAAAGGTCCGTGGTGGTTATTTCTTCAGGCTGAAAGTCACTTAAATTATTATGCTCACTTTCGCGCCAAAGACGTAAACAATGGCCCGCTTGTAGGCGACCCGCACGCCCGGCTCGTTGTGTTGCTGATGCCTTTGAGATCATCACCGTATCGAGCCGAGAGAGACCGCTTTTAACGTCATAGGTTAAGCGTTTTTCAAGGCCAGAATCTATAACCATAGTGATCCCTGCTATGGTCAAACTGGTCTCAGCAATATTGGTCGCAAAAATAACACGTCTGGATGCACTGGCGCTTTTACTCAGCACCTTTTCTTGTTCAGATAAGGGTAATCCGCCGTACAAAGGCAGAAGCTCAATATTACTTTGGTCAAGCACTTGGCACGCCTGAATGCAGCGCTGAATATCAGCCTGCCCGGGGAGAAATACCAATACATCGCCATCGCTTTGTAGAGTGAAAGCATGGCGCAGCGCACTTAACACATGATCCGCCAAGTAACGACTCGCTTTACCGATATATTCAATTTCAACAGGATAGGTTTTACCAGGGCAAGATAACCTTGGTGCGCCATCCAGATAATTCGATAATAGCTCAGTGTCTATGGTGGCGGACATCACTAGCAATTTGAGGTCATCGCGATATGCTTGTTGCACTTCAAACGAGAGCATTAAAGCTAAATCCGCATGAATCGAACGCTCATGAAATTCATCGAAAATAATAAGTGCAACATCACTGAGTTCAGGATCCGCTTGAAGACGGCGAGTCAACACGCCTTCGGTGACGATTTCCAAGCGGGTGTTGGATGAAACACGTTGCTCGTTTCGAATTTGATAGCCTACTCGCTCGCCGACCGATTCTCCCAGCTGTTTGGCTAAATAGGTTGCAATAGATTTTGCCGCCACACGACGTGGCTCAAGCATAATTATTTTTTTACCTGAAAAAATATCAGCTTGCAGTAAACGTAGCGGCACTAAGGTCGATTTACCTGCGCCGGGTTCGGCCTGTAATACCAGACGGTTATCATTGGTTAAGGTGGAAATAATCTCGGGGATGAAGGCTTCAATCGGCAGCAAAACTATAACGCTTTATTATTCTATCTTGCTCAATATGATACACCTAAACTGGATGTCTCCAAACAGCCGAATTCGCTTATCGGGTATTACAAGCATAAATAAGATCGGATAGATTTGACCACGTTTTTAATTTGCCAGCTTGTAAGTATGAGCGTAAATTTTGCACCATGTGCTCTGCCGGACTTTGCACTTCCTCGTCTCCAGTGTGGACACCAACCCAAGCATTACGATGAGATTCCTTCGCTAGATATAAACCACCGTCGGCTAACTCCAACACATGCTCCCAGCTAAGCTTATCTGGTTGCGTTGGATCAAACGGAAATGGAGCAAAACCGATTGAGCAAGTACAGTTGATAGATTGATCGTTCACCACAAATGGATAGCTCTCCACTTGGCGACGGATCCGCTCTGTCACTTCGTGCGCAGCCGCCCTGTCCATATCCGGCATCACCAGCAGAAACTCTTCTCCACCCCAGCGCACTATAATATCTGACTCACGTGTGCATTGCTTAAGGATTTCAGCAAAATCTTGCAGCACGATATCTCCTGCTGCATGACCAAAACTATCATTGATATTTTTAAAGTGATCGATATCAATAATCACAAAAATCAGATCGGTATTTTGTTGTAATTCAGGTGTTTGCCATCTTTGTTTGTATACTTCAATGGTGCCATCAATGACGCTAAAAAAGTGATGTCGATTACTCAGCCCGGTTAAGCTATCGGTGAAACTGAGGGTTTGCAAACGTTTGTTTCGCTCCGCCAGTTCCTCGGTCCGCTGCGCAACCTGACTTTCTAACAGCTTAGTGTATCGACGATTCTGCCAGCGCCAATAAAAAACCAGCAACAAGGTAAATGCAAGCAAGGCTATCAACAACCAACGCTGCTGACTTAATCTTGCGTTTTCTATCTGTTGCCGATGCGCCATAATCTGCTTTGCCTGCTGGGCATTGTCTCGCTCAAGCTCATTAAGCGCCTGCTTTTGTTGTGCGAGAGAATATTGCGCTTCTAGCTTAAGTAGTTTGTTATTACGCTTTTGCAAATTCAGTGACTGCTCAGTAACGGCATAGCGTTTTAAATAACGATGCGCTTGCTGATAGTCTCCAAGCTGGGCATAGGCTGAAGCCAGTATCCATTGCAACTGAGATTGAAAAAGTAAAAAACGTGTGCCGAGTGTATCTCTCAGCCCTGCCTGAGCTAAATCAATTGAAACTGCAAAATCACCACTTTGTAAAGCGACTCTGGCACGCTGCACCGCTGCCATAATCCGCATTCTTTGGTTTTGAACCAAATAACCTGCATTGTCTAACTCATCTAGAATTTGTTTAGCTGGTAAATATTCACCGATCTGTAAATGAGCCCAAGAACGCGTCAGCTTTAACTGCGCTAGTGTCTCCTGTCGAATACCTGAAATCTCTGGTACGAAAGAGGACTTGAGCGCTAAACGATAAGCGCCCTTATCCATATTCAAGCGCGACTGCCATAAACTGATATCGGCTTTTATCTGGGCATTATCATCAATTTGCTCAGCCAGCAATGAGGCTTTATCTAAATAACGCTGTGCTAACTCATAGCTCTCTAAGTCAATATCAAGGTGAGCGATGGCGAGATAGGTGTTTGCCTTTAAAAATGTATTGTTATCTGCTTCGGCCAACTGCAATGCTTGTTGGTGCAAGTCCAAACCATCCTCAAACTCACCAAAGTGTTGAACTATACTACCCTCTAACAGTAATGCTTTGATTTGCAGCGGCTTATTACCTTGCGCACGCGCTTGTTCTCGCAGCGCTCTGATGTCCGGTAATAAAGACAAGTCATAATCTTGTTCAGCCGACATTTGTAGCGCATTTAAATTGCGCTGTATTTGTTCCGAAGATTCGTAAGCAAAACCACAAAATGTAATTAGCGCACTTACCAATATGCAAAGCGATACCACAGCTGGCTGCATTAGTCTCCCCCCACCAGCATTTCAGCGTTAGCCACCTGCCAATTCGCCACTTTTTTGTTGATAAAACCAGATTCTGTCAACGCCCGTTTTAGCACGCCTCGTCGTTTAAGTATTTTTAACCCACGATTGAGTGCCGCAAATATTTGCACGCCTTCAGGATGGTTTTTACTGACGACAAAATGCCGAGAGTCTGGCAAGACAACCTTAATATTTTCGATTGGGACATATTCTTTACCTTCAAAATTTAGAGTTAAAGAATCACTCACGCTAAAATTAATCAACATAGTGTCAACGACATCGCTTTCTACCATTGCCAACATGGTTTCCCACGGGCCAATAAAGCTCACCATGTGTAAGTCTGTATTCATCAAGGCACGCCAATCCACTTCCCATTGCGGGTTAGAAACAACATTCAACTGCCGAAGCTGTGAAAGCGGCGTTTGCTGCAGTGCGACGTTACGCTTGGTGACGTAAAGTCCTGCTTCGTAATCTCCAACTTCAACAAGCGGATCTGAGATAAATAATGAGCCGCGATAGTCCACGATATTTTCATGCCAAACACTACGAGCAAGGATTAAACTTTCCCCAGCGATCAGATCAGAAAACTCTAGAATATTCACCGAAGGTTTTGGATTAAATACGACTTTACGTGTTTCACCACCAAGAAATAGAGCCTGCTGTAATAGTACCATTTCGATGATTTCAATATGAGAACCTTTGGTGGTAGGAAAGAAAGAATCAACGTCTAAGACGTCACGACCAGCAAGAAAGTGCTCATAACGCTGACTGAAATTTTCGCTACTGATTATATCAACAACCAGCTGATTACTCCCCCAACAGAGATTGGAAATAAAAAGGAGTGAAAACAGCCACTTCATCTTCATTGTTGAGTAAAGCCTTATTATTAACAGTTATTCAATTCAGTATACTTGAATTTAGCGCGCTCTGTTAACCACTAAACAACATATTCTAATGAATTTGGATTTGAAATTTATCAGCCCGCAAATAACCGTTAAAACTCAAAAAGTGAAGGCAACAAAAAACCTAGGTTACCTTAGGGCCTGTTTATCTTTCAAGTTTGTTTTTGCAGCAGTTTGATTGGTATTTATACAAGGCAGAGCCTGCGTAGCATAGTTGCTCTATGTGAGTCAGGCGATAACAAAGTAGAAATGCCAATCAAGCGCTGCCCTTTGGGTTCACCTGAGTGCGCTTTGTTCATTGTTGCTCAACTTTTGCCTAGATTACTAGGCGGCAAGTCGAGCGTCGCGACCAAAACATACTCAGAAGAACAAAAATCAAACAGCAAAGGTCAACAGGCCCTAGTCTTGAATTAAGTTAAGCTAGGCTTTAATTCAGCTATTATGCGGGTTCATATCCTAAGTTAGGACCAAGCCAACGCTCCGCTTCTTCTAGCGACATCGCTTGACGCGCGGCATAGTCTTCTACTTGATCTCTTTGAATACTCGCAACGGCAAAGTACTTAGAATCTGGATGTGAGAAATACCAACCCGACACCGCCGCTCCCGGCCACATGGCGTATGAGCTAGTCAGCTTCATACCAATACGGTTTTCGACATCTAACAGCTGCCAAATTTTTTGTTTTTCGGTGTGTTCAGGGCACGCAGGATAGCCTGGCGCTGGACGGATCCCTTGATAGTTTTCACGGATAAGTTCTTCGTTACTTAGCGCCTCATCCGCCGCAAATCCCCAGTGCACTTTACGCACTTGCTCATGCAAGTATTCGGCAAATGCCTCGGCTAAGCGATCTGCGACCGCTTTAATCATGATCTTGTTGTAATCATCTTGCTTGGCATCAAATGCGTCCGCTAAGTCATCTTCTTCAAGACCACCAGTAACGGCAAATGCACCGAAATAATCAGGTGTGCCTTTAGGTGCAACATAATCAGACAAACAATAGTTAGGGAAGTCAGTTTTTTCGGTTTGCTGACGTAACTGACATGACGTAACCAAGACTTCGCTGCGCGACTCATCGGTATAAATTTCAATATCATCACCCACGCGGTTAGCAGGGAATAACCCAATCACACCCAGTGGCTGCAAAGTACCCTCTTGTTCTAACTGATCTAACATGGCATTGGCATCATGAAACAGTTTTTGCGCCTCTTCACCAACCACTTCGTCTTGTAGAATACGTGGATATTTACCGGCCAATGACCAGGTCATAAAAAATGGCGTCCAGTCGATATAATCGCGTAGCGTTTTAATGCTCACGTCTTTAAATTCAGTGATCCCTAATTTACTTGGGACCGGTGGCGTGTAGCTTTGCCAATCAAGTTTTACCGCATTATCGCGCGCACGCGCCAAGGTAACCGGTTTTGAGCGTGGCTTTTTACGCGCTTGCTGCTCTCGTACTTTGACGTATTCATCCGCGGTTTTTGCCAAAAATTCAGGCTTTTGGGTTTTACTTAACAGGCTAGATACCACACCAACCGCACGACTGGCGTTATTGACGTAAATCACACCTTTATCATACTGAGGTTCAATTTTAACTGCGGTATGGGCTTTCGATGTGGTAGCACCACCAATAAGCAATGGAATATCAAAGCCGCGGCGTGTCATTTCTTTAGCGACATGCACCATTTCATCAAGGGAAGGCGTAATAAGGCCAGACAAGCCAATGACATCAGCATTTTCATCAATGGCCGTTTGCAGAATTTTCTCTGCCGGCACCATCACACCCAAGTCCACAACTTCGTAGTTATTACATTGCAATACCACGCCCACGATGTTTTTGCCAATGTCGTGTACATCGCCCTTAACCGTGGCCATGATCACTTTACCGTTACTAGAGCCTTCTTCTTTTTCGGCCTCAATGTAAGGGTCAAGATAGGCAACCGCGCGCTTCATCACTCGAGCAGATTTCACCACTTGAGGCAGGAACATTTTGCCCGCACCAAACAAGTCGCCAACCACGTTCATGCCATCCATCAGAGGCCCTTCAATCACTTGAATTGGCTTATCAAACTGTTGGCGACAGGCCTCGGTATCCTCGTCGATAAACTCGGTGATCCCTTTAACTAAGGCGTGCTCCAAGCGTTTTTCAACTGGCCAAGAACGCCACTCTAAATCTTCCTGTTTTTCGGCTTGCGCCATGCCCGAGTATTTAGGCGCGATTTCAACCAATCGCTCGCCAGCACCGGCGTCGGTATTGAGGATCACATCCTCAACGGCATCACGGAGCTCTTTTGGAATATCGTCATACACGGCTAACTGACCCGCATTGACGATCCCCATATCCATGCCCGCTTTAATCGCATGGTAAAGAAACACAGAGTGGATCGCTTCACGCACCGGGTTGTTACCACGAAAAGAGAAAGAGACGTTCGATACGCCCCCTGACACTTTACAGTGCGGCAGGTTTTGTTTAATTCTGCGCGTGCCCTCGATAAATTCTACGGCGTAGTTATCATGCTCTTCGATACCCGTAGCGACCGCAAAAATATTAGGGTCAAAAATAATGTCTTCTGGCGGAAACCCAAGCTCGTCAACCAAGATTTTGTAAGAACGCTGACAGATCTCAAACTTTCGTTCTGCGGTTTCCGCTTGACCAACTTCATCAAATGCCATCACCACCACAGCTGCACCAAAGCGCTTGATGATTTTGGCTTGGTGGATAAATGGTGCCTCACCCTCTTTTAAGGAGATTGAGTTTACAATGGCTTTACCTTGAATACATTTCAGACCCGCTTCAATGACTTCCCATTTAGACGAGTCGACCATGATGGGGACTTTAGAAATATCCGGCTCTGACGCTATCAGATTAAGAAACTTCACCATCGCAGCTTTTGAGTCCAACATGGCTTCATCCATGTTGATATCGATCACTTGCGCGCCGCTTTCAACCTGCTCTCTGGCAACATCCAGCGCGGTTTCGTAATCTTCTTCTAAAATTAAGCGCTTAAATTTTGCCGATCCCGTTACATTGGTACGTTCACCGACATTGGTAAATACTGCTGTTTGTGTCATGGTGAATTCCTAATTTAAGTTACAGGCTTCAAGACCTGCCAAACGCATCCGCACTTCGATGTTAGGCAAGCTACGCGGCTGGGTTTGCTCAAGGCCTCTCGCGAAGGCGCGAATATGTTCAGGCGTGGTGCCACAGCAGCCGCCAACAATATTGATAAACCCTTCATTGCCCCAATCGATAATCTCTTTTGCCATGTCGTCGGCTTCTAGGTCGTATTCACCAAACTCGTTAGGAAGCCCTGCGTTTGGATGCACAGAGGTAAAGGTCTCACAAACCCGTGACAGCTCTTCTACATACTGTCTTAATAAATCGGGGCCCAACGCGCAGTTGAGGCCGATAGAGATTGGCTTAATATGGCGAATAGAGTTATAAAACGCCTCGGTGGTTTGCCCTGATAGCGTGCGACCGGAAGCGTCGGTGATCGTGCCCGAGATCATAACAGGCAGAGTGACACCCGCTTGCTCGAACGCTTCTTCTACACCGTAAGAGGCGGCTTTGGCATTGAGCGTATCAAAAATAGTTTCAATCAAAATAAGGTGAGCACCGCCCTCGATAAGAGCAAGCGTTGATTCAACATAGGCTGCAACCAATTTGTCAAAAGTGATATTGCGAAAACCTGGGTCGTTTACATCTGGAGAAATCGAACAGGTTTTTGACGTTGGACCAAGCACACCAGCCACATAGCGAGGCTTGCTAGGATCTTTGGCGGTAAATTCATCACACACCGCACGTGCAAGCTTCGCCGATTCAAGATTAATCTCACGGCTTAGGCTTGCCATATCATAATCTTCCATCGAGATGGTGGTAGCATTAAAAGTATTGGTTTCAATGATATCCGCGCCAGCAGCTAGATAATCGCGATGGATCTGTTTGATTATCTCAGGCTGCGTCAAACTTAGCAGATCGTTGTTGCCTTTGATAAGGACATGCCAATCTTTAAAGCGCTCACCGCGATAGTCTTCTTCTTCTAATTTGTGCTTTTGGATCATGGTTCCCATTGCACCATCTAAGATCAGAATACGTTGCTGCATCGCTTGCTTAAGCTGCTCTGCTATTTGCTCACCGTTTACGGCTACATTATTCGGCATAATTGTTAGTCCTTACATCTTGGCTAACTAAGTTAATATCATAAGGTGTGGTTTGGTAAACATAGTAGTTTAACCAATTTGAGAATAACAAGAATGCATGGCTTTGCCATGTCTTAGATGGACGTTTGCTGGTGTCATTCTCAGGAAAATAGTTCTCAGGCTGCGGTGCGTTGGCCATTTTTTCACAATCGCGAAGGTATTCTTTTTGTAGCGTATCGGCGTCGTATTCAGGATGACCGGTAATGTATACTTGGCTACCTGAGTGATTTTTAATTAAGTAAGCGCCCACTTTTTCAGAGCCTGCTAACACCACTAGATCTTTACACCCGTTAATTTTGTCGATGTCGATATGACCATAACGTGAGTGTGGCACCAAAAACTCATCATCAAAGCCGCGAGTGAGCGCCCCGTGATCAAAATAACAGTGGTGCTTAAATACGCCACACAGTTTGTCATTTTTGAGTGCTCGCTTTAACCCATAATGGTGATACAAACCGGCATGTGCGGCCCAACAAGAAAACAGGGTTGAAGTAACATGGTGCTCAGCCCAATCAAAAAACGCCTGTAATTCCTGCCAATACACCACATCGTCATATTCAAGATGCGCCAGCGGCGCACCGGTGACTATCAAAGCATCATAGTTTTGATCTTTCACATCCGAAAAATAGCGGTAAAACATATCTAGATGCTGCTCTGAGTTTTCAGAGCTGCGGTGGGTGTCTAGTCGCAACAAATCAACATTCACCTGCAAAGGGGTATTTGCCAGTAATCGGATAAATTGCACCTCAGTCTCCACCTTATTCGGCATCAAGTTTAATATCGCGAGCCGCATTGGGCGGATCTCTTGCGTTGATGCACGACTTTGTGGCATCACGAACACATTTTCATGACGCAATTGGGCAATGGCTGGGAGTTCGTCGGTGACGGTGATTGGCATGCGCTGCTCCAGACTAATCGAATGGCATTATTATGGACAAAAACTGGAAAATTTCAACCTCTAGATGTATGGACGTCTAAACATTTGTGATAATAATTTGATGTCTCACCTCTCACTGATTATTTCAATTTATGTATACTTGCCATCATATAAATAAACACAAGAAACTTGATATTTATGATTGGTATTGGCGAAGCGGCAGCGATTGCGGCGGCTGGGGTATGGGCTGGCTCAACCATACTGTATAAACGATTTAGCCATCACCTTAGTCCATTTGAGTTGAACGTTAGCAAAGGCGTCATCGCTTCTGCTTTGATGATCTTGTGTTTGCTCATCGCAGGTGATGCTATGTATCCGACCTTACTCTCGAGCTGGGGCTGGCTGATAGCCAGTGGGATACTGGGCATAGCGATTGGTGACAGCGCTTACTTTGCCGCACTCAGAAATATAGGCCCTGCTCGCACTTTGGTTATTGAAAGTCTTGCACCTGCCATCGCGGGGATCTTAAACATTGTGCTCCTTGGTGTTTATCTCAGCGCATCCGCTTGGCTCGGCATTGCAGTGACGACCGTTGGTGTGATGTTGGCGATTAAGCCAAGTAGAAGCCAGCCGGTATTAGACAAAAAACATTATCTCTTGGGAGTCTGTTTTGCACTCACGGCTGCCATTTGCCAAGCGGCGGGTATGGTACTGTCCAAAGGTGCGCTAAATAACGAAAGCATTAGTAGTCTGTGGGCGGCACTTATCCGCTTAGGGTCCGGCACCCTATTTGTGGCCTTTATTGTTGTTTATTTGAAATCACAAAGCCTGTTTAAAGCACTCACACTTAAACAAATCGACAGTAAAAACTGGTTATTCGTTGCAGTGTTTTTTGGCACCTTTATTGGCCTTTGGCTACAGTTGATTTCCGTTAATCATACTGATCCCGCTATCGCACAAACCATCTTTGCAACGGCACCGCTCATGGTCATGACGATTGGACTACTGCGCAGAGAAGCTATTACTAAGTCTATGATGTTTGGAGGCCTAATTGCTTTGGCTGGAGTATTTTTATTGCTAAAAGGATAGCCAATATACACACTTAATATGTGTGCATATTGACCTGAGTTTGGGGTTAATTTGCTACCGAAATAGAAACTGTCGCTGGCGCGCTTGTAATATCATAAAGGTTGTTACCCTTAATGCGATATTGGAACGAATCCTGGCCAATGAACCCTGCTTTTGGTGTGTAGGTAATGGAATAGTCACTGTTAACAGATACTGTACCGTTAGCTGGTGAGCTAAAAATCTCAACACCATAATAATATGGTACGCCACTATCGTTATCTTTAACGTACACATCAACAGATTGACCAGCAAAGGTTTGTGCCGAGTCATCACTCGGATACACATCGTAATTACCACCAAACGCTTGGTCTAAGCTAACTCTGATCTCTCCCCACTCCGATGTTTCTCCAGCGGGATTAACAATGCGAAAAGCAATCGTATCTATCTTTTGGTTACCGTTGTCTTCGCCTGAAAAATAAAGCACCTTACCCTTAAATTTAACCCAACGTCTGTCTAATGTGTTGTATGCAACCGCCTGACCGTATGTAGTGTAAACTTTGTCATAAAAGCCAATTTGATCGTAGCTTTTGCTACTATCCAATTGAATACGTAGCTCACTATTTGGATAATTTGGATCAGTCACGTTACCATCGGCAAAGATATTAAATTCCTCTTGGATGTTTAATCCAGCATTGTACTCAAATATGGCTTTATCAAGCTGAGGAGCGGCACTCACTAATGGTGCAAATAACGCGACACCGACGCTAAGTGACTTTAGCCACATTGTATTTAACTTCATTTTTATTTCCTTATGGATTGATTTCCAGCTTCTTCAGCTGGGCCTTAATTAGCAACAAGACCATACCAAAAACACATTCAACTAACAATATTAACAAATCGAGACTTGGTCGTACTGGCAAAGTTAAACAACAGCAGCTAGACAGCAACAAAATACAAAAAATAGTCCACCTGAGATTTATTAAAGGCAGACACGACTTTTTGTTACCACTATATTAATATGTAAAAACAATGTATCTAGACTAATATTTATGCCTTTGCTTTTAGCTTTACTGCTCGTTGTGTTACCGGCGCATGGTTCAGAATGCCCAAGTGCTAATAATGCTAACCTCACAAGCCAAATTTTGTCTTGTAAGCAACATCTTGAAACGCTTGAACCCAACGGTGCTCAAGCTTTTGATGCACATCTTGAGCTTGTGAGCTTGTATCGTCGAGCGGGTGACATAAAGCTCAGCAATCAAATACTGGATGAGTTGATGGCATGGAAGTTAACCACACTTCAGCGCTTTCAGGTGTTAAGACAAAGTGGTATTAATCGTTACCGCCAGCGCAATTATATTCAAGCGCTGGAGAGCTTCCACGAAGCGCAAACGCTTGCGGCTAAGTTGCAACAAAACGAACTCCTGGGTAAATCGGCAAACGATTTAGCTAATGCTTATCAGGCACTCGGAGATCTAGATACCGCCCTTACTTTATTTTTAGAAAGCTACCAAATAGCGAAAGCAACAAATAACCAGCAAAGACAAGCGATCACACTTAATAATTTAGGGAATGTGTCGAGGGATATTAATCAGTTGGATGATGCCATTCTCTCATTTCGTCAAGCCCATGCGCTCCACCAACAAGCCGGCGACCAGGTCAAAGCGAACCACACCTTGCTAAGCATAGCGGAAGTCTTCTACAAAAAGCGCGACTACAACAAAGCAATTGAAATCATTGAAGATTTACTTCAACCTTTGACACAAAGTGGCGCCTATACCCAATTGTCTCGAGCCTATTTATTATTGGCCGAAATTGCCATTGCTCAAAATCATATCGCTCAGGCACAACAGCAACTTGCTTCATTTAAACGTACTCGGCAACTAATTCAACACGGTAAAGTGGATCAGCGAGCACTGCTTATTGAAGCCAAACTCAAGCAGCTTGAGGGCGATAACCTAACAGCACAAACGATACTTAAACAGGGGCTTGAAGCGCATAATCAGCAAAATAGTCAGCTTACGGAGTTATTTTACATTGCCTTATTGCAGTCCCAACTACAAACACACGCTTATAAAGAAGCGGTAGAGACCGCACAGCGTTATAATGACATGCTTAAAACTAGTCGTGTACAAAGTGAAAACCTTTATCAATTTCGCCTTCAAAGCGCTAACGTCTTGGCCGCGCCTAAGCACCAAACAGAGACAAGTATTTTGTCTCATGTACTCGTCGGGTTTATCGCATTTGTAGTGGGTGTGCTGGTTACTTACAGCTTTGCTCGCTATACCGCCCGCACGGGTACTAATGGATTGCACGGTGGACATATGAGCATTGACGAACAGGCCGCTAGACAATTGATGGTTGAAGTAATGACACTCACTTTGACGCTTTGGGAGCAAGGTAGTGGCAAAACTCGTGTCGAATTAGCGGAAGAAAGCAAAGTGTGGAAAGTGAATATCGATGATGGTCGCTTACGAGTGCGTACTCTTGAACGCTATCTAAATATCAAAACGCTGCCCAAAAAGCCGCGTATTCGAAATATTGTTACCACGGCACAATATGTACTCACTCAATGCCAAGACGCTAATTTCGATACAGCACCTCTTTGTGAAAAAGTTGCACAACTGGAGCAAATCTTAGCGTGCTCCAACGCTACTTGATGTCTACAACAAAGGGGCTTTCGCCCCTTCTGGTATTAACAGGCCCTAATTAACCGTGGCGGTCTCACATAAATAACATGCTAAGGTCACGCCCATACCGGCCTCATACTCTTGATGATGACGGTCTCCTTTGAATTCAAAAGGCCCTTCAAAGCGTGGATACACTGCCATATCAGGTTTTAAGCTATTACTAAAGCCTTTCATATTTTGATGTAGAGATTGACACATTTTATTACCCATATCATAAGCAAGCCGCCAATCATCAAACTGGCCACAATCTAGTTGTGGTGTAATGCGACCAGAAATACTTTGCTTAGGACTGGTGCAAACGTTACTTCCTTCACTGTGTAAATATTTAAAGGTCCCAGCTGTTAATGTCATTTTACCTAGCAGAATCGTTTGCCGCTTTGGACATTTCGCCCCATCAGCAACTTCGAGCTGCGCTATCATTTCTGGGCTATGGGCTTGTACAAAGCTCGCAATCAAAGTTGCTCCCAATACTATTACTCGTCTCATAACTGTCTCCTTATTGGTTATGACACCGTTATTCGATTGCGAATGTACTCACGCTGAGACTCCAATAACGGCGATAGCAAAATCCTGCCTCAAGCGAATATTGATTGCAGCAAAAGTTACGGGGCAATTGGGTAAATTTGGGTAAAAATATAAGTAGACCTTTGATATTTAAGTTTTTATTTACCACAGCTTGATATCAAAACTTACCTAACCCAAGGCGTCCGTTTAATATCAAAGGTTTTACCCAAGTTGACCCTAACTGGCCCTACAACCTCCTATTCAATCGCTGAAAAAGTTTCCAACATCACAAGGCAAGTTAACAATGCATGAGGCATGTTGACTCAGCACAACGATGAAGGAATAGAAAAATGAAACAGAGAAATTTCACCCCCAAATTAGTCAGCCTAGTTACCAGCACGTTGTTACTGGGTAGTATTTCGCTACAAGCCGCAGAAGAATATGGAGAAATGGCTCCCTCTCAAGTAAGCCCAGAAGCGTGGCAAGCCATTTCAAACTGGTCTCAAGACCGTGTTTCCTTGCTTGAATATATCTCCGACAACGACGAAGAATATGAATTAGACCGCTACGTCGATAGCTTGATCCGCGACTATCGAGATGGCGAGATGCTAAGCCAAGCAAAAGCTATCGATCAAAACGTGTTATCAGCATGGGAAAATGCTTTTACCGAGCAAGCGCCTGAAGATAACTTTTTCTTTTCTCGATATCTTATTCAATTTAAACCGACGGTATTCGAAAAATGGACACAACAGCAAAAAGTGCCAACACTCAGCCAACATTTAGAGCTAAATGCACCGCAGCTTTACAACACTTGGCATAAGGAGTACGCAGCGCCGAAACGTAAAGGGCTCTCGGTACTTGAATACGATAGGACGCTACCGTCAGATATTCTTGCCGAATTAAAAGAATTGCTGACTAAAAAACCCATCTTCGGACCTAAGTCACAATGCTCATGTCAAATGGTGACCCCTTCAACCAGCACAGGCCAAGTGGTAACGAACTACCCATCAACCCAAACGCCTTGGAGCACATCCACCAGCGATGGTAGTGGTTTCTCTAAGCACCATGCTTATGTCAATACCTCAGCCTACGGCGCCTTTCACTCAGCTAAGGGGAAGCGTTGGTCAAAAAATAAAGCGCTCAGTTTCGATAACACCTCAGCCCACAACTCGACAGAGTTCCACGTCAAAATGTTATGTGCAGACACGGGGGGATTTGCATGTAATCAAAGTAATGCCTGTTCGGGCAATTTAGAAGTCAGAGGCACTTATTCAGCTCGCTACCATGTAACCGGGCAAGCTAAAAAAATCTGGTCAAAAGGTACCAACTCACATGCAACTGACGGCGCAAAATTTGCGGTCGATTTGCCAGGAGCGGCACCTGAAGTCATCTTGTTTAATAAAGCCGGTGGCGCAGCCATGGGATACAACACCACATGGAATTTAAACTCCACCATTGGAGTCGTCAAAGCCGCACTTGGCATTACTTCTGCAATCGTCAATGGCAACCCAGGCAGCTTGCTGGATGGTCAATTGGCCGATGCGCTTATCACCAACTTGGCAGCCATGATCACGCGTTCGGGTAATCAAGCCAGTGTTACCACCACAATGCGCGCGCGCTTCGATTCGTCCGACGTCAGTCCTTTTCTGTTGCAACCCAATGAGGTGTATCACTTTACCCTTGATTCAAAAGGTCGGGTACAAGCCAGAGGCTACGGTGGTTATTCGGACAGTCATTACGAATATGGTAGCTCAGGCGCGGTGATGTATGCGGCAAATCACTTTACCTGCGGCAGCAATGTCAATGCCCCAGCACCTACAGGGTTATGGTTCTATTCGTCACAATCCGGTCCTGATAGCGACGCGTCGTTACGTAGTGACGTTGAAAACTGGCTCTCTGTCCAACTCAACAAACCCGTTAATGCGGGCCAACGCCAAGGCATCATTCACTAGGTTTTTGTTAAGGGCGGCTATGCGCTGCCCTACTCCAATAAGGAAAGATTATGAATAAGTTCATCGCCACCACGCTTACCTGCTGGGCTTTGTCTTTAAGCGTTAACGCCTCAGCAGAGTCAGAGCACTACGACACATCAACCCTACCGCTATTATTTCACGCTGGTCAACAAGGTTATCAAGCCCTTTCACCTTGGTATTCTTTTCAATATCAGGACCAAAGGATCACCTTACAAACATGCGCAGAAGATGCCTGCAAACAAACGTTGCAATTTCCCCAATTAGAGCAAACTGCACCATTCAATAGCGAGACGTATGAGCCCAGCTATCAAGGTGAAGCTGGAAACATGAAAAAGTTAGAGAGTTACTCTCAACTCCAGCTCGGTTATCTAAAAGAAAACAGACTCTATGCCAGCGGCAATCAACGGCGTTTACTGTTCACGTTGCAACTCGCCTCGGGTAAAGCTGAGTTACCCTTTGTGTTTAATGATAACTATGACGAATCTCTGACAAAAGACAAGTCATCCCTTACACGAAGTTCCCCCTCCTGCGCTAAAGCCTGTAATACCACTTGGCAAGCATTTAGCGTGGATAAATCTGGCCAATATATCCCGGCTATTTTTGTTCGAGATGAAACAGGAAACTGGCTTATTCAAAGTACTCGCGACGCCATTCGCATTGAACTGACCACCTTAATCGGACAATATCAGCCGCCGGCGCTGCGCCATCACCACAATGACACCACACAGTCTAGCTATTCATTGAATGACGATAGTTTAATTGTTACTCGCCAAGCTGATAGCGTATCTCGCCACATCCTTAATCAAACTCAGGTTGTTGGCCTAAGTGATAAGCATTGGTTGCTGCTTCAAAATACCGACCTCACCCTCACGGATACCCGCTCAAATATACAAGCCAAGCGTCCAATCGCACAACTTGAGCTGTCACGCTTACTGGCAAGCTATCTTGATAACGATCGCTTATATCTATTGGGATTATCACCAAGAGACGCTGTGATTAAACCATCGCAGCAAACGATTATGACGCAATATCCAAAGCTTCATGAAGACGCCCTCGTTGCCACCTCTCTACTAGAACTAGATTTAGGGCTACAGGTTATTTCGGCCACAACGGTATTTATTCCTGACACTGAGTTTGCTGATATTCGCATTACTCGCAATGCTTGGGGAATATTGGTTAGCTCCGGCGAAGTTTCGGCACGTTCAACAACACATGCGTATGAAAGCAACCAATCGGCATCAGCAATGTCTGGCTGCCCGATGATAGCCAGTGGCTATGGTTATGGCTTGCTATGCTGGAAGGCGTTAAATAACCCAACACTCACCTACACCCCCAATGCCGCAAGTACAATGATCCCAACGACTGTGGTTGACAACACAACGCCAAATCTAATGAATCAATTAGAAAACAATCAATATGGGATTATTTTTAAAAATGGGGCAACGCCAACCGATCCGGGTGGAGTGTGGACTCATCCAGATAATGTTGCCACCAGTAAGGAAGGTTTAGGATTGGCTGTGGCCATGTACCATTATCGCTGGGGTTCGCCTGTCGCGGCGAATATCGTCTACCCATCGGGAAGCCCCGCACATCCTGTGATGTTTAGAAAGGTGGAATATCAAGCGGCGAATAGCAGTAATTTGCCACATAATGTTTGTAATCATTTTGCTGCCAGCTCAGGTTATCCTGAGTATCAGGCGGCTGATGCTTGTATGACACAGCCAGGTTTTGGCCTATTTAGCCTCGAAGATCTTACCTTCGACCGTTGGCAAGGGGGGAATTATTATCCGAATCAAACAGTCAGCGGGCAGGATAATTCTTGGTTTCCTTGGTATACCAACTTTGTTGGTGATCCACCAGTAACAGAAATCTTTGAGCAGGCCTCGAGTGTTGAAATGCTTGCACGGCTGCAATTTAACCTAGCGCAGTTTGGTAAAATCAACCAAGACACCTATGTTAACGGCACACGTTTTAGCCAAGACACAGTCACCGGCTTCTACCGCTGCAGCCACCAATAATCAGCTAAGAATAAGGATATTCGTATTCGAGACTCGCAAATTGTTAACAATGCATTAAACTTCATTCAACTGTTCAAAAAGGAATGAAGTCATGCGCATCATCATCGCCATTGCGACGCTCAATTTAATTGCTTGTAGCAGCACGTTTGCAGTCCAACAAGCAAATACCAAAGTATTAGGCGCTTACTCAATGTTCGCGCCTTCCACTACTGAAGCCCCAAATATTTACGCGCGCGTTGTTGTTGACGGCGTGCTCAGCGACGCCAATCAATGCCCAAGCTTGCTCTTTGGTAAAAAATCCATGCCGATGCAGTTGCGAGCAATGCGTCCAGACCAAACACACTTTCCGGTTTCAGTATGTGAAGCAAAAATCTCCCCAAACACGGCTTATACCGTCAGTGGTAGCCAATTCTCGTTAGCACCCGTGACATTCGATCCGAATAAAATTGCGGTTTTTGGCGACACTGGCTGTAAGTCATCCGTTTGCGAAAACAACACTGCTGCCGAGCCGTTTAAAACCCTCGCAGAGCAAGGGGCAAAGCAACAACCACAATTGTTGCTCCATATGGGGGATTTCAACTACCGAGGCACGGGTGGTGCGATTTCCGGTGATACCTATGCTTATGACGCAGGCGATGGTGGATATGGTGGTACTAGCTGCGGTCTTAACGATACCTACTACAGTCAAAACGCGTTAAATAGCCCAAGACCAGATACATGGAGCAACTGGCAAGCCGACTTTTTTGCCGCAACAACGGATCTTTCAGCAACCGCACCATGGATTTTTGCGCGAGGCAATCATGAACTTTGTAGCCGCGCAGGAATTGGCTGGTTTTACTTTTTTGGCCCGGGAGCCAATCTTCCTGATGCCATTGACCAACAGCAATGTCCATCTCAAGGGGATTATAATCAACCGCCACAATCTGCAAGTGCCCATATCATTGTGCAAAACTCCTATACCATCAACTTAAAACCGCTCAGTGTGTGGGTAATGGATAGCGCCAATGCCTGTGATGCCAGTGCTGATAATGGCCTGACAAAAGTCTACCAACAGCAATATCAACGACTTAATGTCAGAAGCGAACTGCTCAAAGCCAAACCCATGTGGATTATGAGCCACAGACCCATTTGGGGCGTTGAAGACCCAACAACCAAAGACACACTAAATGTGATGTTGCAAACCGCGCTGAAGAGCACCAGACAAGGTAAGTTGCCTGCTCACGTAACTTTATCACTCGCAGGACATATGCATATTTATCAGTCTTCAACCTTTGCTGCCAGTACCGCGCGCCCTGCGCAAATCGTTGTCGGCAATAGCGGCGTCAGCCTCAGTGATACCAATGCCTTTAGTGAATTTGATTATGCACTTGATAGCCAAAACGCAATCGTTAACGAGCAAGGTAAGTTCGGCTTTTTATCCATCAAGCTTGGCAAAGATGGCGCGTGGCAAGGGGAATTTTTGGATGAAAGTGGTGCCGCTTTTCTAACCTGCAGCAGCGAAACTACAGATAAACAAGCGGTATGTCGCGCGAAGTAAGCGCGACTCTTACATCCTATTCACTGACAACTTGAGTTACTCGCCTTGTATCGTGGTGTTTTTGATACCAGGCGAGTAACACCACGGTAGCAGCAGCGACGACTGCAACCCCAAATCCAAGATCCACGGTAAGGTGTTCAACGACCCATCCGGTCAACGCAGCCCCACCTGCGATCCCTACACCGAGCCCGGTAATTAGCCAAGTTAAGGCTTCAGTGAGTAAGTGTTTTGGTACGCTTTGCTCAACCAGACCCATGGCAATGATCATGGTTGGAGCAAACGCGAGTCCCGAAATAAACATCACTACTGCCAGACCATAAACGTGTTTAACACTGAGTAATAGCACGCTCGCGATCAATGTGAATATCGCAAAACGTACAAGCAGTACTGGCATAGACACACGCCACTTAACGGCCCCAAATCCAAACCCAGCAATACAAGAACCAAGCGCGTACATCGACAATACTAAGCTGGCCGCAATTGGCATCCCTTGCAGCTGAGCAAAAGCGATACTTAATACATCGATAGCACCAACTATTACACCGAGCGCCAATAACACCAAACTAAGCAACTTAACCGTGGAGTTAGCCAGTGCGGAAGTGCGGGTCTGATTTTCACTTTGTTCTATTTTTGGCTCGGTGTCCTTTTGCGACACTAACCAGATACTGCCTATCACAAACAAAATAACCGCTAGCAACGGACCGGCTTGAGGAAAGAGCAAGCTGCTCAGTGCAATCGCAAGTGGAGGTCCTATCACAAAGGTAATTTCATCCAGTACCGACTCAAAAGAATATGCCGTATTAAGTAAATCTTGATCTGATTGTATCGCGCTCCATCTGGCCCGAACTAAAGCCGGAACACTTGGCATAATGCCCGCACACATGGCTAAAACATAGAGGCTCCAAAGTGGCGCTTGCAAGTGACTTAATAGCAACAATGCCAGCGCAGATACAGCACTGAACAAGGTCGCAGGGATCACAACCTTGCGTTGCCCTACCCTATCAATCAGTCGCGACAACTGCGGCGCAGCAAATGCCATGGTGAAGGTAAATAGCGCAGCGATGGAACCTGCAACCCAGTATGAGTCATAGAGTTGCGAAAGCATGGTGATTAACCCAATCGCCATCATAGAGAGCGGCATACGAGCAATAAAACCAGCACAGCTAAAATGCTTAGTTCCTTTTATCTTAAAAATTTCGGAGTAAGGATTATTCATTGATCTCTCCTTGAGATTATTTTCACATACAGTGTGTATGTAAAAATAATTGACATACACACTGTATGTCAATTATAAATTGTGTAGTTTTTTAATAAGGATCGCAAAATGACAACAAGAAGCAGCATGATGGAGAAAACCCGCAGCGAGCTATTGGCCCAAGCCAGAGTACTTTTTGCAAGTAAAGGATTTGCAGGGACGGCGTTAGAAGAGCTGACAGCGGACGTAGGACTCACTCGAGGAGCGCTGTATCATCACTTTGGCAACAAAAAAGGGTTGTTTTACGCTGTCGTACAGCAACTAGATAGTGAAATGGATATCCGGCTCCGTGATATTGAACGTAGTGAAACCTCACCTCAGCAAGCGCTTTTGAAACGTGCAGAAACTTACTTGGATATGGCTACGGAGCCCGAGATACAGCGTATCATATTACGTGATGCGCAGTCGGTATTAGAGCCTGAACAACTCGAAAAGGCAGCGTCAGGGTGTGTGGCATCAATCACACAGTTACTAAGTGTAATCGCACCGCAACAGAGTTCTCAAGCGCATAAAACTAGCGCTCAATTTATCAATGGTGGATTAACGAGTCTCGCACTTTGGATTGCAAATCATCAAGTACCCGATCAAGCCGTAGATGATGCAAAACGTACCGCATACGAATTATTAAACCGTATTATGCCAGCTTAGATTTTACTTAATAAGAACAGCACGCCGAATCATTCGAACTGTTCTAGCGTATGCATAAGACTAAACGGATGCTGTAAAAACTCGGCTTGGTAGGTTTTATTGCGAACACTTTCTGGTAGCTGGTTAAATTCCAGCTCCGTTTCAACATAATCGAAATAAACGCTGGAGCTTACCGTGTTTAGCGCATTGACGAACCTTAAGACTTCTGGCTGCTTTTGCACCGCTAAATTCGCAGCAACAAGTCTGGCGAATTCGCCATATTCTTCGGCTTCACATTCTCTTTTTTGGTGAATATAAAAATAAGATAAAACGATACTTCGCTGCTGCGGGGTAATATTAAGACTGTGTAATTGTTTTGGTGTAATAACACGCGCATTTTCGCATGCCGCTTTTCTATCACCCAGTTGTGTTACGCTATTTAACAGCTCACTAAGCAGCGCCTTTTGAACTGGTGCTAATTGTTCAACTGGATACTCAATGGTCGGCGTAAGATCTACTGACATTGATTCAGCGTTCGCTTGTTGTGCGAATACAAGTCCAAACAATATCGAAATGAATAACTGGCGATTCATCAACTATTCCTTCTATCGTTCGAATCCGTAGATCTGTTCTATGCTTTTAAGATAATTAAAGTTGATCTGAAGAAAACCCGCCTTTAGTGTGGCCTCTTTTACCGTCTCAGGTAAGGCATTAAACCTTGCTTCAGCTTCAATAAAGTGTGCATAGCGAGAAGAAGACGCAGCATTGATGGCCTCTAAAAAGGTGAAATCACTATGCTGCCCTTTCGCTGCATGATTGACGACAAGTAACTTTGAAAATTCACTAAACTCTGCTGATTCGCACTGATTTTTGTTGAGACCGTCAAAGTAATGAAGAACTAAGGGGTAGTGCTTCATATTGATTTTTAGCGGGCTCAATTGCGACTTGTTCAACACATTATCAACGTTCTCACATTCCTTGCGCTTACTCTGTAATCGGTTATAGCTCTCTATAAGCGCTGACATTGCCCGTCGTTCAAAACCTTCTATTCCAAAATTGTCCAGTAGCGTGTTGAGTTCGCTGGGCTGCACAGGTGGCTTGTTAAGTATCTCTTGATAATCAGGTGTAGCGGCCACTGTGCTCACATTTAGCAATAAGCCCACGACTAAGGATGCTGAGGATAAATTCACTGTAAAATTCCTTTTCAATCATATTATTATAGTTTCTGCAGCATACAGGCCCTGCAGAGGCATGGCCTGCAGCCCTGGTTTATTCCATCACACTGTCAAGCGTAGCAAATAAATTGAAGTTCTTGTTTAAGTAGTCAGCGTTAAGAGCTGTTTCTCGAACTTGTTCCGGTAAGAGATTAAACTCGGCTTTAAACTCCCTAAAATCACCATAAAGGCGAGATGATAAAGTGTTCATGGAATTTATTAGCTCAACATTTTTTGGCTCTTTTTGAACAACCAAATTGACTGCAAGCAATCTCAAAAAGTGCTCATACGCTGCTCGCTCACACCGACTTTTGTTTACACTATCGACGTAAAATAACACTGTTACGTAATGTGTTTTGTCAATGCTCAATGCATCCATTTGTTTTACTGTAAGTATGTTGTCGACAGCTCGACAGCTCATTCTTCTTTTATGTAGCGAGTTATAGCTTGATAATAACTCCATCATCGTCGCGTGCTCACTCGACTTTAAATCAAACTCACTCTGTAAAGAAGTAAACTCCGATTCGCTTAGCGGTAGCTTGTTATACAATTCAGTGTAAGTCATTGAAGTTTTGGCATTAACAATACCCATAGCAGCGACTGATAGTAGCGCTATTACTAAATGCTTTATTAAGCTTCGTGTCCTTTTGATGTCACTTTCCAAAACTCCCTCCTGTTAATGACCGATCTTCAAAATATAGTCGCCGCAATGATAAACCATGTATTTTTGGCGCTAGAACAACACCATTCACCTCGGTTTACGCTGAGTCGCCTTACACGAGGTTATCTTACGAGACGCTACGACAACTTATTCGTGAAACCCAAACAGTATCAAAACGAATAACGAGATTTCACCACAGACACCTTTAATCACTTAAATGTCAAAACTGGCAATAAGCTTTCAACATAATTAAAGTTGTTTTTTAGAAAATCAGCTTTCAGCGCAGCCTCTTTCACGGGTTGGGGTAAGGTATTGAATGTTTCATCGGCCTCCATGAGCTCCTTGTAACTGAGAGAAGGTACTAGACTCATTAACTTTAACCTTTCGAAGCTTCTTTCATCTTTTAACATTACATAATTGACAGCAAACCTTCGTGAAAAATCACTAAACTCCGCAGATTCACACTGATTTTTGTTTAAGTAGTTAAAATAAGTGAGTACAGGAAGATAATAGTCTACCTCAATGTTGAGCGTGCTAAATTGCGAGTTGTTTAGAACCGTCGTAACCTTGTTGCATTCTTCACGTTTGCTGCGCAGTCGGCGATTACTTTCATCTAACTCGGCCATAACCTGCAGCGCAAGAGCTTGCCTATCAACGTCACTCTGTATCGTGGGAAGTTCACCAGTCAGCGGTTGTAGTTGGCTAATCACATATTGATTGTTGGGTGTGGCTGAGGCTGTACTTATATTTACCAATAAGCCAACGACCAGCAGTAATGGGGATAAACTCATTATAAATTCCTTTTAAATGATGTGTTGCAAGCATACACAACTTGCAATAAATAGACAATGAACAACAGCGTGGCCCACCAGCCACGCTTAGTTAGTTTACAGTCTGCTAAAAATCATAGCTGAAACTTAAGCTGTAATTTCTCGGCGCGCCATAACGATACTGATCAAAAAAGCCAATTTGGCTGTAGTACTTTTCATCGAAGAGGTTTTCTACGTTGAGTTGTAGCGCCATATTGTCTGCCAGTGCGTAGTTTGCCATCAAGCTAACCAGTGCATAGGCATCTTGTTCTAGCCTATTGTTGCCCGTTACTGAATACGTGTCATCTTGCCAGTTCACGCCACCACCAATCGTCAACTCAGGTAAAGCTTTCACAAATTGGTAAGTCGCATACAACTTAAATTGCTTTCTTGGGTTATCGGTATTCACTTCAATGCCTTTGGCATCCTCGGCTTTGTATTGTGAATAACCCAAATGCACATCAAAACCGTCAGTTAACTGACCCACCACTTCAAATTCGAAGCCTTTACTGGTTGTGCCTTCAGCAGCATATTGCGCGACTGTATTTGCCGAACCTGGAACTATGTATCCTATATCATCTTGAGCTAGGTTATCTTGTTCGATTTGGAAAATCGCCAATGTGGTTTGCAGCGCATCATCTAGATAGGTGCTTTTTAACCCCACTTCGTATGATTTGCCTTTGATTGGCTCCAGGAAATCACCATTACGGTCTTGGGCATTTTGCGGCTGGAATATTTCAGTGTAACTTGCATACACTCGCTGCGTTGTCGACATGTCATATAAGGCGCCAGCGTAAGGAATGAATACGCCATTGTCGCCAAAGTCAGTGATGATGACATAGCTTTCGCCTTCGCGCTGCCAGCTCGACAACCGACCACCCGCTATCACGTTAAGCTCATCGCTAAGGTTTAGCCTTGTTGCGGCGTAAAACCCTGTTTGCTCGGTATCCATATCTTGAGCAACTGAGGTTTCTGTGCCCCACGTCGGCTCAGGAAAATTCCCATCCCACTCGTAAAAATTGCCAACAGGCAAAAAGGCATTATCGAGCGCAGCAAAAGTGAGGGTATCGGCGCTTTGCTCACTGTAAAGCGCGCCGGTTACAAAATCATGCTCACGACCAGCGAGTTGATAAAAACCTTGAAGCCGGATATCAAAGCTGTCTTGGTTACTTTCACCAGTACTTTTATAAGGCAAAGACGCTAGACCTTCGCCTGTTGTTTTGTCTAATTGACCATGAAGGTATAAAAGCTCTGTATCTTGCTCGTATTTCAGCTTGTTGTAATTAGCGACCAGTTCCCAGCCATTCGCAAAGTTATGGCTAAAGTTCACAAAAGCATTAGTGCCAGTAGTTTGCCACTCAGTCCAATTTGCAGCCGTGGTTTTTTCGACTTCCCAGTCTGTTTTACTTCTATCAGTAAAGAAAGTAGGTAGTGCCCCCCAAGTTGGACTGGTAGGATCGTTTCGCTGATAGCTTGCACCAACGCGGATTGTCGAATGCGTGCTTAAATCCGCTTCTAATACCCCATAAAGCACGGTACTTTCGTCAGAGAAGAGATCTTGATACGAGTCACCTTCTTCATACTTCGCGACCACTCGTCCACGCACACTGCCATCGTTAGTTAATCCATTGGCAACGTCCACCATCACTTCTTTATTGTTCCAGCTCCCCAAAGAGACACTAGTGAAACCTGTGAGGTCGGTGCTATTTGCATGTTTGCGTACTAGGTTAATTGAAGCTGAAGGATCGCCCGCGCCGGTTAATAACCCGGTTGCACCACGCACAAACTCCACGCGCTCGTATATAGCAACATCCGCGATGGTTTCGCCTGAATCCCCCGCTAAACTCCATGACAAAGGAACGCCGTCAATTTGATAGTTGGTAATGTCAAAGCCACGAGACTGCAACGTATTACGAACATTATCAATTTCTTTCGCTGACACCCCAATCGCATTTAACACGGTATCGGTTAATGTATCGAGTTTTTGCTCTTTGATCCGTGCAGCAGTAATAACGCTAACAGATTGCGGCGTCTCAAGAAGAGATAACCCTAAGCCAGTTGCGGTGTCTATCACTTCATTGACGGTGTATTTTCCCGTCACAACTATTTTTTCAATTTCTTCATTATCTTGCTGTGCTGCTTGCACCTGTAATGCTGACGTGCCGAGCGCTGCCATAACAGCAAATGAGAGCGTTTTGAGAGGCAGAGTGTTCACTGGGTTCATCCTAATATTGTAAAAATTGAAACGATAATAATGCAGATGATAACCATTAGCAATAACATTAAGGTGAATTACAACCTGTTTCGAACCCGATTTAAGGAACGTTCCTAAAAACAGTAACCAACTAATTTAAAAAGATTTTCCTATAAACGAAACAAGTAAGATAAACCGCTAAACGAATAAAACATGCCATTTAACGTACATCCAAATGAATATAATTGCTATTTACACTTTTAAAAAGATATACTTTATTTACATTTTTGCGCAAATACTCCCTCAGCTTTAATTTGTCGCCGTCATTCAAAAAACTAGGAACACACAATGGCAAAGAAAATAAGCAACAAGTTTTGGTTTCAGTTGCATGGTTGGTTTTCACTGCCAATATGGCTACTGTTTTGCTTTATTTGTATCACAGGTACCATTTCCGTTTTCAGCCATGAACTTACATGGCTTACCAACCCTGATTCTCGGGCACATAACCCCAGTCAGGTAAGTGAGATGTCAGCGGGCTCAGTGTTACGCGCGTTTAAGGATGAGCACCCAAGTGCAGATGTCATGGGGCTCAATGTGAGAGAGCCCTATTTGACCTATGTGGTGATGTTTACCGACGTCGACAAGCCCTATGCGCTTGCATACGTAAACCAGTACACAGGAGCTGTTCAGGAAATAAATGACGGCAATACGTTTATTAACTTTATGCGTTCACTACATGGCTGGCTGCTATTTCCATGGCAAAATGGCTACAGTGTTGGTTACTATTTAGTGGCGTTTATGTCACTGATCCTATTGGGTGCGTTGATCACAGGTCTTATGGTATACAAAAAGTTTTGGTTAGCGTTTTTTCAGTTTAAGCTGCGTAAATCACAAGGTGGTCGCACCCTTGCCGCTGACATCCATAAACTCAGCGGAGTATGGTCGCTTTGGTTTATGACCGTAATGAGCCTCACCGGACTGTGGTATTTAACGCAAGCGGTGCTGTGGCATGCTGGTGTTGAACTCGAACATCATGAAACATTAAATGCAGCGGATATACCCAACTCAACAATAAACGCGAATGCAGTGGAAACCAGTGTTGACCTAGCGCTCGGTGAAATCCAACAACAGTACACTGACTTTCGCCCAAGTTACATCATGCTACCTGAGCATAACCGCGATACGCTCAAAATCAGTGGCGCAAACGACTACGTACTCTATGACGATTACAGCATAAATATTGCCTACAACACTTGGAATGATACTGTCGTTCATCATGCAAACCCTGATTCAATGACAGGCTTACAAACGGTTATGCACATCACAGATCCACTGCACTACGGCACCATAGGAGGGATCTGGACCAAAGTCATCTGGTTTATTTTTGGCTGTATTTTATCCGGGATGTCTGTCACTGGATTTATCATGTATCAGCTTCGGACCAAACGCGCGCGTAGCCAGGAACGGAGCAAGACAAGACAACTAAAAGCACAGCAAGGGTAAATCGCCATGAATGCAGTCAAACACTTTATACAACACAATAAATATTGGTTAAATGCCCTATTGCTGGTATTGCCAGCTTGGTTTTATTATCAATCATTACATCCAGAATTTCCCGCACCATTGGCGAAGCAAACACTTGGAAAGTACAGCATTACACCAATGCCTTTTGACGACAAGCCGCCATACATCCACGATAACTTATACGTCAAAGACTTCTTATTGCTATTTAATAAAGGCGATGTTGATTCTATGCGTCAAGGCTATCTCAATATCGGCCCCAACGCGATGCCACTTGCACAGCTTATGGAGCATGAGCTCGGGATCCTTCACGGCACAAAACACGGTCAACACGTACATGCTTTAGCAAAGAAAACATTATCAAAAGACGACAGGGTTTGGCTGACGATTGAAACTTGGCAAGGCGAAGTCATCGTCATGAATTGGCCACTGCCAGAGTATTTAATCAAAGAAAGTGCATAGAAAAGGGGCACCTCGCCCCTACTCGATTTAAATTACACTTAAGACTCAATGGAAATCAGGATATTATACCAGTTGTATTAAGTAAATGATCTATCTTGAAGCGGGGAAATAGCTTGAGTAGCAAGGCAAAAATTTTGCTATTTAGTTGTTCTAAATGAGAAATTTTTAACGAAGCTAATATGCTATTTCACCCTTCAAATTGATTAGAGAATTAATTCAATTGGTATTAGTACCCCACCGCAGCGCTATCTGCACGCCTTGGATCTGAGGAGCCAAATAGACCTTTATCGGTAAGCATGATTGACTGGGTTGAGCCCATCGCATTCTGCTCCGAAAGTGTGTGCCCTTTGTTTTCTAGTAGACGTCGAGTATCCACATTTAAGCTACGTTCAATACGAATTTCATCTGGTAACCATTGGTGGTGAATACGCGGAGCCACGGTTGCTTCAGCGATGTTCAAGCCATGATCAATAACATTCATAATGATTTGTAGCGTGGTGGTGATAATACGTGAGCCACCCGGGCTACCCGTTACCAAAAAGGGCTTACCCTCTTTCATTACAATCGTAGGTGTCATCGAGCTCAGCGGGCGCTTCTTGCCTTCAACGGCGTTAGCTTCTCCACCAACCAAGCCAAAACCGTTTGGTGTGCCGGGCTTTGCCGAGAAATCATCCATTTCGTTGTTAAGTAGAATGCCTGTGCCAGCCGCGACAATACCTGAGCCATAGCTAAAATTGAGCGTGTAAGTGTTACTCACCGCATTGCCCCACTTATCTACCACGGAATAATGCGTGGTTTGGTTACTCTCATAAGGTAATAATTTACCGGGCTTAATCTCACGGCTTGGTGTCGCTTTGTCTGCGTTTATTTGTTTACTACGCTGCATTGCATATTGCTTATCCACCAATGCTTTAACGGGTACGTCGTAGAAATCGGGGTCGCCCAAATATTCACTGCGGTCAGCATATGCACGCTTCATGACCTCAGCCATTAAATGGACGGTAGCAGCGCTATTATGCCCAAGCTCACCAATAGGATATTGCTCCAGCATGTTCAGCATCTCTATGATATGCACACCACCAGATGAAGGAGGCGGCATAGAAACGATGTCGTAGCCGCGGTATGTGCCTTTTACCGGCTCACGCTCTACCGCTTTATAGCCTTTTAAATCATCCAGCGACATAATGCCACCAGCTGCTTCTACCGCAGCAACAATTTTCTTTGCTGTCTCGCCCTGATAAAAGCCCGCGCTGCCTTTTTCAGCGATCAGCGCTAAAGAGTGGGCAAGATCTGCTTGCACCAGCCATTCATTTGGCTTGTAGCTGCTACCATCTTTTTTATAAAACACGGCCTTAGACGCCGGCACACTCAGCATTCGTTCTTTAATATAATTATGAGAAAGCGAATTAGCTAAATCAGAGGTCACTTTAATGCCATCTCGCGCCAATTTTATTGCAGGCTGAATAACTTGGTTAAGTGTCATGGTGCCGTATTTTTCGAGTGCTAACTCCATCCCCATAACAGTTCCGGGAACACCCACGGCAAGGCCGTGCTGAAGGCTTAGCTTTGGGTTTACCTCGCCATTTTCATCAATAAAGATATCTTTGTGCGCACGGCTCGGTGCCATTTCGCGATAATCAATCGCGATGGTTTTATTCTCTTTTGCCAGATGCACTAGCATAAAACCACCACCGCCGATATTTCCGGCCCTTGGCAAAGTCACAGCAAGACTAAAACCTACTGCGACAGCCGCATCAACGGCATTACCACCTTGCTTTAAAATCTCCACCCCAACCTGACTGGCAAGTGCCTCTTGGCTAGATACCATGCCATGCTCAGCCCATATTGGCTGTGCTGTGGCTTTAGAACTAAATATTGGTGACTCGTCAGCTTGCGCCGTGTTACCAAACGCAACACCCACGCACAAGGAAACAGAGCAAGTCCACACCAAGGCTGTTAATTTACGCATCTTCATCCCGTTTTTTAATTATTCTCATGTTGCAGTGTTGCATGATTAAAAAGACCAAACAATATCGATGCGTTGGGCGACTGACAGTGCAAATTTACATTACACCATAGTTACTGCACTCAAGGCTAACAAGCAGCATGTTGTCGAACGTTGAAGTTACACAGGGTTGAAATAAGGCAATTGAGAAAAAACATAAATTTAACCTTTAAAAAACATATTTGACAAATAATTTATGTTGGGTACAGTCAATAATATAGTTTGTTTTTTGTACGACAATTCACGCTTTCGCAATAAGGAAAATAAGATGAAATTAACACTAACAAAAAGAAAGATAAAACAACTGAACCATACTGCAGGCTTGGAAAAAGCCCAAACACCAAACATCGCGGGAGGTTATTTAACCGCGGGTTGTGACAGAGAAATAACCGAGTTATGCAACACGAAAGCATTTGGTTCTTGCTTTAACTGTGGCTCTCTTCGCTGTTAATACGCTTTCTTACCACCCAAAGGAAATGAAAAATGAAAATTAAACTGAATAAAAAGCCGCTTAAAAACTTAAACAATGCTCAAGCTATTGCACCACAAGCAACCCCCCAAATTGGTGGTGGTATAAACCGTTTGACTGATTTGGACTGTGTACCGACTAACCGCCACGATTGCCGTACAGGTGCTATCTCTTGTTACGGTGATCACGACTGCGCTTTCACAAATAGACAGTATATGTGTGATTAATTCTTTTTAGGCCCGTACTTGGGCCTATTTTGGAGTCTCGATCTGCTTAAAACACTAATCCTAGCTCACGTAACTCGCGCTCAGCTTGCGCCGCATTAAAGAACTGAATGCCATGCAATCCGACCTGCTTTGCACCTTCAACATTCGCTAAGACATCATCAAGAAAAACACAGTCATCTGCCACCAGTTGATAGCGCTCCAGTAAATGAGTAAAAATAGCTTTGCCGGGCTTCATGCAGCCAAGCTCAGCAGAAACGATTTCTCCGTCAAAGTGTTGCCAGAAAGTATGACGCGCTTTTAGGTGGCTCACAATCTCGTGCACATTATCGGTCAGGGCATAAGCACTATATCCAGCCGCCTTTAGGCGCTGCATCAGTGAAAGCGTGCCATAAAGTGGGATCAGCGATTCTTTGATATAAAAGAACAGTTCATCAGCTTGCTCAGAGGTTAAGTGACAGGTTTGCATAAAAGCGTGCTTGGTGTCTGCTTCAGTCAGTTCGCCTCGATTAATCGCAAACCAAATCTCACTGTGGAACAGCTGCTTAGCTAGACTCTCAACGTCGCATTGGTTGCCAAAGGTAAGCCGAACTATCTCCTCCGGTGACCACCTCACAAATACGTTACCGACGTCAAAAATTACGTGTTTAATATTGCCAATTGCCATCCTTGAACCTCTTTAGTTAGTTTAAATATGAGCGTTTATTATGCATATCTTTATCACTTACGCACTGCTAATTCGTTAGACTTCATTGAAATAAAATCAATCATGCATTTGTTGTAAATACTCGCTAAAAAAGGTTAGAAACGCTTTGACTTGGCGAGGTTGAAACTGCCTAGATGGATAAATAGCTTGCAGCGCGACTTTATCTGAGTCCGTTGGACTAAATCCCAATGTTTGAGTTGGCAACAACTCCACCAATCGCCCCGCTTTAATATCTTTGTGAACATCCAGCCACGACTTGATGGTGATCCCAAGCCCTTGAATGGCCCAGTTCCGCAATACTTCTCCATCTGAACTCACTAAACAGGTAGGCACGGTTTCAATGATGGTTGCTTGCGTGTCTCTGTCGATAAAATACCAATCGTTTAGCGCCTGTCCAGCTCTTTTCAGTACTAAACAGCGATGTTGCTGTAATGCTTGATAGCAATTTGGTGTACCATACTGTTCGAGATAGTTTGGAGCTGCTACCAGCATTCTGCGGTTGTTTAACAGAGGCCGAGATATCAAGCTGCTATCATTTAAATTACCATAACGAATGGCGATATCAGTGCCAGACTCAACTAATTTGACTAAGCCCTCCCCTAGGCTTAAGTTAACCACCACCTGTGGATGCTGCGTGGCAAACTCCGCAACGGCGGGAACCACGTACTGACGGCCAAAGTCAGAGCTTGCTGCAATTTTGAGTGTGCCTCTCAAATCAGGATCGGCATCTTGCAGTAGTGCCTCCGCCGCCGCAACCTCCTCAATAACTCGCACACAGCCCTGATAAAACCGCTCTCCCGCTTCGGTCAGTTTGATACTTCTGGTATTTCGAGTCAGTAAACGGGTTTTATAGTGCGCTTCAAGTGCATTGAGCCGTGCGGTCATGCTCGCTGGAGAAAGCCCTAATACTCGCCCTGCCGCAGCTAAGCCATCAGAACGCACCACTTGAACAAAAAGCGCCATATCGTCTGCTTTGCTTTTCATTATTCACCTTTTATGAAAAGTAATTTTATATAAAAGCCAATTATCAAATATTAATAAACAAATAGACTGTTCTCAACGCATAAATCGCTAACACCAATGGAGGTAACACACCATGCAGTTAGATCACTTTTTGTTTAGAGCACATGACATGGCAAAAATGGCGACCTTTTTTGAGCAGGTGCTTAGGCTTAAAGAAGGCTTACGTCCACCTTTTCCATTTCCAGGAAAGTGGTTCTATGGCGACCAACAACAACCTTTCATTCATCTGGTTGAACAATCACCACATACCCAAGCACAGGCTGAATACCTTGGTTCTGTGCAAAACACAAGCATGAGTACTAGCAACATAGATCATATTGCATTTCGTGGTGACGATTACCCCGGGTTAATCGCCCGACTAGAGCATTTTGGCGTTCGCTACGTGGAACGAGATGTCCCTATAAGCAATGAGCATCAGGTTTTTATCTTTGCACCTGAATCTCTAAAAATTGAAGTGCTGTTCCCACGCCACATCAACTCACTTGTCCAATAATTAGGAGAATACTATGTCTGATCCATTGTTATTTACGCAGAAAAAACTCGGTAATTTAATCTTACCAAACCGCATTTTGATGGCACCAATGACCCGCTCTAGAACAACACAACCGGGAGATATTCCAAATCAGTTGATGGCAAAGTACTACGCCCAACGCGCTTCGGCAGGGCTTATCATCAGTGAAGCCACACAAATTTCTTGTCAGGGCAAAGGATATTCATTTACTCCCGGAATTTATACCGCTTCGCAGGTTGCTGGATGGAAGGAAATCACCCATGCAGTGCAGCAAAAAGGTGGCCGTATTTTCTGTCAGCTTTGGCATGTCGGTCGTATGTCTCACTCCACTTTTCATGAAGATGGCCAACCCGTCGCCCCCTCAGCACTGGCGCCCGACGCACAAGTGTGGGTGGTCAATGAAAAAGGAGTGGGTGAAATGGTCGATTGCCCAACACCACGCGCACTGGCAACCCAAGAAATACAGAGCATAGTCGAAGATTATGTCCATGCGGCTGAGAATGCCATGATGGCGGGGTTTAATGGCGTCGAGATCCACTCTGGTAATGGCTACTTAATCGACCAGTTTTTACGCCGCAGCTCTAATCAACGTCATGATCAATATGGTGGCTCGAAGGAAAACCGAATTCGCTTTGCGGTTGAAGTTATCACTGCGATTAGCCAAGCAATTGGGCCTGAAAAAGTAGGGATCCGATTAGCGCCTTTTATTACCCAACGTGGCATGCAAGACGAAGAAGCCATTGATACTATTTTGCTCGCCGCGGAGCACTTTAACCGCTTAGGCATTGCCTATGTGCACTTAGCAGAAGCGGACTGGGATGATGCGCCGGTCGTGACGGAGAGTTTTAGGCAAGCACTAAGAAGAAAATTTCACGGCGCCATTATTGTGGCGGGAAATTACGAACCAGAGCAAGCCGAAGCCCTTATTGAACAAGGTCTAGTTGACTTTGTGGCTTTTGGTCGCAAGTTTATCTCCAACCCAGATCTCGTATACCGTCTGACTCATCAATTACCTTTGAGTCCAATCAACCCTGATGCGCCTTTGTTTGGTGGTAGCGAGCAGGGCTACACCGACTATGCAGATTTTCAACAATTAAGAGCAAAAGGTGCAATATGAAGCCATTATTACTGAACTTATCCCTAGCCTCCATGGCATTACTCGGTGCAACCAATGCAATTTCAGCACCTGAGTTTACACTAGAAAGCCCAGATCTTGTTGCCGAAAAATCTATTCGGCCATTTCAATACTGGGATCAATTTGGCTGCGAGGGAAACAGCACACGACCAACCTTAGTTTGGTCAAATGCACCTAAACAAACCAAGAGCTTTGCGGTGACATTTTACGATCAAGACGCGCCAAGCGGCAGCGGATTTTGGCACTGGCAAGTGTATAACTTGCCCAAAGACACGACTAGGCTTGCAGAAACTTTACCAAGCCAAGCCATTGAAGGTAATACGGATTTAGGAAAGCCTGGGTACTTTGGCCCGTGCCCGCCTATTGGCCGCAAACATAAATACACCTTTACCGTGCATGCGCTAGACGTAGATACACTCCCCGTGCAAGCTGGTGCAACGGCACCACTTACTGGATTTTTTATCCACCAGCATAGCTTAGCGCAGGCAACACTTTCTGTGTATGCAGGCCCAAGAGCCGCAGGAGAATAACCATGCGTACCACGTTGACCACAAGTATTCGAGCACTACTAACAGCAACCGCCCTGCTTGCAGGCACAGCCCACGGCGCTGAAATAGAGCCTGGCCATTACTGGCCTGATGATGCTCAATTGGTGATCTCTATCTCCATGCAGTTTGAAGCAACCGCGCAAGACCCAAGCGATCCTGGGCCATTTCCTCAGCAAGAAGCGGGCTATCCCGACACCGTCGCTCCTACTTGGTATCAGTATGGCATGAATGAAGGGATCCCTCGATTACTTAAGCTTTGGGATAAGCACAACATCAAAGTGACGTCCCACATGGTAGGAAAAGCTGCAGAGCTTAACCCTAAACTTGCCAAAATGGTGGCAGAAAAAGGGCATGAAATTTCAGGTCATGGACAAAACTGGACACCACAATACTCGATGACACCCGAAGAGGAACGTGCATCTTATATTCACAGTGCAGATGTGCTTGAAAAGATCACCGGGCAAAGACCACAAGGCTTTAATGCATTTTGGATGCGCCACTCTGAGCAAACTTTAACTATTTTGCAGTCCCTTGGATTTATCTATCATATTGATGACTTATCTCGGGACGAGCCTTCGTTTACCCCGGTCAATGGCAAACCCTTCGTGGTGGTGCCTTATACCTTTAGAAATAACGATATCGTACGCTATGGCGGCAGCTCCGCAATGACAGCAAAAGCCTATTTGCAAGAGTTAAAAGACGAGTTTGATGTGCTTTATGAAGAAGGAAAATCCCAGCGCCGGATGATGTCTATCAGCGCACACGACAGGCTCGCAGGCAGCCCTGCTCGCGTAAAAGCACTTGACGACTTTATTCGTTACGCGAAATCGCATCCAAAGGTTAAGTTTATGCGCAAAATAGACATAGCGAAATGGACCCTAAAACAGCAAGACGTACCAACCAACCCAGAACGTGTGTTTTAACAAATAATAACGCTGCAATTCATAGGCTCTATTGATGAGCCTATTTTCTTCTGCGCACTTGCAAATACAATCGAGCTTCCCAAATCCACAATTTTTATTTTCGAAACCGCAAAAAGCACTCCTTCCCTGCAAACAGAGAAAGTAAAAAATCCAATAATTTCAGTGAATTAAATTTTGGCATGTGACTTGTTATCTACTGAGTAATAACAACCTTCATTCCACCAGAGATATCAACATGGATATACAAGTCGAACATAAAAAACGCAACAAGGTTAACTGGTTGTGGGCCGTTGGCGGAACTATTTTCGCCGTAGTTATTATATGGCTGCTATTACAACCCTCAGCGCAGGCATCTTTGCCTATGGCAAAAACATGGATTGCGGAGGTCCAGCAAGGGGATTTAGAGGTCAGTGTATCTGGATATGGTCAGCTTAAATCGAGAACGCCGCGTTTGATAAGTGCCGCAAGCGATGCCACTGTTGAAGAAATTTTGCTGCGCCCAGGTGCACAAGTTAACCCCGACAGCATCATCATAAGGTTACAAGATGCAAATTTGGCCCAATCTTTAAAAGATGCCAAACGCAGTTTGGCGCAATCGCAAGACCAATATCTACAGCTCGATATCAATCAACAACGAGAACTGCTGTCTCATCAGGCGGATTTGGAAGTTCTGAGATCTGAGTTAGAAAGTGCTGAGCTGGAGGTTACCGCTCAAGGAGAGTTGGTTGAAGATGGGGTTGTTTCTAAACTCGACTACCAACGCGCGGTACTTACCCATCGCCAGCTGAAACGTCGCATTAATATTGAACAACAGCGAATATCACAATTGCAGACCTTACACAAAGCCAACCTGCAGCTTGCGCAGTCAAATATTGATGCCAGTAATGAAGCATTTTTATTGGTGCAAGATAGGGTGAATAAGCTCACTGTACGGGCTGGGATCAAAGGAGTATTGCAGCAACTTCATGTGGAACTTGGACAAAGTGTCTCTCTTGGCACTCAATTGGTGTTAGTTGGTAGCACCACAGATTTATATGCGCAATTGCAGATCCCACAAGCCTATGCCCAGCAAATAAAGCTGGCTCAGCATGTGAGCATCAATACCCGTAACGACTTAATTGAAGGCCAAGTGTCGCGCATTAATCCAATGGTACAAAATGGCAATATTGAAGTTGAGGTGACACTGCCTAAAAGTCTGCCCGCGAGTGCTCGCCCCGAGCTAAATATTGAGGGAAAAGTCTCTATCGACAAATTGAGTTCCGCACTGTTCATCGACAAACCCGTCGGTGCAAAACCTTATAGCCAAGCAACCTTATATCTTGTTGATAAAGAAAAACAACAAGCCCATGCAATTCAAGTACACTATGGCGCAGAAACGTCACAGCATATTCAGCTGCTCAGTGGCGCTTCGACAAATCAGCAGTTTATTTTGTCGGATATGGCATCTTATGCCGACACACCCATAGTGACTTTGAGCAAATAACAAACCAAAGGAAGAACAATGAATAATAAACACGTTATTGAACTTAAAAACATCACTAAAAAGTTTGTCCTCGGCGGAATGGAAACACTGGCACTGCGTGGCGTAAACCTCAATGTGGCGCAGGGCGAATATCTGTCAATTTCAGGCCCATCAGGCTGCGGCAAATCAACACTTCTAAGTATTCTTGGTTTATTAGACAGCCCAAGCACCGGCACCTACACAATTGCGGGTAACGATGTCAGTAACCTTGACGTCAACCAAAGAGCCACACTAAGAAATAAACATATCGGTTTTGTGTTTCAGTCATTTAATCTCATTGATGAATTGAACGTCTTTGACAATATCGCCTTACCTATCAAGTACAGTAGCACCGCTCTTTCAAGTACTGCGTTAAAAGAACGGGTAATGACTTGCTTGGAGTTAGTACAAATGACCCACAGAGCAGAACATAAGCCCAATCAACTGTCAGGCGGACAGCAGCAACGTATCGCCATCGCCCGTGCACTCGCCAATCAGCCAGATATTCTGCTTATTGACGAACCTACAGGAAACTTGGACTCAAAAAATGGCGATGCGGTAATGAACATGCTGAGCGACCTAAACACCCAAGGCACAACCATGTGTATGGTTACCCACGACCCTAGGTATGCAGACATGGCAAAACGTAAACTGTTCTTGTTAGATGGGGTGATGGTGGATGAAATGAATTTGGAGATGGTGGGATGATAAAAGAGGAATGTAAGCTCGCACTGTCAAATCTTAGGAAGCTTCCGGGATTTAGTCTTACCGTACTTGTCACCCTAGCATTAACCTTAGCAGCGCTAACGGTAGTGATTAATATCAACCATAGACTGATCACGCAACCGCTTCCCTACCCTGATGCAGATAAGCTGTGGGTGACCGATCAAAGCGAAACCATTAATGGAGAAACCCAATATGGATTCCAACTGCTCTCCACCCAGTTTCAGCTATATCAAGATAAGCAATTTATCGACAAAATGACGATGATGCATTTCGTATCATCTCGTTTTATGGACATTAAGGATATGCCCACGGTAGACATTATTCGAGTGACTCCCGAATTCTTTGAGTTGCTAGGTACGCCACTGCATCTTGGTCGCGCGCTAAAGCAAGACGAAGGCGTCAGCGATGAACAAAAAGTTTTAGTCCTGAGTTACCAGTCTTGGATAACGCACTTTAATGCCGATCCAGATATCGTTGGTAGCTACACCTCCATAGATCGTGAGCGCTATCAAATTATCGGAGTAACGGGAGAAGCGTTTGAAGTGCCTGAGATCTTTGGTGGCTTTCCCGTTAGCGGCTTTAGTAGCTTTCCGGAGCCTGTCACCACCACCTCGCACTGGAATAACATCAGTAGCCAGTTTAACGGTATCGCTCGACTGAAAGCGGGTGTAAACATAGAGCAGATGAATCATGCGCTGGGCGAACAGATTAACACGCTTTACCAATCCCGTGAAAACGTAGCGCCTAACACGCGAATTGGCGCTCAGTTTACACCACTGCGTGACAAAATCGTTGCACGAAGTGATGAACTCGCCATTACCTTGTTGTTCTCAGCAACGGTTTTGGTGCTCATTGCCCTGACCAATGTGGTTAATTTATTTCTCTCAAGGGCTGCGCAAAAGCAGCGCACCATGGCAATTCAAGCGGCACTGGGGGCAAAGCCTACTCACATTTTTGTCAGTATGTTTTGCGAAAGCATCCTGTTAGTGGGCGCAGCCACTATACTCGGATTATTGCTTGCCGAGTGGTTGAATGTTTGGTTAGCAAACGACTTGAGCTATTTATTTAGTCGCATGCAAGGCTTAACTCTGGACTGGCCAACCATAGTGGTTGCTTGTGCACTGAGTCTGATAATAGCGCTACTCATCGCCTGGTTTACCAGCAAACAAGTAAACTATCATGCCCTGACAGATGCGCTACACAGCAGCGGTAAAGGCACTGGCGCGCAAATTTCCAAGCGTACTCGTCAAGTGTTGGTGGCATTACAAGTATGCTTTGCCAGTATTTTACTCTTTCTAGCGGCCAACAAATTAGTTCCCGCATACGCGCAAATGACTCATCCCACAGGGTTTGATACTGAGCATTTGTACTATGTTCGTATCGATGGTAGTGCCACAGAAATCGATAACTTTGAGCTTGGCAAACAAATCAAACAGCTTTTAGCCAATCAAGCGAGCATCGCATCGGTATCAGCAAGTTACACTTCACCACTACAAATGGGATGGCAAAACTATTTGTATGATCAAAATATCGCGCTGATCGGTATCGTCAGTTTGTCCTTTTACGACGAAGACGGTTTCACTGCGCTTTCACTGCCACTTGAGCAAGGAAGCCGGTTTACACCAATCATGGCCTCAGGCTCAGACAACAATGAAATAATTCTCTCAGCCTCACTCGCTAAGCGTTTGTACAAAGATGAAAACCCTATCGGTCAAACCCTCTATGCTGACAGAGAGGTGCCAAGAAAAGTGGTTGGGGTTGTGAGTGATATTTACGTGCCTACGGGCAACCGAGGCTATACCTTAGAGCGCTATTACTTGCCTGTCACAGAAGGCAGCACATCTTTTATTATCAAGGGGAATGCAGAACTGTCAAAAGTCCAATTAACTCATGTTCTCAAGGCCATTCATCCGAGTTTAAACTTTGCCTTTTTTGAGCCTGTTGATGACATGCTAACCCAACGGTTAAGACAAACTTGGCTGCAAGCAATGTTGACTGTCGCCCTATTAGCCCTTACCTTAAGTCTAGCTGGCGCTGGGATCTACGGCGTGCTCAACTACAGTGTACAAATGCGTCGCTATGAGCTTGGCATTCACTTGTCGTTGGGCGCACATACACACAAACTGATAGCACAAGTGCTCAAGCAGAGTCTAACACCGGTAATGATTGGCCTTGGAGTGAGTGCATTAACCGTTGCAATCGGATATGGGATACTGACAAAGATAAGCACAACTGCTATTTCCGTGAGCTGGTTCGCTGTTATCGTGACAATCCCTATCATGCTGCTGATTGCGCTCATCGCAAGCTATTTACCTGTGCAAAGGGTGATAAGGCAAGATCCCATTAAAGCGCTAAGAAACGAATAAGTTAATAATAACAACAGGAATGAGTAGGCAAAGCGTGGCGTGTAAACTCCCTTTGCCTACAACACACTATGCAAGGTTCAATTTTAATCGTTGATGACAAGGCCGATATCCGCCTTAGCTTACAGTTTTTGCTAAAAAACCACGGTTTTACCATTTTCCAAAGTAGTAGTCTCGATTGTGCCGCTAAGCAGCTCAATGCGCACGACATTGATATTGTACTGCTAGACATGAACTATGAGTTCGATACAACATCCGGCGATGAAGGTCTCTCTTTTTTGAGTCAGTATGCAAGCCAAAGTAGTGCAACCTTTATTGCGATGACTGCTTGGTCTAGCGTCGAACTCGCCGTCGAAGCCATGCAGCGCGGCGCCAAAGACTTTTTTGCCAAGCCTTGGGACAATCACGCTGTAGTATTGATGGTGAAAAAGCATTTAGGGCTAAAGCAAATCGCTGCAAAACAACAACCTGCTTCCCCCCAACAAACTACAGCTAAAATAGCGCCAAATGCAGAACCAGCTGATGCATTACTCTGGTTAAGCCCTACGATGCAAGCGCTAAAAAGCCAACTTGATCGCATTGCCAAAACCAAAGCGAATATATTGCTTAGAGGAGAAAATGGTACGGGAAAATCACAGATTGCCAGCTACATCCACCAGCAAAGTAACATCACAGGCAACTTTGTGAGCACCAATATGGCGGCCATTCCAGAGTCACTGTTTGAAAGCGAAATGTTTGGCCATGTGAAAGGTGCGTTTACTGACGCTAAACAGGATAGACAAGGTCGTTTCTCAATGGCTGAGCAAGGGACTTTGTTTTTGGATGAGGTAGGCACACTTACAGAGCCTCAACAAGCGAAGCTACTACGAGTATTAGAAACAGGGGAATATGAAGCTGTTGGCTCGAGCAAAACGCAGCATGCAAGCTGTAGAATCATTAGCGCAACTAATGCAGATTTAGAGTCGCAACAACAAGCAAGTCAATTTCGTAGTGACCTGTATTTCAGACTAAATACAATGGAGTTTGAGATCCCACCACTGCGCTTGCGTCGCACTGAGATAGTTCCACTGGCCGACTTTTTTATTCAAAAGCACGCAACGGCCTATGAATTAGACGTAAAACCTTTGTCTCGTGCAGCAAAAACAAGACTACAAAGTTACGCATTCCCGGGTAATATCCGTGAACTTAGTCATATGATGGAACGTGCGATTTTGCTGTGTGATGGCACTGAAATTGAAGAAAGCGCGCTTTCTTTAAAATCTGTGGCAACCACAGAGCAGAGTGAGCCCGAAATGATGACGCTAGATCAAGCCGAGCAAAAGTTGATTAAAATGGCGCTGTGCCAATGCCATGATAATGTGGAAGATGCTGCGGTTTTACTTGGGATCAGTAAAAGTGCCCTATACCGTCGCCTTGATAAGTTTGATATCAAAACGCGATGAGCTTGCCTATGAAAAAGCCTAACTTTGAACAGACTATCGAGATTTTTTGCCTGGTAATTTGGCTTCTGTTCACCGTGCTCAGCGCTTTTTTTATGGTCATCCTTGAGGCGTCAACACTCAGTGTTATCACCTACTTTATCCTTGTCCTTTGTCCGCTCGCATTGCTGTTGTATCATTTTAAACAGCGCCTGATACAACCTTTTTATCACCTCTCAACCACCATAGAGGCGATCAAAAACGAAGAGTATGGGCAGCGCTTTTACACCTCTGACAGCTCAGGCATTCTTCACAGTTTGCAGCAAGAAACACAACAATTATGTCAGCAGCTGCAATCATTCAAATCAGAGCGAGACCACCAAGCCATATTACTGTTCAGACTCATTGAACAACTGCCCAGCCCCATCGCGATTTTCGATAACAATACTGCACTGGTGCATGCCAATGAAGCCTTCTCAAATTGGATTGGCAAACCATGGCAAAGCCAGCGTTTATTAAAAGCGCATAAGTTTAGCCTTGAGTATCATAGTGGTCATTGGCACTTTAACCACCCCACCTTAGGTGATGAGTGGCAACTTCGCTATAGCGAACTTACCATTGCAGGCATGCAGGCGCACTTGGTGATCCTAACCGATGTGCAAGCGGTTGTCAGTCAAGCTCAGCGCGACGCTTGGCAAAAAATGATCAGAGTACTCAGCCACGAGATTCATAATTCTCTCTCGCCGATTAAGTCACTTGCTCAAACCTTGATAGAAATTCCCACCACGCAAGAAAATCAAGCCGATTTTGAACAAGCGCTTGGCGTGATTGTGCAGCGCAGCGATGGCCTGATGTCATTTGTTAATCGCTATGCAAGCGTTGCAAAACAGCATCAACTTCATATAGAAGCGATATCCATAAATGACTTACTAACACCGCTCGTAGGGCTTTTTGACAATCGCGTGAGATTAACCTTTGAACAGGACTTTACGCTGCAAATTGATCAAAGCTTACTTGAGCAGGCACTTGTAAACCTGATTAAAAATGCCTTGGAAGCTGGCGGTGAGCGCAATGCTGTTTACGTCAAAGCGTATCACAATCATAAATTCGCAGGTATTGAAGTACTCGATGAAGGGCATGGCATAAAGAACGCTGACAACCTATTTGTACCTTTTTACACCACTAAAGCAGCGGGTAAAGGGATTGGCCTCATCTTAGCTAAAAATATCGTTGAACAGCATAACGGAAAACTGAGCTTAACCAATCGTAAGGATTCGCAAGGCGCAATTGCTCATATTCAGCTTCCACTGGCGGCAGCGAATAGGTGAGTGTTCACCGCCACCTCTAGGCGACATTTATTCAGACATTTTAAGCATCGCAATCAACTGACGGCCAGCGGCAATGGTATTGGTTTCACCACTATAGATGTTGTCGCATTCTTTCGATTCAAACACTTCTTTAATCCAAACAAATAAATCTTTGTTAAACATCACCAGCATCTCAACGGGAATATCTTTATCGTGCAAATGCGCCGTTAAACATTCTGCAACCTCATCAATTAATAACGCGCCATCATTAAACTCAACACAAAAATACAAGCTATTAGCCAATTCTTTGTACAATTTTACAATTAGTTCAATACGTTGCTGTGAATATCCGTTGGCTTGAATAAGGCCAACTTCGGCATCTACCTCTTCTACGGCTTCAAGTAAACATGCAACATCATCGCCTTCTATCGGACACTCAAGCCAAAATTCGCTGGCAGATTCCGCCTCTTTTTGCAATTTACTTGAAAATGCTCCGAGGTCGTCTGGGCCCATATCGAAAAAAGCATCATCGAATAGATCATTGGCGGCTTCTGAGCGTAAATTACCGTTGAGTAATTTTTCATTTTTCTTGAGCTCTTCGAGGGTTTCATCAAACAACTCTATTGCCTCTGGCGCAATCTTTCCTCGATCTCTTTGGCGTCGAGCTTCAGGCCCAACAAATGCCTGATTATGTGAGATTTTAAAGTAAAACTTCTTAAAGACTTCTGTCGACTCTTGGATTTGTTCTGCGAGTCGACGCAGATTAGTTAAGTCTTTTTGCATCGAAATATAATGCGTCACCTCTCCTTGTTCATTACGAATAGCGGAAATATTCCACTCTACCGGATACATACTGCCATCTTTACGATAGTTAATAGAGGAGCCATAGAAAAAGCCGTTGCGCTCAAGGGCATCACTTAGCTTAGCAATAACGCTTTTATTACTTTTAGGCCCTTGTAAAATCGCAGGGGAATTGCCAACAAGTTCTGCGAGCTCATAACCCGTATGCGTACAAAACTTTTTATTGGCGTAGACGATGCGATAGCCATTTTCCCTATCTGCATCGGTGACAACCACCGCATGATGAGAATGCATAAGTACTTGTTTTAATAATTCTATTGCTGAGGTTTGCTTTAGTAACTGGCTGAAAAACAAGGTTTCTTCAATGTTATCTTGCTGGATAGGCATATAGCTTCCTTAAACCAAACGCGGCTTATTTATATACCTTTAAACAGTAGCTCAATTATCGTTACCTGCTACTTTTTCAGCATCAAAACAAAGCAATAATACGTGTTAACCGACTAACTTTGACCCCTCGTAAAAGTGCTGTCGATGCTCAAGGTAGCGCATCCACACTCTATCCATTTGCGACTGATATAGTTTTGCGCCATGTTTGTAATCCATGCCGTGCAACAGCAGCATATCCGCAAGTTGCATGCTGCTAGTCATGGCATGCAACATGCCTTGCGAAGAGAGCGGATCAAAACTCATGCTCGCATCACCCACCGCATACCAGCCTTTTGCTGCACAACTATCCAAACGGGCCGAATTTGCACTTACCATTGGGTGCAGGTGTGCTGTTTCTATATTCACCAAGTCCACTAAGGTGTTAAATCCCCTCACCTGCTTTACTTTGGCTAAAAAATCTCGAGCGTTGGTGATGTTGCACTTTTTGATCGCATCAGCGCAAGCCTGCCAAGAAAACACCCGAGGCTGCATATTAGGGTCGAGTGAAGAGCATGCCGCGCTCGGCGCACTATACCACCAGCCATTTTCTTCATCGCTTATCACCGCAAACTGTTTCGTCGTGGCAACCTCTGCGGTAAGCCACAGTGCCATTTGCTTATCAAACTGTTGTAGTTTTGCACCGAGTCGCCTCGCCAGATGACAGGCGCGACCGGTGGCATCAATAAGCAGTGTTGTCGTGATAGACATGTCAGTGTCGCAGCCTTCAACCCTAACTTGCCACCCTGATTGTGTTTGCACCACATCAGTGAGCTTTGTAGAGGATAACAAAGGGATACCACGAAGCACTAATTGATCACGAAGCTGCTGTTCAAAATGCTGCCGATGAATGTGCCACCCCAAACCATCGGGGTTTTTAACGTTATCCACTATGGTAGGCGATTCACTGCCCCAAAACGAAATCATACCGTGACAAGTGAGATGTTCCGGGCTTTGTAATAAGTGCAACAGGTTAAGCTTTTTGAGAATTCTAGACGCCGCTGGCGGTAAACACTCGCCCACTTTGTCTTTAGCTGTAGCGAGCTTATCGACTACTATCACCTGATAGTGGGGATGCAAAGCAAGTGCAGCAATGCATCCTGCAATGCCTGCACCTAAAATGACAATATCCGATTTCCTTTCAGCCATATTAGCCCTTATTATTTGCGATTCCGGCGGTGTGCTTTGTCGGTTTGTGACAAGTCAGGACGACAATCTCGCATGCTTTCGTTATTATCCGCAGCCAGCAGTTTTTCCGCTTTGACTGGTGTTAACCCTACTTGCATGGTGGTTGGAAAACCAGTTACGCCTTTTTCTGTCTTCGGTAATACCACCGCCAATTGACCAAACCCAGTGATCATACTGTTGATCTGCTCGATATAGTTGGTTGAAGGGCCTATCGGCAAATCGTTTAGCCACAGCTCCCGGTCATTAAATGCTGCTTGTCGCTCTGCAAATGGCTTTGTTTCATCGACTACTCGGTGATAGTTTTGCTCGCTAAGCATATTATTTGGCACTCGTGCAGGCCAAAAGGTCGGTAAATAAGGGTCGTACGCTTCATTGTAGCCATCGCGACAACTCGCGGTGTCTGTTTGCCAAGGAATGGCCATCCAACGTGTAATGCCACCAGCAACCTGCCCCGTTTTTAATGGGCCGCTCGAATGCAGCGCGATTTCTGATGTCATTTCCACGCCATAATTGGTGCCGTGGGTCGGTGCAGTATCTTCTGAATGTTTAAGACGGAAAGCCTCGCTATACATGCCCGCGGTACGCATTGGCCAAGTCATTTCACATCCAGGGTGGAAAGCATCCGCTAAACAGAACTCCATCGCCGCTTTAGTTAACATCTCTGGTTGCTCAGCAACAGGAATTTCGTCAATACTGGTTGGGGGGCGATAGCAAGGGTCGTAATCAGAATCAAATTCGCCATTCGACCATTGCTGTAACATATTCAACTGAATGTCTGTCAGGGTGACAAACTGCCTTGGCGAGTCATCGGCATCTACGCTCATCGCATCGCCGTACAACCAAGGCCACAACTGCGGTGCGGTAGCGGCAAATTTAGGATTCCAACTATGTTTTTCATCCGCTGTGGTGACTTTTTCTATCTGTCGAAAGTTATTAAAGAGATTACGTCTTGCTTCTTGCCATGTGCGTGAGTTGTCATTTAAACGGCTGATCCAAGTCTCTGAAGTAAAATCAAAGGGGCTATTCCAGCCAAACCCTGCGGCAAATCCCGCATTAACCCATTGTAAATCGGTTAACCTTTGGAAAATTGGCAGAATGTCTTTACTAAAGGAAGGCTTACCCTTAGGTGCAGGTAGCATCTTGGCGTCAACTGCAACCTGACGCATTAAATCCCACATGGTTCGCGGAGATTTTTGCATTGGCGCGTAATCTGGTGGCGCACAAATAACCCATGCAGATTTCACATCTAGTGCTTTGCCTTGATATTTCACCTCAGCAGTTATAGGGCCGTCCGAAGTATCATCGTACCAACCTTCATTATTACCGAACGTGATCGCCTCGTGGCCTTGAGGGTTTTCTGACACCCCGTGCCCACCAAGCATCAGTAAGCGGCCCTTATCATCGGTACGCATTTCGCCTAAATACACTTTTTTACCGGCAAAGCATCCTTCAAAGCGACTACAACCACACCCTGAAGCCATACCACTGATCTGCTGCGCCCCACCATCAATGAGCAAGCTGTTACGGTCGTTTACATTGAGGTTGCGTAGTAAACTCGGCTCGGCTTCAGCCGCCTCTGGAATATCCAACGCTAATTGAAACTCATACCAAGATGCTTTTTGATTAGCCAAGCGAGCATGCCAAATGATAGAAGCACCGTCGTCGCAAGTGAGTTCTTTAACGATGTTGCCCTCAGCGTCCAATCCATAAATACGAAAACGCGCAGCTTGGCGCTTCAACGCCCCCGTGCTATCGCGATAGTAATTCATATCTCTTGGAATGGCGGTATCGACCTCAGGACCAATAAAAAATTCATCTGGGCTATTACCAACCCGCATTACTCCAATGGGTGGGTATATCGCAGCTGAAACAATGGGATTTTGATTGCAGTGATGTGACATGTTGTAATCCTTTTTGCAGTGGTTCAATTCATGAAGCATTACTGCAGTGTAGAAGCTATTTCTGACTTACACCATTACATCAAATTACAGGTAGGAAAGAGGCCAGAGCCTCAAAATGAGGATGGCCCACATGGAGAAAGGGTATATCTCACCTATGATGGATGAGATAGAAGTACACCCTGTGCGGGACACAGGGAGAAAGGAAAAATTAAGGAAGGAAGCGCTCAACGCGATAATCGCTGACGCCTAATATAAAAAGTGTGGGATTTAACTTAACCTAATGCTTCGCATACTAGATAGCTTTTAAAGCCGGCGTGATTAATTACATGTTTGACCTCACAGACAAACCAGTCACCATTGAGGTTATCATCAACCTCTTCGATAGTTATCACGCCACCTGCTAATAAATTAGGGTCGCCAACCACACAAAGCTGCACACTGGTATGCGCTCGATTTAAACGCTGTAACATGGCCGTCGCCGCGGTTTGTGCTTCCGCCTCGTTAGGGTAAACGTAAGAGAGTGTGGTGTTTGGCGAACCGCCACCGACACTTACCAATGTTTTTTGCGCTAATGCTTTATCGTAAAAATACGCCTGCACCCCTTTAACTAACTTGTTGTGATTAGCATTAAGCTGCCATGAAACCAGCTGCTTTTTACTTACCGTCACGCTAGGTAAAGATTTGCCAGTCAACGACTTTCCGGTGCCTTTAGCCATAAAGATAAGCTTGTCATCCGCAATCTTCATGATTGCATCAAACTGCACAGCAAGCTTGCTTAGCAATTGCATATCGCTTTCACTTTGCTCAATGTGCGGTATTTCTCGGCCCTGAAAAGCATCGCCTATTTTTGCCTGTAGCCCATACTCACCAGCAATGTCTTGAATAAGTTTGTCCAGCATCAGCGGCTCATCCTTCCCCCGCTCTGGCCAAGAGCGTATTTTTAACGCCTTAAAATCTTGATCCCAAAGTACTTTATTACCATAAAACGTCAACGAGCGATTGGGGCCTGTCAACTCATAAGCACCTACTTCGAAAATACCTAATTTGGTTGAAGGAGCACTCTGATCTTTGGTGCCTTCTTTATATCCCATCGCAATTTCTAGTTGATCCGTTGGTGCGGGTAAGGCAATGGGCGCGTCAGCCAAATTGTCAAATCGTACATAGCAGGTATCACTCGCCAGTCCCGTGCGTGTTGTAACACTAAGCTCAGCCAAGCGGTTCTTCAGTGTTTTTGATACCTCATTGCCATTTGCTTTAATAGAATAATGCGGTTGTAAGTCCATATTAATCCCAAATATTGATCACTTTAGACGCAGTAGGTTTTGCGATTTCGGGAAGAAAAATACTGATCTGCTCCGAATAAATTGGCCCAAGCTCTGCCAAGCCATGATTGGCTTCTAGCACCTTTTCTACCATGCCACTACTGCGGCCATAGTGCTTAAAACAGATGAGATCGAGACAATCGCCATCTCGCGTAATATAAGTTACCCCTTTGCTCATAACGACTCCTTAGCACCCAGCGCGCTTAATAGCGGCTGAGCTCCATTGAAAATTGAATTTCTCGTGGGATCCCATCATTAAAAAATAAGGTCCGCGTTTCACTTATCCGCTTGATGACCCACTTACCCATCACGCGCCCTACGCTTGGACTAGATTTCCCACTTTCTTCAACATAGCCAAGCGTCATCGGCTCCCCTTTGGCGGCTTCATCTCTCATCATGTCTAACTGCTTCAAGCCGTTATCCACAATTTGCGGGAAGATCACCCCTTCAATGTTTAAGGTTTGCTCTCCTACGCCAATAAATTGCATCGGCGGAGAATCCTTATCAGTCTGAGATTTGTGGGCTTCCCAGCGATATTGAGAATCGTACTGGAGCTTATTAAACGCTGCGGTGCTTACTGAGAACTTGTAGTCTCCCAGTTGCATCATATGTTTAGCATGATTAACTTTGCTCATTTAGTCCTCTATCGTTATGCCACTTGATTGTAATATCGAGCACTAAGCTCTTGCTCTGCTTGTTGCTGCTGCTGATCCAGCATTTGCTTCACTTGCTGCGCAACCTCATAAGCCTGTTGGCCATCTTTTGCATTGACTGTAATATTAGCGTTCACCGTTACCGATGCTGCGCTCGATTGCGGCGCAGATGAATATTCAGACGCTTTATTCGCACTCGCATTCAGTTGATTTAAACTATTTAGATCCGGTGCTTTAGCCTCATTGGTAGCTGATGTTTTGTCCTCGCTAAACCAACCTTTAATGGCATCACCAACCATGTTGTTGGTAAGGTAACCCGCCATAGGGGCCGCCATTCTCACATAGGGATTTTTGCTTTTTGACAGTGCACCAGATACCGCGTCGGCAGAAAACATGCCGCCTAGCGTGCTACCAATGCCAGCCGCCTTTTCTTTAACAGAAAGCCCATCATTATTGAGCGTTTCCCATACCGTGTGTGCGTTTAGCGCTCTGCCTGCCAAATCACCCGCCTTGCTGACGCCGTGTATTTTGCCGGTTGTCATCCCCTGATTAGCAGCAAACGCAGCAGCCGTGCCGGTGGCTAAATTCAGCTCATTAATGACATTATTTTTAACAAAGTCGAGTGCGTTATTTTTTGTTGCTTCACTGTTTTGAGGCGTACTAATCGCAGCCGTTTTGCTGTCTGTTTGCGCAACGTTTTCATCGCCTTTTGATAACCAACCGCCTAGGGTGTCGCTAATTAAGCCCAGCGGCCCCATAGTGGCAAAACTCGTTGCGCTATCGAGCAAGCGCTCTGTCACCGAAGGGCTCGAGGTACCTGAAGCTGAGTCCTGAGCATCGTCAGAGAACCAACCACCAAGTTTGTCACCAAACCAACCACCGATTGACTCACCGCCCATCGCGCCGAGTGCACCACCGACTAAGCCACCGATTGCAGTGCCCACTACAGGAACAACCGAGCCAATTGCCGCGCCTGCAGCGGCGCCAGCGAGTGCGCCGCCCGCGCCACCCGCAGCCGCTCCAACCTGAGTGGTTTTTTCTTTAGTCGTTAACGTGTCATCAGTTAATGCAGTGAACGCATCGAATGCCCCTAACGCCACGCCAAGCGGTGCAGCCGCACGCCCAAGTAACTTTTTAGACCCCTTGAATAACTGACCAAGTTTGCCACCTTTAGCTGGAGAGAAACTGCCAAGCTTTTGATAACTAGCATCATTTGCGGCAGCCATCATTTTGACTTTTTTGGCTTTTGCTTTGGATTTTGCTTGCGATGCTTGATTATCTAACTGTGCTTTTACGCTGGGGGCTTTCCCGCCGTCCAACAGTTTCAAAGCGGGTTTATTAGCGCCTCGTTTGTTGCTTTTGCGCGGCTTGTGCTCGCGATCCGCCGACGTTTCTCGTTTATCCGCTAGATTAGAAGACCTAGCTCGCTTGTTACGCTTTCTGCCTCGCTTCTTGCGTCCTTTTTTACGCGTAGATTTCTTCTTCTCAACATCACTTTCTAACTCAGCAAACGACTCAGATAAATCATCGCTAATACCGTCTAATCCAAACTCACCAAATAAATCTGGTAAGCTGTTGGTAAGTGAAGATAGATCTCCCTTGAGAACGCCTTTTAAATCAATATTGGAGAGTAGATCAGCGTGTTGCTCTAGTACACTTGCCGCATCGTTTAGCCCAAATGCATTCAACAATTCGGGGCCAGCGCTTACAAGGGACTTGATGTCGCCCCCCAAAATCGCGTCGACATCCAGTTTTTCTAATGCCGGTAATGCGCTTTCGAGTACGCCAGCTGCACCGTCTAATTCAAATGCCTTTAGTAACGAAGGACCGGCCGCCATAAGGCTCGATACGTCACCGCTGGCAATTTGCTTGAGATTCAGTTGTTTTAAGCCAGGAACCGCAGCTTGTAGCTTATCCGCAGCATCGCCAAGTTCAAATGCTCTAAGCACTTCAGGTGCGGCATCCACTAAGCTGCTCAGCTCACCATCCATTAAGCCCTTAAAATCGAGTTTTTCAGCGATAGGAAGAACTGAACCAAAAGCCTGTGACGCACCTTGCATATCCAATGCATCTAATAATGCCGGAGCACTTTGTAGCAACGACTGGATATCACCATCTGCAATTGCGCCCAAGTCCAATTGTTGTAGCGCTGGCAAAGCCGCAGATACCGAGTTTGCGGCACCATCAAGTCCCGCCGCCTCAAGTAAGTTTGGTAATGTTGCGGCCAACGACCCCAGCTCACCATTAGCAAGCCCAGCTAAGTCAAGTTGAGCAAGCGCTGGAATTTCTTGCGCAAGAGTTTGGTTTAATGACTTAAGATCAACGGCTTCTAGCAAGCTTGGTAAAGCCTGCTGCAAACTTTGTAAATCGCCTTGAATAAGTCCTGGAATATCCAATTGGTTCACAGCTGGCGCAAACTGCGTGACCACATTTGCCGCATCGTCAAAGCCAAATTGAGTTAATAACGCAGGAGCAGCTTCTGTTAACGAACCAAGCTCTCCTTTGAGTACCTCTGCAAACTCAATATTGCTCAACAAATTGCCTGTTTCGAGCAGCTGCTTTGGCAAAGCAGCCAAATCTAAACTCGATGCAAATTCCGGCAAAGCTTGACCCAGTGACGCTGCATCTAGGCAAAATTGCTGCTGAGCATCGATTACAGATTGACCTTGCTTGGATGCATTTGTCGCCGCAGTCACGGCTGGTGCAACGGAAATTGCGTTAAAAAGTGAAGGAACGTGTTCGGCTAATGCCGCCAATTCAACTTGTACGGTTTGGCTTGCGGCGCTGAAATCTAGTTCAGCAACCCGTTCAGACAAGCCGCTTATCGCATGCTGTAAAGAATCGGGCAACGCCAACATGACCTGCTCAGCTTGCTGCACCAGCTGGCTACTAGGCACAGCATTTTCACCAGTGGCAGGTGCCTGAAACTCAGGTACTGAGAATGAAGCCTGTGGACTTAACACCGCGCTGGCATTAAGTTGAGTCATGATGGAGATTAATTGCTGGATCTGCGCACTAGTCGCTGAATTGGCATTGAGCTTTGCAACTAGACTACCTAAATGTGCAACTTGGTTAGCAAGCGAAGTTACCTGTGGCAACTTATTTTTGACTTTGTTCGCCTCTCGTGAACGAACCTGTTTACCTTGTTTTGTCATGGCGTTACCTGAGGAAAATAGAGAAAAGTGAAACGCTTTAGCTTAAGCTGAGGCCTAAGCTAAAGCGTCTAAAAGTATGGAAATGCGCCCCTTAAAGGGTTAAGGGGCGGTTGCGGTCATCGGTTTAGCCCGCTTCTGTCGCTTGTTTGTAATCAAGCGCTGCTTCAAACCACTCGATAAGTTCGTCTTCGGTCAGCGCGTTGAGTTCGGCCAAGCCCCAGCCAGTATATTTGGCCAGAGCGATAACCATGGCTTTTAAGCGCTTTGGCGGGACACGAGAAAAGCTTGTAGCGTTTCTCGCAGCTTCACAAAATCACTCCAATCAAGCTCTTCGATGATATCTGGAGAAACTTCGCATAAGTGCGAGAAATAACGAATTTCGCTTTCAGACTCGCTGATATCCGCTCTATCCACCATTAACCGATCGCGTACTTTTGGTCGTCTCATAGTCAGTTCTGCATACTCATGCCCATCGACCGTAATTGGGAATGCTAAGGTAATGATTTCTTTCATGGATTAAGCTCCGATTGCTGCGCGAAGTGCTGCCATTTGGTCCTTACCATTAACGGTACGAACGTCGTTGTATAGGTCAATTTCGTAAATTACATCTTGACCGATCTGTAGCTTGTACTTCTGAATTGCATATTGCAGCGTTAGCTTAGCTTCCTCGCCATCTTTCCAGCTGCCCATATCCACTTCTTTGAAGAAGCCTTCAAGCGTTACCACCACTGGTACTGGCGCTTCGCCTTGCGCTTGGATAGCACCACGAGCCGTTAATGGCGTTGTTGCACCGCTCCAATCGCCAAGTAGCTTCATCATGTCAGCGTTGTATTCAAGTAACGTGATTGTGCCTTCTAGCTTTTCAAGTTGGCCAACATCAAGCTCAACCGGCGCTTGGAAACCCGACGTCACTTCACGAGTTTTTACGGTTACTTTTGGTAGCTGGATTTCATCAGCGATACCTAGATAGCCTTTACCGTCTACAAACAGCTTGAATTTTTTAAGAATTTTTGGAGAGATTGCCATTATACGATTTCCTCTAGGTAGTTGTTAGTTAGAATACTCTTGAAGGTGATGTGCTCAGCCGGTGTTGGCGGCGTGAAGTCAAAGCTAAAATACACTTTACCCGCTTGAATATTGGCCGGTGTGTTTAACTCTTCATCAGCCCAAATTTGACCGCCAAGAATTGCACCTTGTGCTTTTAAGCTATCTAGGTATGACTGAACACTTTGCGTAACATCTTCGATGTAAGTTTTGGTGATATTGCGGTCAACCGCCCACATGTGCGCACGCAGTAGTGAGTCGTTGATCATATCTGCGGTACGTACCACTGACAGGAATGCCCATTTAGGGTCGTCAGAACAAGTACGGTTACCCCAAAGCTTAAAGCCGTTTTGACGAATAATGGTCGACACTTCTTTTTCGTTCAGCATATTCGCACGTGCGTTAGCATCGCCCAGCTGGAAGTCGATAGGACGTGCAGTTGCCACAATACCGTTCATATTGGTATTACTTGGGCTCCACCAAAAGCCTCGGTCGTTGTCCGACTTAGCAATCATGCCCGCAACACGTGCACTTGCAGGTTCAACTTCTGTTTTGCCATCGCGGAATACTTTGACATGAGGGTCAACAACGAACACACGACGCGAACCAAAGTCTGCACGATATGTTTTTGCATCCTCATCGTTGGTGTTTGGACCATCTGCGATGATGACCGCACGAAGACGCTCAGCCACGTTCACAAGTTCTGTAATAACTGGGTTACGATTACCTTCAGGGCGTTGATGTGCATAACCAGGCGCCACAAGAATACGTGGTGTTACGCCAAGTACAGACTCAGCACCAAGGAAAGCTTGTACACCTTCATAAGAACCGTCTGCTGCCACACCGCCAACCATGTTTGACATGATTGCCGCTTCATCAGCACCATCGACACGAACCACAACGACTACCGCACCAGCTTGGTCAAAAATACCGTCCATTGCCGCAGGCAGTGTTCCTTCTGTACCCAACGGTGCAGCTTCAGCACGTTTACCAGCAACCAATACAGGTGTGTTAAGTGGAAACTTTTCTGGATCTGCACTAGGTGCAGTACCAATCACACCAATTACTGAGCTTTTTACTGTTTTGATTGGACGCGTGCCGGATTGCGCCTCAATGACTTCTACACCGTGTAGAAATTTTGACATAGTTATCTCCTTTAAAGACATGTCAGTTAGAGAATAAAAAAGGCCATACAAGCTGCCTTGTATGGCCCAGGGTCTGTTGACCTTATACCTAACGGATAAGGTGAATAAAAAATGACTTAGATTTGGATACCCTCGATGGTGACAGGCTCCCCGTTGATTAAATACAATCCTTTTATTTCGATAGACAACTTGCCCTCTCCTGCTGGATGTACCGCAACACCATCAAGTTGAAAGCGTGGTTCCCACTTCTCCAGTGCATTGGCGATGGTCATAGTGATATCCCCTACCAGAGAGTGAGAAAAAGGCCTATCTACAAGCTCATATAAACCGCAGCCATAATCGCGTCGCATCACGCGACTCCCAAGTGGCGTGGTCACAATATCGCGAATACTCTGTTTTAGATGCTCAACACCACCGAGCGGCTTGCCCGTTTTGGCATTCATTCCTATCATGCTGAGTTACCCTCCTACACTAAATGACGCGACGCCCGCAACTGCAAGCTTGCCACCACAACTGGCTGCATCACTGATCCGCGCGACCGCTTTTCCTGCAATGGTGAAGCTACCAGCACCGGCAACTATTGTGACGCCAACGTGTTTTACTTTTGGATCGGGTGAAAATACATGGTCACTGATGGGATCTCCAACCCTAAGTACTGGCTTACCTGCGACGGTAAAACTCGACTGTGTGGCACTAGCCGTCCCTGGTACAAATTGCGCGTGAACATTTGTCATATCGCCATCCACTGCTATCACTGGCATATCCAATCACTCCTGTGCACTGATGTTTGCGCCGTTTAATTTCAGCGTTGCGCTGGCCGCTATTTCAATATTCCCTGAGGTTGAGCTCATGGTTATGCTGCTGCCCTCAAGCGATAGCTCATTCGCTGCTGCCACACTGATATTGTTATCAGCACTTACCACCGCATCATTACCAATTTGCGCAGTTAGATTGTTTGCAACCTGCACGTTAGCATCATTGCCAACGATCACCGTGGCATCGTTACCACACTCAATGTGTATATCTCGCGCCGAGTGCACTTTAATTTGCGCTACCTCGTTGCCACTGGTGTTAGGCACGTACAAATGGTAAATGTGCTGCTCTCGGTCGTATTCCACCATCGCACCATCCTTATACTTAGTGCGACCCACCGCTTCCCTGTCAGACACCTGCTCATATGCCTCACCAGCACCAAGAACATGATCTTGATGATGATGTGGTTGCGAGCTGGAATACAAGCTGCCAAGTACCACTCCCTGGGAAGTATCTCCACAGGGAGATAACACCATCACTTGCTCACCAACTTCAGGTGCTTGCCAAGTCATATCATGAGCAGCTTGCGCCGTTAGCCAAGGTAGCTTCGCCGTGATCCAATCACCCATTTTGACCTTGACGGTCGCCGTTTCGTAGTCCACTTCATGCACCGTTCCTAGGCTAATTAACTTAGTAAGACGCTGCTGTAAGTCGGACATGGCTAAGTCTGAAAAATGTTGATTGGCTATCACGCTATCGGTCCTTCTTCTGGGGTTTTGTAAATTAAGCGATGCTCGCCACCATGCGGGCCAAGATACACTTCTGTTACCTCAACACCGGCTTCCTCGGGGTACTCAACTTGGTAATAAAACTGCCAAGTCAGCGTCGCCTTAGCGAGCATTGAATTGACTTGGTTGCTATAACTAAAACTGCTTTTTTCGCAAATAAAGTGTTGCCAAGGGACAGGCGTTTCGTCCTTTATAATCGAAGCCTCAGCGGCACTGACCAAGTTATCCAACCGCGCTATCAACGCCGAGGGTTCAGCCTCTTCAAGCGCCAGTTCAAGCTGCAATGTCATCACTCGTCTGTCGAGTGCATTTGGGCTCAGGTTCTTGTTGTACGCAGGCCCATAAGTCACGCCTTTGTCGGCGCCTTTCGCTTGCAGTTCACTGGCTTGCCGCTCAGCGATTGGGACTAGGGTAAGCTGTGCACGCTCTGTTAAGTCCGGTTGTGGCTGGCTTGCTTTTAGTAAATCAACTTGAGCAAGCTCAGACAGACCGGCACTCAGGCACGCCAACACCTTAGCTATCAAGGTTTGTCGATGCATAGTTGTGCTCTCAAATTATAAATTGGCTAGATTAAAAAGCCGAAGATGGACGAAACGCCCGAAAGAAGGTTAGAGATTTTAGAGTTCAGGTTTTGCCGGCCAAACCACTTGCTCCGGAGATTCAAAACTTTGAGGTAAATCTCGCAAAGCCTGACGATAGTCTTTTAAAGACTGAGGTACTTGACCATCCATTTCTTGATACTTTAATGCCATCCAATCCGTAGCTCTGAGGTAGGCATCACGCAAAGCTCGTGTTGTTTCCCATTCATCGAATTCAGTTCCTTCAATGCTCACTTGATCTAACATTTTTAGTTCTCCCAACTAGGTTGTGTATGAGTAATCCGATCGGCACAGGGTTGGCCATTACTTGATGTGTACTTTCCACTCACAGTCACAGCTCTAGTAGAGCCACAGTGATAACGCGTATCTACTTTCACGGTGATCCGAGCAAGCCCACTGTACCCGTTGCCTATTTTTCTGAAGTAGATAGGGATCGTCGACCCTTCCAAATCTTTAGAAATCGCTATTTCTTGAGCCTCGTTGCCTGGTTCTGAAATAAGCAACTTCAGAGCTCCATTGCTAGATACTTTTTTTATTTCAAGCTGACCCGACACACAGTCATGATATGATGTACCTGTAAACTGAATTTGATCTGCATAACTAGATGAGGCGAACATCCCCCTATGAGCCATAATGAAGTCTAACTTAAAATAATCACCTTGTTCGCCAAAGCCACCATTGCCTGAAAACTCTAGCATGTTTACGTAATATGGAGGCTTAGGTGTACCACACCTTGGAAAGTCAGAGTCAGGACCTGTTGCGTCTGAAGAATAGCTACCAGCACTTAAGTAACCTCGAAAAAAGAAGCTCTTTTCATTACCATTTACAGTAACTGGCAAACCGTTAATTTCTTGAGTATATTGATCTTTCCATTGATTAAACTGTTCTTCGGCTTGCTCTAATTGATCATTAATACTCGTAATTTCACCCGCTACTACATTTTTAGTATGCGTCACCGTTTCCGATAAAGTACTTTGAATAATCCCAACCTGATCTTCAACAGTTTGGCACAGTGCATTGGCACGTGTGGCAACCTGGCTCAGGCGCTCCGTCATGGTTAAATTGTCATTTGACATAGTGTTTCCTTATTGATGCTCAAGATTGGTTAATCTAATTTCTTGATTGGTTTGGCGGTTCATGGTGTCTAGCTGTACTGTCGTCACATTGGCAAGTTCTGCGTTAAATAAGCCATGGAATGCTGCTACGCGATTATCTAGCCGAGCGGCATGTGTTGTATCTAATCGTGTCACTTCACTGGTGAGCAATTGTTTCAGCTCACTTAGCGCTGTTTCCTGTTGTTGCAAACGAAATTCTTGCTTGATTTGCCGATGCATCGTATCTAGCTGCGTAAGCGTCATTTCGGCAAGCTCTTTGTCAACAATCAGATTAAGATTGTCGACCCCCAGCTTTACCTCAATACTCTCACTAGGCAGCTGTGCCAAACTTAACGTTAACCACTGTAGTACTTTAACGTCAGGTGTACGGTAGCCAAGTGTGGTGTTGGCTTTTGAGTAAACCCCCAGCAAAATCAGCGCCGGCTCACCGCTTGCGTCTACTGCGCCGCTATCTAAATAAACGCCAATTTCTCTGATGGCATATTCAAGTGGTGCGTCGAATTTGCCTGCAATTTTAAGGCTCGTACTTTCACCGTCTTGATAGTCGCTGTCGGCAATAGCTACACGCTCTTTAAGGCTGCGTAGCTCCGTTTGATTTTGTGATGGCGTATAAGCTGCATCGCCAAACGCCATATGGCTGATTTGTCCTTTAAAGCCTCGCGCTTGAGCGCTGAGTAGGGCATCAAGCCCCGCATGGGTAAACTGCAGCGTTAGTGCAGACATTAAGTCGCTCCTTGTAAATGATAATGTTGATATTGAAGCCGGTGCATACCACTGGCGAGTACCACTCCTTGCATTAACTCATCAGGATAAATGCCCATTCCTTGGCTGGTATGCATTTGTGCATTCAGCTGTTTTGCTATCGCAAAGAGACCTAAGCTCGCTTGCGTTTCACTAGGTAAAACGCCTGCACCTTCGGTATTAAGCATTTGATAGCCATAGTGATTTATATGACCACATGCCCCTAATGCGGCTTTGCCTTGCTCAGGTTTTACCCCTAACCCCAACACTTGGGTATTGCTCAGACTCAAAGGCGCTTTGCCAAGACCTGCCGCACCAATTTGCTCTTTAAGCGCAATACCCAATTGTAAATCAACATGGATAGCACCGCGTTTCACTGCGTTTACCACACGGCGAATACGTTTGAGCATCAGGGAGGTCAACAATCCTTGTTGTCGGTCGTCCAAATTCTGATTAATAAGCGCCCAGATCTGCACAGTGCCAGGCAAACCATCTTCCTGCTGCCACCATTCCTTGATCTCGGTTTCAATATTGAGACTATCGAGCGCTTTTTGCAGCGCAAATGGGGTCCCCTTGCACTGATGAACCGTGAACGCATCCGTAATGACCTGACGTTTAATCGCCATAGGCCAATGTTCATCCCACTCATCCACTGAGTAGTTCCACGCCAAAAAAGGCAATAAAGGCTCGGGGCAAAGCTCTGGTTGCCAAAGACTCGTTAAGAGCAGCCGAGTATCGTTCAGTACACAAGCATCACGCAATTGGGTTCTTGCTTCATCATCCTTGAGGGAGAGCCCACTTAGTCCGACACTTATCGCTAGCCGCTCAAGTGCTTCTCTTGGGAAGAATACTTGAGAATAAATAATTGGCAGCAGCTTATTACTTGATAAGCGTTTAAGTACGCTGCGTAAATCAAGGCAGCCGACCTCAGTCAACGAGAGATAACGCGTAATTTCCACTAGTTCATCATCGCTGCGCTGCTCAAGTTTTAAGGCCGCTAATAAGCCTGCTCGGATAGTTCGAGGCTTGGCTTGCAGCTCTGCTAACCACTGCTCCAGCGTTGACGCATTATGAGGTAAAAGCTTAGTCATCCTGCCCCCTCACCTTTACTCGCAAATCCATTTGCTGACAATACGCCACCTCAATATCTAGAGGTATAATGTCTTCACTTGGCGACTCCAACCTAATGTTTTCAACACCGGATAAAAACAAAGCGTTGCTAATACCCGCTCGCGTGATCTGCCGACCAAGCTGACGCCTTTCTGTTAAGTAAGCGTCGAGCGCGGCTGAGGCACTGTCCACAATCACCTCAGGCGACGGGCCAGGTAAAATCTCAAGTTCCGCTGCAATGTTAAACGTCAATATCTGTGGCTGCTTAATTGTGACTCTATCGCCAAGCGGTCTCACTTTAGAGACTTCAGGCTGAGTTGACGATTCAGGGGTAAAGGCGACATGTAATTTATTCAGCAGCTCCGCGCTTAGTGTACCTTTACCTATTCGACTCAAGGCGGTTAGTTCTATTTCACATGGCCTCGGACTATGAACTTGCACATCGCAAATCTCATTACTCACCGACAATGCATGAAAGCGATAAGAGGCCGCGCTCCCTGCGGTATTCAGTCCATCAAACGCCAGTTGCGTTCTCGCTCTTAAACGCTCATCATCCTCATTCCCAAGCCTTGCAACATTAAACCTCGCTGCGATTGCGTCTAAATCACTCCCTGAAGCACTCGCGAGCAAGTTCGCTTCTATTGCGTCATTTAGCATGCTTTGCTGAGTCAGTCCTTGATATGCCATGACTTCTAACAATTTAGTCAGAGGTTCACTTTCCAAGTTTACTACCTCTTGGAGTGCGTTATCCTTTTGCAGCAATGCTTGCTTTAACGCTTCTAAACGCTGCTCAAAGTTTATGGGTTTTAATACTTTAGGAATGGGCAACTGCGATAAGTCCAACCGCTCAAATGCCATCATCACCTCCTCGCTTTGCGCCATAAAAAAACCCACAGCAAACACTTGCTTGTGGGCCTCGGAGATTGGAAACCTGTGTGCTTGTTAACTTTCTCAAGCATAGGTCTATCTTACTGGTTTTTAGGGAGTAAAACAGGTCAATCCTGACCTGCTTGCCAGAAGGTGACTCACCTATGAATTAACTTAACTTGACACATAAGTACGAATTTGGTTCATCTGGTTTTTGCATAATACTCGCTGAACAACCAGTCGGGATCTCTTTCATTCCAAATACCCTGCCTTGAGTCAACTTCAAAGTCGTTGTACTAGACATATTTCGAATAGTGAGAGGTTTATTTTTACTCCATCTAGGACTCGCGGGCAATTTTACTTCCTTTTCAGCCACACCTGAGTATGTGAAGATATATTCACTTCCATCTCCTTTGGTAAAGTCTGTCGTTCCATCTGATAACATAATAATAAAGTTTGGATGATTAGACAGGATGACGTTCCTCGTTTCGTTGTCACCTGTATCGAGCGCTACAGCCTTGGAGTAATTAGGTGAGTTTATCAAGTTGGACTTATCAAACTGAACATTGGCTCCACCTAAGTTACTATAACGTCCATTTAGTAAACCAAAAACTGGGATTTTACTACTTGCTCCTGAGAATGAGTTTCCGACAAAGGTCGCAGAACAGTAGTTGTCTGGATTAAAAGACAAAGTAACCAAGTGACTTTGATTCCCATTATGGTCTCGCTGAGAGCCATCTCCGCCAAAGAAGGAACAACCAACAATATTATACTCTGAATGAGGTGCACCAAAGTTAATTCTCATTCTCGCGTTTTTCATATTCTCAAAGTACTCGTTCGACACCCTGACATTAGAGCCACCGCTAAAGTAAACAAACTCAGCTGCCGCACCTCCATAATAATGGTTACCATCAAACCGAGAACCTGACGGGATGAACATCTTGATAGCGGAGTCAATTTCACCCGCACGAAAGAAAACATTATTTAAAACATATTGATCTGTCGCTTTAAACGTTCTTTGGATGTAATCACCACTTGCGTTCTTTTCAAGAAATGAATCTATACCTCGACCGCAGTGGATAAAGTAATTGTTGATAATATAGTTCTCAACTTGATAGCCGCCATCATAAAACTTAATAGCGGACTTAGCGCAAGAGAAGCGACAAGAGTCCCAAGTCCATTGATAGGGCGTCACGTGAAAGCAGTGAGAATGTTCAGACTCAACCTTGAGGTGGCGAATTACAACATCTCGAGAGTTATTATTCTGAGTCGGGGTCTTATCTATTGTGTTATCAATAATCGTCGGTGCCGTAGGGTGTTTACCCCTAATGCTACATGTTGATCTTGATTGGCCAGAAATACGATGTCCAGATCTCACCTTTGCACTGCCATATATTTCGATATCGCCAGTTATTTCAATTTCTCCACATTGTGCAAGACATTCATTCAGGAACTTTAGGTTGTTTTCCTGATCTACCCTGCTCATATCTATCCCATACTTAACACCAAATGTTTCAGGGTTAGCTTTAGCTTTGCTCTCAGCTATAAAGGTTCTGTCTTCTTTCATATTCAATCCTTAAATTAACTTTTGCATTACTTGTGTATTGTTTAGAAATTCCCAATTGACTAGGACTCAGGCTAAGAGTTCTTACCTTGACAGTAATAGCCCTCACCAAATAAAAAAGCCCACAGCAAACACTTGCTTGTGGGCCTTGGAGATTGGAAACCTGTGTGCTTGTTAACTTTCTCAAGCATAGGTATATTTTACTGAGTTTTAGGGGGCAAAACAGGTCAATCCTGACCTACTGTGAAATTATTAGAACGCAATCACAAACTCTAGTAATTCAGCTTGAGAGGTAAGGCTAAGCACCTCGGCTTCTAACTCACCGCTTTTTTCACGCACCACTTCTCTTTGCTGCAAAATGGCGAGTAGGTTTGCACGCTCTGTTGCTGCACCTTCTTCATTTCCGTTCAACCTCTCACTCAACTCACGCTCTTTTGCGCGCTCTACTCGCCACTGCTCCGATTGCAATTTGCTATAAGCGAGTTGCTTAATGTGCGTTATAACTTGCTGTTTTAAATACTCAACTTCAGAGTTTTCTTCAGTCTCTAACTGAGTCTCAGCAATAAACTGTGCTACCGACTCTTTACTCCATTGCTCACCCGTTTGCGGGTGTACCAACCAAAAGTTACCCGCAATAGACATCCCTTTTTTATCGTCGTAATAAATATTCATTTTCACTCCTTAAATCGCGCGACAGGTTCTAGCAAGGCCATACTGGTTGTATAGGTAGTGCTCATTAATAACACCGATATGTGAGTATGGATTCATCGCTTGAATGGCTGTTGCCATTATGCCTCCATCATACCCTACGCTATCGGCCTTAGAACGATAGCAATACGAACTCAGTAACTCGCCATCTAGTGTTTCCATGACCACATTCACTTCACCTTCACTATTCTCTGTACCATTTGAACTTTGTGTACGGTATGGCTCACTATTACTGGTAAAAATATAATTGATAGGCTGAAGCTTCTGCTCTTCAGTGAAGAGATAATGTGCGTTGAATTTATCACCCGCCATTTTGAGTTCACTGCCAAGTAGACCAAAGTAACCGTAGTAATTATATGAATAGCTCGACATCGCCGCTTCACTGTGGTTATAGCGATTTATCCCATGTGGCTGCGCTAAGGTATTTGCGATAAATACCATCGTTGTAAAGTCACCGCTATCCACATAATTCTGATATTCAGCTTCATTCGCAATGGCGATGTTGGTAATGTGATTGCCATCACGATACTTTTCCACAACCAAGTTAGTACCCGAGTCGATAACCACTAAGCAGTGCTTTTGGTTGTTATACAACACAGCTACCTCGTTATGGCTGTAGCTAGACCGTGTTGAAATACCAAATTTATCTTGAGCATTTAGGTTTTGCTTGGGCAAAGTTCGCGAGGTAAATCCCTGCCCTAAAACGAAGATACCACCATACTCTGTCGCATTCGCTGACTGAGACTCTTGGGTGCTATATACGATTTCAAAACTAACATCATTAGGTTGTGCTTTTAAACCCAACGGCACGATAGCACTAGAGCCGTGTTGATATACCTTAGTCGCAGGGTTTTGCTCAAAGGCATTATTATGGACAAAGCTTGATTTTAGTACGGTGGATGACGTGCCATCTTGGCTAATTTTCAGATGATCTAACCGGCATGTGTCCGTTGCGGCATTTGCGGTATAACTTGGTCGAGTGAGATAGGAAGTACCATCACTATTATAGATAGCCAAAACCGATGTGGAGCGGCGGAAATTGACATTATTATTCGCCGTATCAATATTTTTTATCGCGAATAAGGTTTTTGGTGTTGCTGCAGTGTTGTTCGCGACCACTTCATTAATTTGTTGCGTCAATGGACCTATTTGATCCAGTAGCGCTAGTTTTGCAGCCCTGGTAACCAGCTCAGCGGTCGACGCGGTTAAATCAGCTTTAGCAGAATCAATATTGTTGATCGCTGAAGTTGCAACCTGTTGCAATAGCTGGGTTGAGTCATCCAAATGTTCCTGTGCAACGGCCACAACGGCTTGTTCAAGCTTAGCGTTATCTGTGAGCCGTGCAATTGCATTCGTGACTAAGGTTTGCTCCTCTGCACTCAGCGGAGTGCTGCCGTTCATATCAGCGACCAGTTTGTCGACCATTACCTGAACGGCTTGTTGAATTGTTGCCATAATTTCCTCTTATAAATCCTTTAAATTGGTAGCAGGGTTTCACCCAACACTTGATTGAGCCGAAGCCGTCTGAAGCGCTTGTCGATATCTACTTGAGCTTGTTGATGTGCCAATTGCTGCTGGTGGATATCTGCATCAATTGCCTTAAGCGCATTGATCAATCGCTGTACGTCTTGTTCAAGTAGATTATCTGGGTGAGGGAGTGGATAATGCTGAAATGGAGTAAATTGGTTGATGTCCACAATTTCTCCTACAAGGTAAATGTACGAAGATTTCGTACTCTAGGGCGCTGAGCAGGTGTCCCCTTCAGTACTAATTTTACGCGTGTCGTGGCGGTATCAACACCGTTAAAGGTGTAGTTGAACTGCTGCCAACCATCGTTCAGCACTGAACTGCTATCTAGTGCAAGCGGTAGCCAAACATCCCCTTTTTGCATCAAAGCTTGTACTTCTGAGTGGCTTTGAATATTCGCTTCAAAGCTTACCGTTAAATCACCGCCTAAACGGCTGCGCAGCTCACGAGAAATATAGTCTCCGGTTTGCGCGACTTGCCCATGAACGCACTGGCTGCCCGCAAAAAGTACTGGCGTTAAGCTTGGTGTTCCCGTCAATACAGCAGCGACCTTCACCTTGCCTGTTATGGTTTCCCCAAGCGTGCTTGGTTGCCACTCTTGAACGCTTAGCACTTTTTCTTTATTGCCAGTAGGATACGTGAGTTCAAAGGTAACTTGAGTATCTGCACTTGGGCGCTGGACAACAGCTAAGAGCATTAAATCCGTTACTTGTTCAACTTCTACCTCGCCGAGTTCAATCCGTCTACTTTGCTCTGCGAATTTCGCGGCCTTTAACCTAAATGTGAGATCTTTATCCTGATGTGGTGTCCAGGTGCTAGCGTTGCTTGATGATAACAACACCCCTACTTGATACGGCTGAGAGGTAACCCAGTTGTGCGCCTGATCAAGCTTACCGAGCTCTGCAATAGCAACACTGTGCTCGGCCCCATCAGTTAACACAACCAACGCATATTCCTGATCGGCATTTAAAAAGGTTGGAGTAAAGTTAAACAGTGTCGATTGGTCATTTAGCTTTATCTCATCGCTGCCTAACTTGCTACTTGCCAGCACAGTTTGTGTAGGAATACCTTGAACAACTTCTCGAATTTGTACTTCAACCGCCTCCTGTCCTTTGGCGGTAAACCATAATTCAACACCGGCAATAAATCGCGATTGCTCCAAAATAAAGGTTTGTGCGAGTGGATCAAAACGCTGAGTAATAATGTTATTTACACGCCTCAATGTTTCCACTTCAATCACGCCACTACCAGTATAACTAGCGCTTCCTGAAGAGCCTTGCTTACCAATAAATCGCACCAATTTAGTTCCGGCGGGAACATTATTTGGCACTTTAAATCGACCTGCTAATTCACCGCGTGTATTTGCTTGGATCATGCTTGCACCTCTGAAATAATTTCAATGCCATCGAATAACAGTGAGTCCAGTTGCTCACCTGAATCAAACCCAGAAATAGCAAAGTTGACCCAACGAGTGCGCAAGAATTCGGCTTGCTGACGGCGCACACCAACTCGCTCTGTTGTAGTATGTTCAACAACACGGCGCACGCGCCCACTACCATGGGTTAAGCGGCGAGTAATAGGGCTTGTCCACTGAGTCTGGGTTTGTGTCCAATGGTCAACACTTGGGGTTAACGTGACATCCGCAGGCAGTGGTTCAAATGCCATATAAGGATTAATTTTCATCTCCCCAGTACGGCTTTCTTGTACTAAGACGTCCTCGAGTTCGTAAGGTAATGTTTGGACTTGTGGTTGTGACAACTGAGTTATTTCTGCGGCCATTGGCAGCATAAGTTCGCCATCCACAATAGCTGCGCTTTGTCCAAGTCCAATATCGCGCATATCGTCATCTAAAAACGGGTCAACAAACACGCCGTATTTGCTCGCAGGTGACTGGGCATTGGTATCGTTACGTAGGCGTTCAATGGCCAACAATTGGTATAAATCTGAGATCTGCTGTTGCATCAATGCAAGATCTGTCATTTGTACCGCTTCAATCGCAATATTTTGGATATGCGGCGGCGCACTCCCCCAGTGTTGCTGCACTTGGGCAAGCCCCAGATGTTGATGAGGCACTAAAGGCGCTTGCGGGTTGATTCTGTCGGGTGCACCTTTGATCCGCTCAACATGGCCATTGGGGGTAAGCACGAGCAGGTCGATACGTGGCATAAACCAGTGATAATCGACGACCACAAGGCCATTTTCGAGCATTTCTTCAGCCTCGTTTAACTGTTGCTCGAGCCAAAACCCGGTTTCGTCCGCATCAACTTCAATAAGTCGGCGATAGGTATAAACCACGTCATACGACGTGCCTGATGCCGGCTTATTGCCACCTTCGCGCCAACTTATATGATTGCGGGTAAAAATAAAGTCGATACCTTGCTGATATTCAATGCCACCTTGCGAGATCTGCAAAATTTCAATCACAGAGTCATCATCAAAGGGATCGGTGTTTTGGCCGGTTTGCGCGTGGCCTCTAGTCAGAGAGGTACGCTTTTTCACCTCTGCGGTCACCTGATCAATGCGCTGCACCGGTGCAAAGTCTAAATCAATTCGCATAGCGCCTTGGGTATTGGCGCTAAATCGGCTCGGCTCATTGATCACCTCACGTACATCAGGGTCGTTTGGCAGCGTAACAGGCAGTGCGGTGTTAAACGCTATTTCATAGCCATTGATATGCGCTTTTCCCTCTTGCACATTAAAGTGCTGGTGGCTTGCCGTGCTCTCTCGATAGCTAACATTGAGCCCGCTCACCACATAACTCCCACCGTTTGACTCGCGGTCGTAACGCGCAAGTGCGCTGGTAATTGAGTCTAGTTGTGGTGGCGGCTGCTTAACGATAAGCGTGCCATGATCGATTTGGTAAACGGGAAAAAAGTCGCTATTGGGATAGTCAAGGCTGTCGCTCAGCCCCCAACGGCCCGAGATTTTCAGTCGCGCGGCACCCGCTTCGTCAAAATTGTGTGCGCCAATGGCTGGATCTCTAAGTGTTGAATCTTCAAGCTCTGTCACCACTTCCTTTGCTAACCACACTCCGACAATTTCGAGTTTATTTAGCGCAATGGCTAACTGTTTAGTGTCGACATCATGTACCGCACCTTGCAGATATACTGAGGATGCGCCAATGGTTGCAACTGCATGAGCTTGGTCAATAACCACCTCGCCCCCCTTAACCACATCCCCATCTTTCATCAATACATCAGCGATGCCTTTTACATGGTGCTGAGACTGCAGTTGCAGGTCGTTAAGTTCACGACTTTGCAACCCTTTACTCGCTCGAAATAATAGCTGACTGTATTGCTTTGCAGGATCAAACTGCTGGTAATAATCTTTTATCATTGCTTTCTTCTTAAAAACTGATCACAAACTCAAACGTTTCGCGTACCCCTTGGTCGCGAAATAGCGCCGTACGATGCTCAAGCAAAATAAGCTCACCAGCCTCTGCAACCTCGTCTGGTAAGAGGTAATATTTTCCAGCTGGAACGCCTGTTTTCGGTGTCGTGCCAAGCATTAAACCAAGCTCGCGAATGTGCTCACCTAAGCCATCTTCGAAGTCGTAGGTGAATTGGCAATATAGATGTTGGCTGGCGGTATCGCTTAAGCGGAACTTTCCGGTTGGTACCTGAATTTCGCCTTGTTCATCCGGCTCACAAAAGCGAATTTGCTTTGCCTTGCGATAACCAATGAGATTAGTGAGTTGTGTGGTATTGGTAGGGGTTGGCGGTAAAGTATTATCCCAACTTGATGCGCCGTTTCCCCATGCCAAATAAATAGCCTGCTGCTGCATTAGCCGTGCAAGCGCCTTGCGGCCTTGAAGTGTTAAAGTGGCCAAGGACTGCTCCTTAAAGAAATAAACCGAGCCAAAGATTAAGCTCGGTGAGAAGGTAGAGGTTTAGTAAGATTCAATCCAGAGGTCGGATTGTTGCTCTGCGGCTAGTAAACAAGCTTGAGTAAGTTGTGCTTTGGTTACTTCGGCCACATTGTTATTAGCAAGTACCCAGCGCTGCGTGTCACTGTCTGTCATCAGTAGTATGGCTCGAACCATACGTTGCTGACTTTGTTCATCACCATCAAACACCAGACCGTCAACCTCAACGGCGATTGACGCCACATTCGCTGCACGCTGACTTTTAAAGCGTTCACGTTTAGTGTCTGCAATTTGTTGTTCAGTATGCGAAATGGTCGCAGGATGGTGATAAGCCACTCGCGCTTTGTCGTCGAACTCTATGCGCGATTCAACAGTTTCAGTGGTTAATGCTAAATCCACCTCCACATGCTCAACACGATAGCAAGCTCTCCTCGCTTGCAAGTCCAACATTGGCTCCGCTGGTAGCGATGGCACAGGCATTAGTTCATCTGGATTAGCAGCATTGTGCGCTTGTGCCTCTGCTATCTGTGCTTGCACTTCTGTCGTTTCAGTCTGCCACGCGGCATGCGCCTCGCGATATGCTGCTTCTTCTTGCTCAATGGCAAGTTGTAGCACTTCGTCAATCTGCTCTTGAGGATGACGCAGCATTATTTTTGTTTGCACGTCCGTATAGCTCAGCGTTAATACCTCTACTGCATCCGCCGTGAGGTTCTCAGCCTCAGTATTCATTGCAATCTCCTTATCCATTGTGTGCAATCCCTATTGGGAATAGGGTGTGATGGCAGAACACTTTGACGGTATTGCCGTTGAGATCGGTTTTGGTGTTTTCGCCATCGATAATTGGGATCGTTTGGTCATCGCCCCAGTCAGTGCCATTATGCTTTAACTCTGCACCGTGGAATTGAAGGTAAAGTAAGCCATTTTTTTCTGTAACAGAATAAAGCGCTTTAATGAGAGGCGATTGGTTTTCTTGAGCAGGGATATTGATCTCATCGTGTTTAGGCTGGTATTTATAACTGGCATTTAACTTGCCTTCTACCAACCTATAGCCTTTAATCTCTCCAGCAAACTCTTGAGCAGGGTCTAGCGTTGCTTTTCCTACTAACTCTGTTAAGGAGCTCGTCAACTTATTACCTTCTCGTGGACTAGAGTGCGTTGATGCGTATACCCCCCCAACATTTCCTCGTATTTTAGAATTAGCCTCTGGCTCTGAAACTGAAGCGTTAGCGGCATAACAATATAGTGCGACGTCTTCTGTGTTATGAGGTTTACGAATACTATTTGGAATATACTCAATTGTAAAACTTTCAGACGTCCATGTTTGACCAAAATCTCCAGTCAAACAACGATGATATGGAGCAATCAATTTTTTGTTGAATGAATAGCTCTTTGATGTTCCATCCGGAGTTTCAGGGATCCACTGTCCAACCACACCATCAGGGAAGGTTGCAGCGATATTTTCAGGGCTGCCAACAATATCAATCCAAGAGAGAGAGTCGAACTCAGCAGGTAGCATTGATACTTCGGCAAAATAACAAATATCAGATTGATTTAGACCAACTCTTTCGAGGGGATGAATATGTTTGCCACTCTCAAGATTATGCGACCCACTTGCTAACATCATATGTGAGTTAGATGTAGAGATACGGCCATAAAGTGTTGTTCCTGTGGCCGGTTGCCAAACCATAACAGGAGTATTTTTTGGAAAATCATTGCCGTAAAAATCTATCGCCGAACCATCTGCTCCTTTCCGAAAGACTGCATTTTGCGGGTTTGAACCTCTGTAGTAACCTTTATGAAGCGCTTTGAACTTTGTAAATAAAGTTTTGCCTTTTCCTCGAAATTTACCAGCAATCGCTTTGTACATTTCATTTTCACGAAGAACATTTACATTCAACTTCTTAGCACTGAGACGCAAATCTTCCACTTGGCCTGCGTAGATGGTGTCATGATAGTTGTACTGATCAGGCCGGCCTGAATTAACGCTCCCCCCCACTATAGAGCCAAAGGATTTCCAGCTGCCTCGAGCTGGCGCGCCAGCCATGTGGTCTGGATTTCCGTAATCCAGCGTAAAGCATTCTACAGTAGACGTAGGCTCTACATTTGAAAACTTGGGCCTATACCAACGCGTTATACCATTACCATCTGGACGCGTAAAATTACCACATCCCATTGGATTGTAACTAGGATGATATGCCCCTTGGTTTAAACGCTGTACAAGGGCTATCGGTATTGCAAAGCATAAATTGTTATAAGCACATTCTCTATTTTGATTGTACCGCGGTACCCATTGAGAACTGTCTCTATCATTGAATATTTCATATTGCGAATTTTTACTAACATAACCATTAATATATTCTCCCGAACTAACCGTTCCCCAATCGATAACATCATCTAATTTCCCTCGAGTCTGTATACGCGAAAGAGCTCTGTTACCTTCCCCTAAATAGCCAAGGAAGCTCTCAATTTGTGGAGTTATACTTCGCCCTTCGTAGCTCCATATAGTCCCCATACCCTCAACAACCCTAATTCGATATCTAACCTGAATATACGCTTTGGCTTTTGGGTCGTAGTAAATATTATGCTCGGGCTCTCCAAGGAAAATGGCCTTTTGCGGCTCTGTTAGCGATGACCATTTAACGCCATGCCCCTTTGTACCAGTATCCCACTCTCCAAACGCTGAATACCCCTGAGCAACGAGGTTATTGCGAAGGGCAATGCCCTTATAGTTATTTGCGCCATATTGCACATTACCGAGTGGATACACGACGTCTTTATCAACAATTTTCTCATGCCAAGACTCCAGAAATACTAAGTCTTTACGAGAGGTAATAACCTTATTGGTCTCGGTTTCTGCTGCAAATGCGGCTTCAGCATTACTATGCTGGGTTACGGTACCAGACGCTGAGTCATAGGTTTTGGTGCCGTCGGGTGCAGAGGGAAATTTCAAAATAGATTGAGTGCTAGTGTGCGCGACTCTAGAAACATGATGTGTAACCCCGTCGATATTCACAACCGGATATATTGTATTAGAGGTTCCTGCTATTTTGTTTGATGCAGCTTCACCCATGATCAGCGTATTCCTTGCTGAAGGCGCTATATACTGCCAAATTCCTTCATTCACATTTACATTATTTGCGCTGTAATTATGCTTCCCCCACTCCACAAACCCACTTCCCGCATATTGCTGTTTACGCATATCGCGCAGTGCATCAAACTGGGCTTTGGTCATTACATGGGGATGCGGGTTAACGCTTTGTGCGTCTGCAATCAGTGATTTAAGTGTTGGCAGTGTATGGCTGTTGCCGTTTAGATCTTTGAGGTTGACGCTGCCAGACTGAGTTTGCCAATCATTCAGCGCTTGGTTGTTCTGATTAACCGTTTGATAGGTTTGGGCAATATCTTGCTTAACCTGATCAATTTCCTGTAAGCCTTCGGTGATATTATTGGCAAGTTGAACACTTGCTTCGGTTTGCTCAGTTGCAGCCTGTTGCAACTGAGCAAGTTGTGATTCTATGGTCATGTATTATCCTATGTTTGCTTTGCGCAGGCGCATCGCCAGTTGCATGGTTTGGTTAGCTTGCTGAATTAGGCTTTTACCTTGTCTAAGATGTGCATAAACAGATGTAGCCAGCTCTTTTGCCATAAAAATATTGGTGTTAAGCACCCCAGTTTCAAAACTGACTTGCTGTGAAGGCAGCGCTGCGAGGTTAAGCGAAATGACCTCTAACCATGCTACGTCTTTGCTTTTATGATTCAGCACTTCACCCCCTGCGCTATATACCGCAACTAAGGTGCTGCCAGACCAAATTCCTAATTCTTTAACTGGGTAATCGGCTTCCCCCTCAAACACTGCGCTAAAACGCACTTGTGTTGCAGTGAGTTGCTCCGCCTGTAAAATCGGGACCTTTTGGCGCTCTTGTCGTAACTGCGTTTGCAAGTGAGACGCGATATAACCTGCACTTCCTGCTGACAAATGCGTCAACGTAAAAGCTTGTCCTTGCTCTAGCGCCTGCGTCAATTTGGCGAGCCCCGGTGTCGTCCATACAACAGAGGCAAATTGTGATGATTGCATTGAGAATTCCATTTATTTGAGGAGTGTTATTCTGGGAGTACCACTTGGAAACGACTACAATGAACATTAAGCCGTCCAGTGGTGGCGAGCGCAGCTGAGAGCGGCATCATTTGACGATGTTGCCAATGTACAGTCGTTGCATGAAGCGGATCACCGACAAAGGCGTCGGCTTTAGTCCAGCTTTGTTGCCACTCGCCCTGCCACGAGCGAGTTGACCACACGCGATGCTGCGAAAGCAGCCTGATTCGGGCTGAGCTTACAGGCAGTTGTGAAGGCTCTTTGTCGCTGAGCTTGTATTCACTCAAGCGTTTTGTGGTGAGGTAATGACTGCGCTGACTATGTGTTCTACTGAGGTGTACAGAGGCATTCGTCACGTTATGACTCACACCTTGCTGGTGGCTGCGACCAAAGCTGACTTTGCATAGCGTGTTATCGCCATCATGAAATGGCACGCCAGAAACATCAGATAGAAGCGCCCCAAAACCACTTTGAGATAACTTCAGTTCACGCACATCATAACCATGATAAATACGTGAGAGTTTGGCTCTTACTGGGGCAGATAGTCCAAGCAGCTGATGTATATCTTTAAGCGCCTTGTTCCCTGGAATTTTGCCAGATGCCAATTGATAGCGATAAAAGTGACGCCCGGGTTTATCAACCTCAAGCTCAGCCTCGTCAAAGTTGAGCCAATTGAGCGCAATGTCTACACTTTTTGGTGTACCGCGAAGTCGCTGCCAAACCAGACCTTCCTTGATGGTTTCGCGAAGATCTTGGCTGTAGGGCAAAATAGCTTCTAAGCCATACTCCCAAACGAGCCACATCAACAAGTTGTCGTGCGGTTCGGCCTTAAACCCAGATAACCTTGAGATACCCGAATGAATATCGTCACTCACGGCAACACTTTGCTGCAATCGCCGTTGCAGCAAAGTGTGATTAGGAGGTAATAACGTCATCTTAGCCTCGCTTTAATGTTAGCGAGATTGACTTGGGCATAACGTACTGGTGGGCTGCCACATCAATTAACTGTGTTGGAGCAAGCAGTTCGATATGCCTAATTCCCGTACTATGTAATTGTGCATGCAGCCAGCTTGGCGTTAAATCCCAGCCAAGTGTCGTGACCTTGAGCCAGTTGTCTTGCAACGTTTGCTCCAGCTTATTGATAATAAGTTCAGAAGCATGAGTATTGAGATAAAGCTCAGCTTCAACATCTACCCAAATGGGCTGTGCAAGCTTGACCTCTAACGTGTCCGTTAGCATTTTCACCGAGTCGTCAAATAGCCTCTCTTTAACTTGTGCTAAAACCTGTTCTGCATCAGTGTCAAACTTTGCCAGTACCGTTACCACCACCAGCCCATCCCCTGGGCTTTGCACCGACACATCCTTGATTAATCCCGGTGCAGCTTCAATGGCTTGATGACGATAATGCGCCGCACTACCTGCCGTACTGGACGCTATGGTGCTGTTGCGAATACGCATTCGTAAGGTTTCGTCATGCTCATCGGGCAACCGAGCCACCCCATAAAAAGCACCAAGATGCTCAAGATCGGCGCCTTGGCTGGTAGCTAACAAATTAGCCGCAGCGGCTTCATTGACGCGCTGTCGTAATAACAGCTCGCGATAGCTTTCAACTTGCAAACAAATCGCAAGCGGCGAGCTTTCGAGTGCTAACGCTTCGGCATATTCAGGTGCAAGTTCGATAAAACGTTGTTTACGTGCTTGGAACAGGCTTTCGAAATCAAGTGGTTCAAGGATGTTTGGCGCTGGCAAAGTGGAAAGATCGATTGATTGATTTGCCATAGAGTGCCTTATTCTGAGGAAGTTAAAATGCTTGCAACACCAGTGGCGCGAGATTCAATTTCTTGGTAAACATTTTCAGCGCCTTTACCTTGATAGGGAAACTGAATTTCATTATTCAACACTTTTGTGGTTAATGTACCTAGGCTGTCACACCCCTGTGATGCCGCTGCACGCATCTCGGCAAGTGTTGTTGCTTTGCTGAGGCCATCAAGCAGTTTAATAAACTCAACTAATACTAGGTGGCTTGTATCTGCAGTAGTCCCAATAATAGATTCTACATCTGCCACTTCTCGGCTTATTTGCCCGCGCTTTACTTGCTTGTCTAGGTACGCGAGTGTCGCTAAATGGTCTTGTTGTGAAGGAATTTGTTCTTGCATAATTACACCTCGATTCTTGGGTAGTTAATAACACGGTCAACAGCAAAAGTGGCGTTACCACCAAATTCAACGATGTTTTGTGGTGTTTTGTCACTGCTAACTGGCGATGGGAGTATGTTGACAAAGCGAACAAATAGCATTGAATAAGGGTGCAGACCATGAAGCTTAATTGTGTCAATAGTCTGAGTGGTTGCACATGCATTCCACCCACCTGTACTTTTTGGCTGAAGGCCTAAACGCTCAACCTCAGCGTTAATCTGGTCACTTGTTGCTTCATAGTTTGCTAATACAAATTGAGGAAAGCTTCTAGACCAATCATGACTATATTGATCTTCTTCACTGTGACCAGGTGCATAACTATAACTACGAGTCAGATGTACTTTGGTAAGCGCCTGAGGAGCTGGATAGGTGTAGTAACCCTGCGTAGCGATAGGTACTTTAACCCATTTTGAAATATGTGGAGCTTCAGGTTCAGCTTCTATATTTAACGAGCTCTTAGAATGATCCGCCCTATCATAATAATTAATTCGCAAATCAGAGTGACTATCAGCAAAATTAAGGATCGCTTGATCTGTTTTTGCTCCTGCCAAAACAATCGCTTCGCTAATATCTTGCTGCGCGTCACTCAGCGCATGATTAATTTCTCCCATTTTGCCGATCACGGTTTGTGTGAGGGCATTATTTGAGTCGATTAATTTGCCGTTTTCGGCTTGCAGTGCGGCGATGCGCTGCTCTAATGTCATTGGCTGATAATCCGCCATATTACACTCCTAGCTGTAGTAGTCTGTTGTTGAATTGAATTTGTCGGTGATTCGCTTGAATTTGCGCACTCAGTTGTTGGGTTTGTGCCACCAGCATGTCGAGAAATTCACCGGCATAGAAAAGCGTTAAATCGCCTGTAGTATTAATCGTGATAGCATCTACGGGTGCAGCACTTAACAGCAGATCAAACCCTTGTACAATTTGTGCAATTGGAGTTTGATAAAAAAGTACATTTTGCGGGTGCGACCAAACGGCAAACAAAGTGCCATCTGCAAGATAAAAACCCACTTCGCGCACCGCGTACTCAGCATCGTCAATAAAATGTCCGGTAATATGAAATTGCCCGTCACCAACAACTTGCCCGCCGGCAATCGCCACTCGATTTTTTTCACCTTGCAGCCTAGTCTAGCTACGAGACGGCGTATAGCCAGAAGTGCCTACCGCAATCGCGCTAATATCAATAGTAAAACCATTAGCTTTGGCATTAACGGCCGCGTTTAATCCCGCCTGCGTAATAAGCGGCGTAAATTGTTCCATGAGTCATTCCTTTAGAGTCTGTTAATCTTCAAGTTTGTTTTTGCAGCAGCTTTGTTTAGGTATTAATAGCAATAAAACGACTGTCGCTGGATTTGGATAGCAAAAGGCGCAGCGTGAAAATAAAGGCTGGAAGCACTTTTGAGATCAGAGCGCACTTCACCGGATATTTTGCCCACACCTTGCAAAACAGAAGTACCAGCAAGATACAACTGGCTTAAATTTGCAACATTATCTGTTTGTTGAGACATCCATGTTCGCTGGTGGCTCGCAGACTGACTGGCGGTATTGAGTGATAAATTTGCACTTTGCTGTACGCCTACATGCAAACTAATTTGGCTGCGACATGGTTTTGACATCACCACAGCTTGCCAAAGTTGTGCTTGCAGCTTAGGAGTCAGTAGCGTGCTGCCTGCTGGATCTAGGTTCTGAGCGGCCAAAGCAATGATCTGTGCAGAATGCGGCGTAAACGCGTGAGGATTTTCTTGTTGCCACCACTCTTTAAGCTCAACTTTTGCAGCTAGAGTGGAGAGCGCGCTTTTTATCGCACTAACCGTCCCTTTTATTCGATGATCGGGCACGCTATTCGCTATAATCTTGCGCTTCACTTCAATTGGCCAAGCGCTATCCCAAAAGTCCACACTGAGTGCATCCGCAAGCCAAGGTAAAAAATGCTCGGGACATCGCCACGGATCCCAAAGGCTACCAAGTGGAACGGGAGTCGTGGAAACTTTGCTTAGCGCCTTTGCCAGCGCATGCTCAAGCTTAGTGCTTGCGTGCGGTAATAGTGTATTAAATATCTCTTCCTGCAATGTTTATCTCCACTTGTGTACAAAACGCAGCCTGCCAAGGGGTATTGATAATGTCGGCGGTAGGTGAGAGCAGCTCAACACGTTGCACACCTGCTTGGTGTAGCGCACTATAAAGCCCAGACAACCGAATATCATGATTAAGTTTATGATGTGTTTTTAACCATTGCTGCACGCTTTGCTCTACCGTAGATTTCACTTTTTCTTCATCAGGGCCTGGATATAAATAAAGCGTGGCGAGGAGGGTAAATTCTTTTACCTCAGCTGAGAGTACTCGTGGCCTATCCGTCAGAGGCCTAATGTCTTCTTGAAACAAATGCTCTGTAATTGCTGTGATTTCGTCTTGATTTGGTATACCATTGCCTCTATCTGTCAGCACCGTTATCGCAACATCCCCCGGTGCGGCATCTAGCAGCCTAGCGGCATGGCTACAATGCAGCAATTTCGTATGCTCTGGTACTAAGTCTGATAATGGCGGCTCGGCCTGAAGCAGCTCAAATTCGGGAGACTCAACAAAAACATCCTTAACTTGAGGTAAGGCTTTAAGCGTGTGAAAACAATAAGCACCAATTGGCCCTGCCGTACTAAACCCTTCTAGTGCCAATTGAATACGCGCTCGAAAGCGCTCGTCACTCTCCCCAGCTTCTCGTATCACCGCAAAACGATTCCCCAAATAATCGAGTTCACTACTCGTGGCTTTTGCCAGCAACACCTGTTGCGCGCCTTCATTAATTTGTTGACGTAATAGCAACTCTCGATAAGCAAAGACTTCCATCAGCTTGACGATGGGGTCGCTGGGTAGTAGCTCAGAAAGTTCTGGGCAGGCGTGTTCTACGGCTTGCTTTAGTTCGTTATAAAGCGTTTTAAACTCAACGGGTTCAAGTAAATCGGATGCGGGTAATTGACTAAGACTGACCGCACTGAAGTTAGTTAAAGACATAATGGGGCCTGATGTAAGGCACCCAATCAAAAATGACTGGGTGCTTGTGGTAGGTATGTTTAAACGTTGCTTTGCAGTGCTTGGCTGACACCATTTGCACGCTCGGCGATTTCGTGCATCACCTGAGCTTCGCCTTTCACTTGGTACGGAAAAGTTAAGCTTCCCGATTGCACATCAGCGTGGATATGGCCAATCTTATCTTTAAGTCCACTCACAGAAGCTCTAACGTCATCCAGTGATTGCGCGGTGCTAAGTGAAGTAACCAAACTGCTCAGCTCTTTCAGCAGTAATTGTGCCGTATCTGCCGTTGTACCGAGCAATGTGTCTGTGTCTGCAACTTGTTGAGCAATTTGCTCACGCGCAGACTGCTTGCTCTGTAGTGCTGTCTCAACTGCGCTTAGCTCTAGTGTGAATGTTGTTCCCACTCCAAATGTATCTTCAACAAACTCCTGCGTTACAAAATGTGGGGTATTGGCGTCGTAGAACTTGTCAACAATTTGGTTATTTACTATTAGTTTTGCCATTTTTATTCTCCTTAGTCGTAAGCATTTTGTGTAGCGTCACCTAAATAGGCGAATTGTCCCCAGTCATCCAAAGGTACTTCTCCTGTCACAACTGCAGGAAGGGCAATTTGAATCACGCCAGTTTCATCTTCAGGTTTACCTTCACCATGAACATAAGGGTGACAGTGGCTATATTTATTTCGACCGAAATAAGTGGTTTTACCACAAAGCTTCGCTTCTTGATTTGCCTCTAAACCCTCACACCAAAACCCATTGGGTAGTACTCCACGAATATGTTTTACGATAGCCGCGACAGTGACCAAAGTTGGTGCTCTAAAGTACTGGTACATTAAATAAGCAACTAGATGTGCACTATCGCCCCGGCGGTTTGGGTAATATTCCAGCTCCCAAATATTAAATTTACCTGCAAAGTATTTGGTGTCGGAATTAATTGCTCGTAAAAACTCTCTTGCGAGCGGTGTTCTTTGGTCTGTTTCGACTCCAGTTGTAACTGTTTCTAAAAGTCTTGCTTCTTTTACATAGCCACCACTCCAAGAGTGTGGAAAAGTGCCTGCCTCATTGGGAATTAATGCTTGGTTTTTAGTCACGCGAAAATGCGACTGCTTTTTGCGGGCAGAGTCAAACCTTTGATCTATTTTGCCTAACTCCGCGTTGACTTTATTTTTTGCATCAACAACGCTGCTAGCTAAAGTCGCCGTAATATCTTGAATTTTATTATCGACGGTTGCGGTGAGGTCGTTTGACGCCTCAATCAATTTGGCAATATCTTGTTCTAATGCCATATTTTTTCTCCATATGGTTAATACAATTTGTAAAAAGGAATGCCGAGTGTTATCCCAGCGGTAAATCAGGCACAAAAAAAGCCCACCGAATGGTGGGCTTAATAGCCTAAAGTCGTTGTAGATTGGTGTTATTGCGGTTTTGGATAACGATTTTTAATGGTGCTTCGCGCTTGCAGCCACGCAGTTTTTGCCGCTTGTACGGCTTCACTCGTTTCACCAAATTCGGCCATTGCCGCTAAGTAATCGAAGGCAAGACCATCTGACTCGCTCTGGTAAGCAAAACTTCTAGCGTGCATACATTGCGCTGCAAGCTGAGCCTGCTTTGCCTCAGCTAGAATGCTTGGAATATCAGCACTGGCGACACCCAAATCTGCCAGTGTTTTTTCATCTGCCGGTACATTGATAAGTTCATCATCACCGATTTTTAAGGTTTTAATTTCCATTGTAACTCCTTTAAGCTGTTGGTGGTGTATATGGATGGTTTGCGTATGGAATAGAGCTTAGTGTTGGGGCTAAACGCTCGACAAATGGAATTGGCTCTGCGTACCAACGAACTGTCCAATTATCCCAGCTTCTTGCATATAGATTCCGTCTTTCTTGATCGCTACCGTCATGGAACCCTACATCGCCTTTCCAGTTTTTAATAATTCGATATTTCAGACCGCCACCTCTTAAATAAATCCCGCTATGAGTAGCACAGAATGCACCAAAGGCACCTTCTTCACCGCCACCATATAGATCTAAACTTGAAACAACTTTTTCGCGTTTGCAGTACATAGCAAAACTGGCATGGCTTACGGTTGGGTTATAACGCTCATGGAAGCGTTTAACGTGTAGAAAATTTGAATCACCGTGCCAAGCCGTTGCATTTCCTTCCAACTCAAGTAAAAGTGCCGCTTGGTGAGAGCTTGTGGTATTTAAGGGTTGTGTGTCACTATTCCAAGAATACTGACGAGCAATCGTTAACTTACTCACTCCCGCAGCATTACCAGGCGTAGCCCACCACACCGGATAAAAATAATCCTTTGAACCACCGATAAAAATATCCTGAACATAGCGTGTTTCAGGCATCGCCTCTTGAATAAATTTGTCGACATCTTGCTCTTTTTTCGCAATACGCGTGTCAAAGGCAGCCATTTGGTTATCAAGCTGCTGCGCCTTTTTATCCACCACCGCTGTTAAGGCATCCGTAGACTGAATGAGATTAGCAATATCTTGTTCTAATGCCATGAGTTGCTCCTATAAAATTCCTTTGTCCATCAACTCAAACTTCTGTTTAAGATGACGAGTCATATTGTTAATTTGCGCTGCGCCTAGCTTGGCAAGTTCAGGGGCGATAAGAATATTTAGATTAACGCCGTTATCGACGATGGTAACAGCGTCGGCAGGTACGCCCGTTAGCACCAAATCAAAAGCAAGAAGTAAATCGACTTCCGCCGACTTATAAGCAATAGGTCTATCTGGTGAAGAATACACCGCAAATAGCACCTCTTGTGTTTGGCCATTTGCCTCGCTTTCGATATAAAAGCCCACTTCATTGACCCAAAAGTTGTGATCGGTATCATCAATCACACTCATATGGATTTGGGCATTCCCCTTATCTTCGCCACTTGCCACCATAATGCGGTGGACTTCTTGTTGTAGCTGGCGGTGGCCTTGATCTGGCGTATAGTTGCCAGTGCCAAGCCCTACCTTGCTGATCTTCGCTTGAAAGCCATTTTTTTGGGCGTTAAATACTGCTTCCAAACCCGCGGTGGTGATGGTCGGCCGTAAAATCGTGCTCACAGCACCTGTCTCCTTTTGTTGAGTGATATCAACCCGCATCAATACACAACTCGATTTATAAGCTGATTTATTAAGCACATTGATATGAAATGACAGCAATGGGTTTTATACCAATAGGTACTACCGCTGGGTAAACGCTGATGACATCATTTGAAGTGTTTATATTCGCTATTCCAATAGCGGTTGTAGGCTAAATTGCTGCGATGATTAATACCCATTTGCTTAATTAAGTGATCTATTTTGAGGCGAGAAAACCTTGTCGATAACCAGGCAAAAATTTTGCTATTTAGTTGTTCTAAATAAGAAATTTTTAACGCCGTTAGCGTCAGATTTACTCCTTCAAATTGAGCAAGTATTAAGACAAATTGGTATAAGTGTGGCAGTAGAATCTAGCCACTTGAAAACGACGATTAGTAAAGTGCAAAGTGCTCGCAAGTTCCGTCGTAAAGTCAAACTTGGCGGCAGGCAATCTTTGCTCATTGGTTAAATAAATTCGGCTAACCACATGACGGCGGTTATTTAAGTGAAGCCCTGCTCGCGCAGAGCTTTGTAAATACGCATTCACATGCTGGCTTTTCATATACCGGCCTGTCGCTGCGATTTGTTTATTGCTTGCCAATGCAAATGCCGCTGATACGGTGGCAGCGGGTGCTTTTACGGCCTCAGTTTGCGCTGACTTTCTCGCAACCTGCAAACCACTGGCAATAGAGGCTGTTTGCAGTGTTAGGCTCATTTTGGCACCAACTAGAAAATCGAAGTGGGCACGTTTTGGTTTAGTACTATCGGTAACATCTTTAACGGCTTGGTAAAGCTCTGGACTTAAGATCACAGCGTCACTGGTATACGGAATTTCATTCGCCCACGCGATAAACATAAAGGTATGCGGCTGCTTTGATTGATAAGGCGCCAGTGCTATATCATCAATTTCTTGAAACCATTCAAAAAACTCAACGCTTACCCCTAGCGCTGCCAATGCTCGCTTTACTGAGCCAACGGTACCTTTGTGCTTATGCACTTTGACCGAATTGGCGATAAATGCCCGTTTAGTATCTACCGGCCAGCTTTCATCCCACTCATCTACTGATAAAGACCATGCAAGCCAAGGTAATAAAGCCTCTGGGCAAGTCTGTGGGTGCCATTGCTTGCCCACATATTCTGGGATAGTTGGTGTTACCTCAAGCTTACTCGGTAAGTCTTCAACTTGCTCAGCAATAGTGCGAACCAGCTTTGATGTGCCAGGTGGCAGTAATTTATAATAACTTGTCATAGCTCACCTTACTCCGTTGGAAAATGTAATTGCACATCGCGACAGTAAGCGGCATTTTTAGCACTTGGTGAGAGGTCGTCATGCATCGAGCAAAGCTTCACTTTTCTTACTCCTCCTTGATGCAAGGCATCAATAAGTCCCGAGCTGGGTACTTCTTTCCCGAGCAAGTAATGCGATTGAATAAAGTTTTCAATTGCACGATGGATGGACACTTTAACCTGCTCCGTATTAATACCTGCATTAAAGTAAATCTCGGCTTCAATCGTGTAGGCCGTTGGCTCTACCAAATGCACGCGTACAAGGTCCGTAAGCGGTCTAACATCTTCGTCGTTGAGATAACGTAACACCTCAGTTCTCAGTGCTTCTTTATCTTCCAAAGTCACCACTTCAGCAACTGGTAACACATGGACTTCAACAATACCCGGCAATGTTGATTCAACAAATACGTCTTTCACTTTTGCAGAAGCGGTAAACGCATGGTACTGATAAGCACCAGACGTGCCTCCCATTGAATGACTTTCAAGAGAAAGTGGGATCCGCAAACGATAGCGTTCATCCGATTCCGCTTCTTCTCGCGCTACACCGAACAAAACACCCAAATGATCCAAGTCACTGCCCGTAGCATATGCCACCATCACAGATTGTGCGGCATCATTTACACGCTGCCTCAGCAATACCTCACGATAGGCAAAAAGCTCCATCAGCTTTATTGCTGGATCTGAGGGAAGAAATGGAAAATCTGGAAACTGCTGTTGCAATTGCGCTTCTAATTCCTGATAAATAGCTTCATAGCTGACTGTCTCCAACACATCAGGTGCAGATAGGCGCGTCAAATCGATAGCATTATTCATGCTACTCTCCTTTTAAATGGGGTTGGATAAAGAAAGCCAATACGGCCGATAATAGCGGCGCTACGGACCCACTCTGCGGGCACCGAGCAACGTATCTAATTTTTTATCTATAGAATCTAAGCGCTTTTCGATGCGCTTTTGGTCTTCTTGGCGAATTTGCTTGAGGTGGTCAAGCTCTTGGGAGTTAGTGGTGATCCTTTTATCTAAGTCGCCAAGGTAAATAACACCAGACACCAACAGCGCAATGGTGGTGAGAATGTGGGCCAAATTAAACTCCTTTTTCATTTGCCATTGTTCAGGATGATTCACTTGCTGACCCCTTTTACTTTCTCAACGGTTCTAAGCCCTGCAAGCCCTAACATGGCAAGCGTAAGCTCTAACATCACATCCAGCGGCAACTCAGGTGTACCATGTTCAGGCATTAACCACTGTAGAATTGGATTAATCACGAACGAAAACAAAAAGCCTAGACCACACACCCACATCAAAAAAGGCCTCGCCCCCGCAACAAACACACTGCGATGCGCTGCTTGAACTTGATTGATCTGCGCTTGTACTAATGCATGCTTTGCTATCAGTCTCGCCTTTAAATGCTCTTGCTTGAGTACTTCTTCTTCACTGGTAAACAATTCATCAAGAATATTGCCAATTGCTTCTATCGGAGCCACTGTTTTTGCAGAAAATAGGCTACCTAATAGACTCATGATTGCCATTCCCCAGAGATCATCTGTTGAGCAAGCTCTTGCGCGCGATTGGGCACTTGTCTTGCCCAGCGGCTATCTAACATTTCAAGCGCAGCGGTATCAAAATCACCTTTTTCGACCGCTTGTAACATTCGACTAAAGTTAAGTAACCCTGTGATCCCTAAGTTAAATGCCATATTTACCAGCACCGCCATCCGTGCATCGTTGCAGTGTTGGGTTGCAATCCTGCGCGCCACCGCCGCTTTAGCATTTTCTACATCGCTCGCAAGCAGTGATTCTGCTTCTTCTTCATCAATCCCCTTATCATCGAGATTTCGACCATAGCCAATAGTCAGCTTTCCCGCGGTACAAAGGTAAGGAAATTGGCGAAACCCCTCATGTTTTTTGAGTTGCTCTACTGTATTCATTACGGACATACAATTCCCCTTTATTGTTGCTAATGTGTCGACATATTAACCATCAAGCTTTGCTCAGCTTTCAATAACCAAAACTCCATTGAACGCTTGCTGTCAAAACCCAATGTTTTTGCTGCATCGACCACCTTGTTATGCATCATGTATTTAGCTCGGATTGCACGCTTACATTCTGGCCTAAGTAACTCAATTGATGCGGTAAGTTGAGCAATTTCATCTGGCACATGCATCTGCTCTGCACTCACGTATTTGCTTGATGAACTGCCAATAGCTTCTGTTGCAGCTTGACGGCTAAAGCCCTTACCTAGCTCTTTACTACACCAAAACTTACCCCAGCGCTTAAGGGCAGTACGTACCTGTTTAATTGTCACTTGCTTGTTGGTCATGGATTTTTCCTATCACTTCTAAAATATCGAGTAAGTACACATCTTCAACTAGGCCAATAACATCATTCCAGCGTGGGCTATATTCCCTATTTTCCCATCGTCTTAACGTACGCTCCTCAATACCATAATGAGCGGCTGATTCAGCTTGCGTGTAACCTCTGAGCTTTCGCGCAACACGAAGAATTTCGGCTCCTGTTGGAGCTGGTTTGCTTTGACCCACCAGTCTGGATGTGGTTGTGTTTATAAGTGTCATTGTTCTCCTTACCTCAAAAAATAAACACGACTAGTGAAAATTTGTTCTGCTTAGCTGAATGGGGATCGCTGAAAAGCGAAAACAACGTAGCCGTTCATCCTTGCCATTGAGTTTTTAGTTCCGGTAAAAACCCACCACGCCCGTTAACATATTCATCTGATAACTTTCTTCAGCGTAGTGATATAATAGCGATTTCTCGGATTGGAAACAGGTCAAAAATGACCTATGAATGATACGCTTACAATTTATAACTGGATAAATAAACAGTTCGATTATTTAACTTATTAAAAGGTAAATAAAAAATTACAATGGTTAACCAATACTAGCTTGGGCATTGTTTTTTCCTCGTTCTGAACTATCAACATTGCAGCACTGGAAGGCTTTCTCTAAAATACATCTAAATTAAAAAAGAGATTGGAAACTCATGGCTCAATATATTTATACCATGTCGCGGGTGAGCAAAGTTGTGCCACCTAAGCGCACTATTCTGAAAGACATTTCTTTATGCTTTTTCCCGGGCGCTAAAATTGGTGTTTTAGGTCTTAATGGTGCAGGTAAATCGACCTTACTTCGCATTATGGCGGGTGTGGATAATGAATTCGAGGGCGAGGCACGTCCGCAACCTGGTACTAAGATTGGTTACCTACCGCAGGAACCTGTACTAGATGAAAGCAAAACCGTTCGTGAAACGATTGAAGAAGCAGTTGGTGAAGTTAAGCGTGCCCTGAATCGATTAGACGAAGTGTACGCAGAATACGCAATGGAAGACGCTGACTTTGATGCGCTAGCTAAAGAGCAAGGCGAATTAGAAGCTATCATCCAAGCACATGACGGTCACAACCTAGATAATGCGCTTGAGCGCGCTGCCGATGCGCTTCGTTTACCAGAATGGGATGCGAAAATTGAGCACCTATCAGGTGGTGAAAGACGCCGTGTTGCTATCTGCCGACTGTTACTTGAAAAGCCAGATATGCTGCTTCTTGACGAACCGACTAACCACTTAGATGCCGAGTCGGTTGCGTGGTTGGAGCGCTTCCTTCATGACTACGAGGGCACAGTGGTCGCGATCACCCACGACCGCTACTTCCTAGATAATGTAGCTGGCTGGATTTTAGAGCTTGACCGTGGCCACGGTATTCCGTGGGAAGGTAACTATTCTTCATGGCTTGAGCAAAAAGATGCACGCTTGAAGCAAGAAGAAAAATCAGAGAAAGCACGTCAGAAGTCGATTGAAAAAGAACTTGAATGGGTACGCTCAAATCCGAAAGGTCGCCAAGCTAAGTCTAAAGCACGTATGGCGCAGTTTACCGAGCTTCAGCAAAACGACTATCAAAAGCGTAACGAAACCAACGAGCTATTCATTCCACCTGGTCCTCGCTTGGGCGACCAAGTGATTGAAGTGAGCAACTTACGTAAGAGCTTCGGTGACAGATTGTTGATTGACGATTTGAACTTCAACGTACCTAAAGGTGCAATTGTTGGGATCATCGGTGCAAACGGCGCGGGTAAGTCAACGCTGTTTAGAATGCTAAGCGGTCAAGAGCAGCCAGATAGTGGTAACATCACTATTGGTGAAACGGTTGAAATCGCCACTGTTGAACAGTTCCGTGATGACATGGACGGTAATAATACCGTATTCCAAGAGATCTCTAACGGCCAAGACATTCTTAAAATTGGTAACTTTGAAGTACCAAGCCGTGCCTATGTTGGCCGCTTTAACTTTAAGGGCAATGACCAACAAAAGTTTGTAAAAGAGCTTTCTGGTGGTGAGCGCAATCGTCTGCACTTAGCAAAACTACTAAAAGCAGGCGGTAACGTACTGTTGCTGGATGAGCCAACCAACGATCTCGACGTTGAAACGTTACGAGCGCTAGAAAACGCGATTTTGGAATTCCCGGGCTGCGTTATGTGTATCTCGCACGACCGTTGGTTCCTAGACCGCATCGCGACCCATATTCTAGATTACCGTGATGAAGGCCAAATCAATTTCTTTGATGGCAACTACACTGAATACGAAGAGTGGCTGAAGAAGACCTTTGGTGCTGAGGCCGCAGAGCCTAAACGTATCAAATACAAGAAGATTGGCTAATAATTAAAACATTAGGGCCTGTTGATCTTTCAAGTTTGTTTTTGCAGCAGTTTGATTGGTATTTATACAAGGCAGAGCCAGCGTAGCGTAGTCATTCTACGTAAGTCTGGCGATAACACAGTAGAAATGCCAATCAAGCGCTGCCCTTTGGGTTGACCTGAGTGCGCTTTGTTCATTGTTGCTCAACTTTTGCCTAGATTACTAGGCGGCAAGTCGAGCGTCGCGACCAAAACACACTCAGAAGAACAAGAATCAAACAGCAAAGGTCAACAGGCCCTAGTCTATCGACGATAGATAATCTGAGGCTCCTCGTTAGGAGCCTTTATTATTTTTAATACCTGCTTTTCTTTATTCATGCCGCACTATGGAAGTACGTAGCAAATCAAACTGCAGCAGCAATCCTATCCAACCAGCGTAATTTATTGTCATTTTTTAGTAGCGAGCACAATGATATAAGCTATTCTTTACCTATACGGACTATTAGGATCAGTAATGAAAGAACGTCGACGTTTTTCCAGAGTTATTTTTTCAAACGAGGCTCAGTTTATGGCCTCAAGCGGTGATTTTAGCTGCGAAATCTTGGATTTATCGCTCAATGGCGCGTTACTCACCCTGCCCGATGGCTATGTGCCACTCAAAAACGACCCAGCAAGTTTAAACTTTTACCTACCAGGGAGTGATATCCAAATTACGATGGAGGTAGAGGTTCGTCATGTTGAAGAAGGTCATCTAGGTGTACATTGCCGCCAAATCGATCTCGATAGTGTGACGCATTTAAAGCGCCTTATTGAACTTAACCTTGGAGATGATGATATACTACATCGCGAGCTGGAGCAGCTCACCTACGATGATGATTAATATCTATCGGATTTCAAATTCGATGCTATAACAAAGAGAAAATTATGATTTTGGATTCTTTACAAGGATTTGTCCCTTTTATTTCCTACTTCGGTCTTGCCTACTTACTTACCTTAGTCTTTTTATTTATTTACTCCAAAGTTACCCCTTATTGTGAGTGGAAACTAGTTAAAGAAAACAACCCTGCTGCTGCAACTGCGTTTTGCGGTACCTTAATTGGTTTTGTCTTACCTATCGCCAGTGCTGCTGTCAATGCAGTCTCTCTTATTGATTTTGCCGTTTGGGGTGTTATTGCGGGAGTCATGCAGTTAATTACCTTCTTCATGGTAAGGCTGTATATGCCAAAGCTATCTGAGAAAATCGAAAACAATCACATCAGTGCTGGTTTGTTTTTAGGTGGAGCCTCGCTTGCGACCGGAATTTTGAATGCCGCTTGCATGACCTATTAAGGAGTCAAGATGAAAAGGAGTAGAACAATCAAATTGACTTTATTAATGGGCGCCACAGGAGGGTTGACTGCGTGTGGTGATAGCGACGAATCAGCGTTACTTTTTAAAAACATTGATGAATGTACATCATTCGGTATTGAAGAAGAAGCATGCCAGTTTCAATACCAACAAGCTCTCGATAGCCATCGCCAAGAAGCGCCCAAATATGCCTCTGAGCAGTTGTGCGAAAGCGACTTTGGCTTTGATCGCTGTGAAAATTCGAGTGGTGGGATCTGGCGTCCAATTATGGCAGGCTTTATGGTTGCTGCACTTGCAGAAGCAGTAGACGAAGGCCTAGACATGATGAAAAAGCGCAAAAAGAAGAAAGCGGCTTACTTAAGCGGCACTTATTATTCTGGCGCAAAGCCACTGTATCGCTCTCGTGATGACTTCTTTAGCTACCGAAATGCGCAAAACGGGTTTGTCGCATCTGCAAAATCTTCGGGTACAACATCGGTTAAAAGCTCAACTATAAATTACAAACCGCGCGCCAGCTCAGTATCACGCAGTCGTGGTGGATTTGGCCGCACAGCTTCTCGTAGTAGTGGTGGCAGTTGGGGCAGCTAAGCCAACCTTCGCTTGATAAAAGATAAGCCGAGGTCCACTCGGCTTTTTATTACATATTCTGTAATTTACCAAGTATCTATGCAATTGGTATTAAACGGATCGATTTTACACTCATGTTAAGAATTTCTATTGATGAACGCCCACACTGGCGTGAACAAGCAAAAGCCCACGGCTTTGAATTTCATACTATGTATGGTGAAAAGTATTGGGACGAAAGTGCATATTATCAATTTACGTTAAAACAAATTGAGCAAGACTTGGAAGACCCAAGTGATGAACTCCACCAAATGCTCTTACACCTTGTCGATTTAGTGTGTAATGACGAGTCACTTCTGCAACAGTTTGCTATTCCTGAGTCTCAATGGGAATTAGTGACTCGCTCATGGCGTCGTCGAGACCAAGCGCTCTATGGTCGCTTTGATTTTAGTTACGATGGTAAGTCACCAGCTAAGCTGCTGGAGGCCAATTATGACACGCCCACCAGCTTATTCGAAACGGGTTACTGGCAGTGGCTATGGCTTGAAGAACAGGTAAAAGCCGGTAAGTTACCGCGTAATGCGGATCAATTTAATGGCCTTCAAGAAGCGCTGATAGAGCGCTTTTATCAACTGCATAAATTCCACCGTGGTGCTCCCCTACACTTTTCTTGCTGCAAAGAAAGCATTGAGGACTTGGGCACCATTCAATATATGCGCAGCTGCGCGATGGAAGCTGGACTCAAAACGAAACAAGTTTTTATCGAAGATATCGGATTTGATAACCAACACTTTGTCGATCTTGATGATTCAAAAATTCAATGGATGTTTAAGCTATACCCGTGGGAATTTATGTTTCAAGATGAATATAGCGAACAATTATCGGAAGCAAAAGTTCAATGGCTAGAGCCTGCTTGGAAAGCGATTTTATCTAACAAAGCAATCTTACCTTTGCTATGGCAAACCTTTCCCAACCACCCAAATCTGTTACCGGCATACTTTGAACAGGACAAGCATAAAATTGCACACAGCGAGTCCGGCTATGTGAAGAAGCCGTTATTTTCTCGCGAAGGCGCGAATATTGAGATCCGAAAAGATCAACAACTACTTGCACAGTCTGCTGGTGGATATGGCGAAGAAGGTTATATTTATCAAGCTTACTCACCTTTACCCAAATTTGCGGGCTTCAATACGCTCATCGGCTCATGGATTGTCGGTGATAAAGCAGTTGGAATTGGTGTTCGTGAAGATAAAAGCCTGATCACCCAAGATCTTAGCCGTTTCTTACCCCATATCATTGTTGGCTAAACTCATTGAACACTAAATAACTTAGTCGGTATGGAACAAATGTGTTCCATCTCTCAAATTAGTGTTCAGCCAAGAATAAAAGCTTATTAAATTCATGCCATTCATACTTTTTAGACAAACACTTGGCAAAACCTGCCGCAAAAATTAACACAAACTTAACCAGTGTACTAAAGTAGTATCTGGGTTTTGCATCAGGTTGAGAAAGCAATACTTGGCTTGTTGCAACAAATTTTTGGGAAGTGCACTCAACAGGTTGGAGTGCATAGATACGTTATAGATCACTTAGCGAGCTAGGAAGTAATACCAACTGGTATAAAAGCAGTCAGCCTCAAAAGTGTGAGACATAGTCGACTAAGGAACTCACATGACTCACTACAAAATAGGTACAGATATTAGTCAAAAACCCATTCCAGACGCAGTGAAGGTCGCAGTGATAGGGGCTGGTATGTCTGGTTTGTATAGCGCTTGGCGATTACAGTGCGAAACAAACATTGATGACTTCGCCATTTTTGAGCGCAGCAACCGCACAGGTGGAAGATTAGACTCAGATCTTATCCATTTCAGAGATAACCGCGCAGGAGCAAAGCCTGACAGCACCATTACAGTCAAAGAAGAACAAGGTGGTATGCGGTTTCTATTTGAGGGTATGGATGACCTAATGGCCCTCTTTCTAAAGTTAGGCCTAGAAGATCAGATAGTCCCTTTCCCTATGAATAGTGGCGGCAATAACCGGCTCTACTTTCGTGGTACCAGCTTTTCGGTAAACGATGCCGAACAAGACGACTATCATATTTGGTCAGCACTTTATAACCTCGACCCAAACGAGCAAGGTGTTAACCCCAAAGACATTATTAATGTTGTTTTTAATCGTATCTTGCAAGTGAATCCACAGTTCGATTCAAGGCCAGAGGTTCGCGGTCCAGAGTTTTGGCAAGATTTCCGTCTGCAATGTCAATGGCAAGGTGAACCGCTATATAATTGGTCTTTGTGGGATTTACTCACTGATATGGGTTATAGCCAAGAATGTATCACCATGCTGTATCGTGTTTTGGGCTTTAATGGCACCTTCTTATCGAAAATGAATGCGGGGGTTGCCTATCAGCTTTTGGAAGACTTTCCTGCAGATGTCGAATTTAGAACTTTTAAAGACGGCTTTAGCACCCTGCCAAACGCGCTGGTGGATAAAATAGGTAAAGAGAAGATTTACCTGCAAACGAGCATCGATAGCATAGCCTTTGATAAAGCAGACAATTTATATGTACTCAAGTACACCAAAACCGAGCAAGACGGACAGATAAGCGAAGGAACATTTAAAGCCGAAAAGCTTATTTTAGGGCTACCAAGGCTCGCGCTTGAAAAGTTGTTCATAGCGTCGGATGTATTCAAACAACTACCAAAGCAGCGGCGCGATGCGTTATGGGATACATTGCAAAGCACAAGCAACCAACCGCTCCTGAAGATTAATTTATACTACGACACTGCATGGTGGGGAACCGGCATGACAGGCCGTCCAGCTGTCAGCTTTGGACCTAACTTTGCCGATTTACCAACGGGTTCTGTTTATCCCTTTTATGCTTTAGATGATGAACTCGCAGCCGCGCTTATGTATAACGAGCGTCATGCAGAGCCTAACTCTGAGACTCAACACAAACTCGAAGGGATAGAAGCCGCTAAATACAGTCGCCCAGCCGCATTGACTATTTACTGTGATTATTTAAATATTAATTTTTGGAGTGCACTGCAAAACAAAGGTGAGCTTTATCATCACCCTCGTGAGTCGGAACTCGTTGAATCTATTCCCAGTGATATTTTTCCAGCCTCGGAAGCGGTTGTACGACAAGCGACACAATTCTTTAAAGACATTTTTAATACACATTATGTTCCTCAGCCCACCCTCACAAGCGCTCGAATTTGGGAAGGGAATGTGAATTTCAATGTCCCTGAAAATCTTCAATTTGGTTTTGGTGTACATCAATGGGCAATTGGTGCGAATGATAAAGACGTCATCGAAGATTTAGTGGAGCCGTTGCCAAATCTATTTACCTGCGGTGAAGCTTACTCTGATTATCAGGGCTGGGTAGAAGGCGCGTTACGTTCGACAGATTTAGCGCTACAAAAAGGGTTTGGTTTAGCGCCACTAAGCGAGGTCTTTGAAACAGACCAAGGCTGTAGCTCGTCAGAAGCAATACAAATCGCCTATCGGAAAATTGCTAATGAAATGATTATGGAATATATCGATCCTAACTTTTCACCAAACACTAAAGACAAAGTAACGCTTGCTGATGCCAATAGTGTGCTTGGCGTCAACCTCAGTTATTTCGATAAGCCCTAACCCGCCTCTCTAGTAATGAGGAGTTTTTTACTCCTCATTATCCCTACCTTGCAGAACGAATTGATAGTTCTCGACCGACTAGAACCGTTCCGGCGTACTTCAAGTTACCCTAAGCTCCGCTGATCTGAGCCCTGTGATAAGTATTCTACGCTTTTGTGATAAAAACGTGATAACTCCGTGAGCCTATCTCAATATCTTGCAGCCATGATAAGGAGACTGTTAATCCTAATAAGAAGAGTACATCATGAAAGCAAAAATCCTGACAACATTAGTCGCAACGTGTTTATCAAGCGCTGCGTTGGCACAAGACCTTGAAGTAAAAATCACTAACCTCACTCACGGTATTTACTATACGCCTTTACTGGTGGCTACTCATAATCAAGATACCGCTCTTTTCAAACTCGGTGAGCAAGCTTCTGAAGCATTGCAAGCCATGGCCGAAGGCGGTGACATTTCAGCTTTAGGACAAATCCTCGAAAGCTCAAACGCCAATATGGTCGCCAACCCAGCTGAGGGGCTACTTGCACCCGCAGGCTCTACAATGGCGATGATATCTACCAGTGAGGGAAATACGCACCTTTCAATTGTGGCAATGCTACTTCCTACCAATGATGGATTTGTAGGATTAAATGCGTGGCCTATTCCAAGCGCTGCCGGCACCTATGAAGTTTACCTTAATGCCTATGATGCGGGTACTGAAGCGAATAATGAATTGGTTGTCGAAGGCTCTGGTGCACCCGGTATTTTAGGGATCCCGGCATCGCCAGGTGCAACTCCTGGAACTCAAGGTGCTGGCGTCACAGCAAGTGAAGAAAACACCATGGTCCATATTCACAGAGGCAACGTAGGTGACGACGAGCAAGTCGGCGGTAATAGCGATCTGCATAACACCGTGCACCGTTGGTTAAATCCCGTAGCTAAAGTAACAGTAACCGTAAAATAAGGGGGAGCTATGAAAGCGAAATTAGCATTAATTGCCATGTCTGCGCTCCTGCTCAGTGCATGTGGAGACAATGACAATAATATGGTGATGCCAGAGCCTCCGGTTGAGCCAGAGCCAGTTGAGTATGAGTTTGCCATCACTATCACGAACCTTACACATGCACAGCCTATGTCACCAATTGCAGCGCTGCTTCATCAGTCTGGTCATTACTTTACTGTCGGCATGCCAGCGAGTGAAGCATTAGAGCAACTTGCAGAGGGCGGAAATAACAGCGACATCATAGCCGAAGAGATGACACAAGCATCCGTCTCAACGGATGGACCTTTAGGCCCCGGTGCGACAACCAACCTTTCCATCAAAACTACAGACCTTTCTGAGCTTAAGTTATCGCTATTAACCATGATGGTGAATACCAATGATGGATTCTCCGGTCTAAATGCTATAGACGTCTCTGCGCTGCCAGTAGGCGAGATGCAAATGTATCGAACACTTGCCTACGATGCTGGCACTGAGCTGAATAGCGAAGCCGCGGGAACCATACCAGGCCCAGCAGATAGCGGTGAGGGCTTTAACGCAGAGCGCAACGATAATCACAACATGGTGACGATGCACAGTGGTGTAGTTGGTAGTGATGATGGACTCCAAAGTTCAACGCTCACTAGTGTCCATAAATTTGATAACCCACTGCTTGCAGTCACTATCGAGAGAGTTAAATAGCCTATGCGCAAACGTCTGCCATAGGCGTTTGCGCTTTCATAAAGGGCTATTTATGTTAGAAAACGTGTTGCTAGTTGAAGATGACTTAGACATAGCGAGATTACTCCAAGTGCATTTAGAGGAGTTAGCTTTAGAGGTCACGCATGTTGCCGACGGCAGTCAAGTATTGTCGGCTGCTAAAGCGAACGATTTTGCCGTGATTTTACTGGATTTAATGCTACCTAATATGGATGGACTAACCCTTTGTCGAGAGCTTAAGACGCTTTACCCTATGAGTAGTGTCATCATCGTCACCTCAAAAAGTAGCGATATCGATAGGATCATTGGACTAGAAGTTGGTGCGGATGACTATATATGCAAGCCTTTTAATACGAGAGAGTTGCAAGCAAGAGTGAAAGCGCAGCTACGCCATGTCAGACAACTTAAGCAACCAATGCAGACTGAAAATGCGGACTTCCCGAACAATAAAATTGCAGTTGGGAGCCTAGTTATCGATGCCTGTTGTCATGAAATTTCGTTGGCTAATGTTAGATTAGACCTTACCGCAACCGAATTTGAGCTGCTGCAGTTTTTTGCTAAACACCCAAATCACGTGTTTTCTCGAACCCAGTTATTAGAATCAGTATGGGGCTACCAACACTCAGGATACGAGCATACCGTTAACTCCCATATTAATCGTCTGAGGGCAAAGCTTGAAGCTATTTCAAATAATACGGTGATAGAAACAGTATGGGGCGTTGGTTATAAATTAAATTCAGCCTCTCTTAACGGGCAAAGCGTATGAAGCTCTCACTCTACAAAAAACTCGCACTGACCTTATTTGTCACTTTCGTTGTCATAGCAGCGATTTTTGTGTGGTGGACTCAAGCGCTATCTCAAGTCTCTAAATCTCAAGCAGAACAACAATTACACCTCGCACTTGCGACCCATCTTGTTGACGATAACCCCCTGATAAAAGAGGGAGTGTACGACTATGATGGTTTGAGTAATCTATTTCACACCTTGATGATCCTAGGCCCTTCATTCGAGTTTTACTTTGTCTCCCCTGAAGGTAAGCTATTAACTTACTCTGCAGCCCCTGGAGAGGTTAAACGTCAGCAAATTGATGTTACCCCGTTAAAAAAACTCCTAAAGAGCGATAGCCAACTACCTGTATTTGGTGACGATCCTAGGAGTGTTAACGGCAGTAAAATTTTCTCTGTAGCTCCTGTATTTAATCAAGATCTTTTGCAGGGTTATCTATATATCATCATCGGCTCGTCAAAATACGATAGCATTATTGAGCAACTAAAAAATTCAGACAAGGTAATGCTTGGGGTAAGTTGGTTATTAGGCACTTTGTTCTTTTTGCTGGTTGTCGTCCTACTACTGCTTAATAAAATCACTAAGCCCGTGTCCAGACTGACTCAATATATAGATCAAGTCAGCCAAAACCAGTTTAATATTAGTCGTGATGCCCAAATAAATTGGCCCGAAGAACATGATGAGATCCATCAGCTGGGTCGCAGCGTCAATGCTATGCTGGATAAAATTCAGCAGCAATTAACCACACTTAACCTCAAAGATGAACAAAGGAAAGAACTACTTTCACAGCTAAGCCACGATCTCCGCACACCACTTGCCTCGCTTAAAGGTTACATTGAACTGATAGAAAAACAAACGAGTGACAAAAATATCGTTTCGCACATCGAAATTGCCAGCAAAAATATAAATCAGCTCAATCATCTTATTGCACAAATTTTTGAACTCGCCCATCTAGAAGCTGGACATACCAAACTTCATATTGAGCCCTTTAATCTACTTGAACTTATGTATGACGTTGCAGCTAAGTTCAAGTTGAAAGCTGAAGCCAACCAGTTACAGATAGCCATATCCCCACCCCAAAGTACATTGGTGATTACCAGTGACATAGGGAAATTAGATAGAGTGTTGTCAAACTTAATAGATAATGCAATTAGACACACAGAGGCTAGCGGAGTAATTAGTTTGGTACTAGAAGAACATGAGGGTTATGCACATATTAAGGTAAATGATACGGGTATTGGGATCAGTGAGCTGGACCTACAACATATTTTTGAAGCAAGCTTTCAAGCCAAAAATAGTAATAGTAATCGTAAATTTAATGCGGGTCTTGGTCTTGCGATTACCAGTGAGCTTATCAAAATACTTAAAGGACGGATCAGTGTAGCAAGTGCACTCAATGAAGGCAGCCAATTCACCGTCATTTTACCTTTGAACAAATAAAACTCGGAGTAACTAGCTCCAATTAGGCATCTACTAGTCTGGGCTTTTACTTAAGGTACACTTTCAATATATTTTCAATGTAAATATTTTCTGGCTTTCTACTCAAGTAAACTATATTTTAATTAAAAGTAAAATAACACGCTAATTAGTTGCAACATAATACGGAAAGTTTGCTATGCCAGTCGTCTCTATGCGTAACTTTATGAACCACATTGGAACTGCCAATGATAGCTTTCGCCAGAATGCTTCCTCGCTGAACAATATTATTCTATTGCTAGGTGGTAATGCGCAAAACAGCCCCAATAATCGAAATATCAATAATCGGACGGCCGAAAATATAGAGGGCGAGATCCACGGCCTGCCAGTTGATAAACTTCTAAAATATCAAACTGCATTAGTGTATTTAGGCAACGCATTAAATATCGATAGCTTTGCCCGTCCAACGAATTACAACATGGCTTTTCATGGTTTTGAGTTGCAATGGTATCAATTTCGAGATCCCACCCATGGCTTGATAAGGATTGATAATGCTAGGTATATTTTTAAGCATCAATTCACATTTGACAGCACTAATGGTGATGTTAACACCTTTACACACTGCCTAACTAGAGAGCATGTCTGGTACCCTACCGCTAGGGCTTATGATCCACCTTTTAACCAACTATTAAGCAGAGTACCACAAAGTTTTTTTATGCCTCAAAATGGTTCTCAAAGCGCCTCCGTAACTGACGATCACTCAACATTCAATCCTGATTATATTGTGAGACGCCCGCTAACCATGGGAAGAACCATTGATATCCGTCAGCGCTATCAATACAAACAACCCGGCCGGCAGTGGCAGAATATTCCTGGCGCTTCATATATTTTGAAAAAAGGTGTCCGATGGGGGGTGAGTGGTGATCCTTGCTTTTTCTTCTCTAAACAAAACTATGCACCAGAAAATCCTAACGCATATCACTTTGAGGTAGAAATCGCACTAGGGAATGCACCATTGGCTACTTTAAATAGACTCCCATCACGAGGAGCTACATCGCATAACTCTATGAACAGACAACGTGAGATAAGGGTGATCGCCGACGGCTCATAGTGATGAGACATTACGTAGATGGAAAGGCGCTAACGCAATATTAAAGTAATACCAATTCGCTTAATTAAGTGATCTATTTTGAGGCGAGAGAACCTGGTCGATAACACCGCTACCGCGTCCTGCTATCGCCAAGGTACCTACATCTATGTAGGCAAGGCGAAAATTTTGCTATTTAGTTGCTCTAAATGAGAAATTTTTAACGCGGTTAGCGTCAGATTTGCTCCTTCAAATTGAGCAAATATTAAGGCGGATTGGTATTATGCTTTGGTGAGGGCAAGTTTATCTCGCGATGTACTGAACCCCAGATACAAAAAACCCGTTACATTGCTGTAACGGGTTTTTTTAATTAGGCCCTGACGATGTTCTACTTTCACATGGGTAATCCACACTATCATCGACGCTGTTTTGTTTCACTTCTGAGTTCGGCATGGGGTCAGGTGGTTCCAAAACGCTATGGTCATCAGGAAAATACTGTTTTTTAGTTCTTATTTTTATATTAAATTTGGCCCTGGCGATGTTCTACTTTCACATGGGTAATCCACACTATCATCGACGCTGTTTTGTTTCACTTCTGAGTTCGGCATGGGGTCAGGTGGGTCCAAAACGCTATAGTCACCAGGAAATTCTGTTCATCAATGAAGTCTCCCTCATCAATGTAAATCCGGAAAAAGCTATTAAATTCTTTGTCTACTTTAGTCTATTAACTTCTGTCGCTTATAAACCACTTTGGCGTTGTATGGTTAAGCCTCACGGGTAATTAGTACGAGTTAGCTTAATGCCTCACAGCACTTCCACATCTCGCCTATCAA
>NZ_JAKRFX010000029.1:0-50097 GCF_022347825.1 Pseudoalteromonas sp. OF7H-1 | reverse complement strand
CTGAGCCCGTTAGGTTGCTTACAGCGCCCGGTGTAGTATAGAAAAAAACTGGAATTGCCTGTGATCTAGACGCACAACCTCCTTGATTGCACGCTTCAACGCTATAGTAGCGATGCCCATAATTGCTCAGCTTTACGACAGTGCTTCTACCACTGCCACCATAGATATAGGTTCCGTCTTGATATAATCGATAAGAAGTAGCGCCAGACACTGCCCCCCAACTAATAGTGAGAGATTGATTTACCGGTTGGTAACTCGCAGCAGGACTCGCCACTGGTGAATATGACGGCCTAGGAGGAAGTGGCTCTCGAACGACCCTTGTTGCTCTTAAATCTACACGATTCCCTTGGTAGTCCTCACAAAACCAATGCGTCGTGTGCGCTCCTGCACTCGTGTATCGGTGCGGTCCTGAACGCCCAGAGGTAGCCCTCGGACTCGTATTTCCACTACTATGCGGATATGCCTGACAATACTTTGCCCCTTCAACATTCCAATAGAAAGTCGTGCTTTCACCAACATCAATGACTGAAGGCGACCAGCTAAACTGCTTTACACTCATTTGCGCTTTTACTTGGAAGCTTCCGAGCAACAGTACTAGCGCTAGCCTTTTGATATCCATTCTAATTTTTCCGCAATTTTAAAAACGAAGAATTGTATAGAAAATAGGGAATAAATAAAAGTCTCAATGATAACAAACGTAACAACAGTTAAGCCTAATGGAGCCATTTAGGGTTCTTGGAGGCTAAACCCAAGCGCTTACAAACGTGTCGCGAATTGACAGCGAACACCTACCCAAACGCTGAACAGGGCAAATTTACTCAGCTGGCCATAATTAACGTGGGGAATATTAAACCAGACAGCTAGAAAGGTAATAATGAGTCAATGCTCAACTCATTAATAAAAATAGAACAGGAGCCATATATGGCTCCTAATCATCGCGAATATTAACCCAATAGTTCACCTAACTGCTTGCTTACCGCATCAACAGCTTGTGTACCATCTAGTTTGTGATATTGCGTGTTACCAGCATCCGCTTCCGCACTGTAGTAGTCTACCAGTGGTTTTGTTTGCTCATGGTAAATCGCCAGACGTTTACGTACTGTCTCTTCAGTGTCGTCATCACGAATGATTAGGTCTTCACCCGTTACGTCATCTTTGCCTTCTACTTTAGGCGGGTTGTAAACGATGTGGTAAACACGACCAGAACCTGGGTGTACACGACGACCGCTCATACGCTCAACGATGATCTCATCTGCCACGTCAAATTCGATAACATGGTCAACTTTGATGCCATTTTCTTTCATTGCATCTGCTTGTGGAATTGTGCGTGGGAAGCCATCAAGCAAGAAGCCATTTGCACAATCTTCTTTTGCGATGCGCTCTTTTACCAAGCCGATAATGATTTCATCAGATACTAGTTGACCTGCATCCATGACTTTTTTCGCTTCAAGACCCAACGGAGTCCCTTCTTTGATAGCAGCACGTAACATGTCGCCTGTAGAGATCTGAGGGATCCCATATTTGTCCATTAGAAATTGAGCTTGAGTACCTTTACCTGCACCCGGCGCGCCTAGCAAGATGATGCGCATAATTGAATCCTCGTTTGGAGTTATTGGTGTTTGTGTGGTGAATTTTTCCATATACGGTGCCGATCCTCAAGGAACTTATACTAATTGATAAGGAAGAATGGCAATTTTTCCGTCAAAAACAAAAAAGCTCCGCGAGCTGCAGAGCTTTTGGTCAGAAATTAATCCTGATTATAAAAATGCACCTAGTGCTTTAACTTGGTCTAGCATGCGGCAAGAGAAGCCCCATTCGTTATCATACCAAGCCATCACTTTTACCAGCTTTCCATCTACTTTGGTTTGTGTTGAGTCAAACACTGAAGAAGCTGGATTGTGGTTGAAATCGATAGAAACCAAAGGTAATTCATTGTACTCAAGGATTGCACTCATCGCGCCCTCAGCAGCCGCTTTGATTGCCGCATTCACTTCTTCTTTTGAAGTGTCACGCTTAGCAACAAACGTTAAATCAACCAATGATACATTGATGGTTGGCACACGAACCGCCATACCATCTAGTTTGCCAGCAAGTTCAGGAAGCACTAAGCCAACCGCCTTTGCCGCGCCCGTTTTCGTCGGGATCATCGACTGAGTGGCACTACGTGCACGATATAAATCAGGGTGGTAAACGTCTGATAGATTCTGATCGTTGGTGTAGGCATGAATGGTTGTCATGCTACCTTGCTCAATACCAATAGTATCATTCAATACTTTTGCAATAGGCGCAAGACAGTTTGTGGTGCAAGATGCGTTAGAGATAATGGTTGATTCAGCATTTAGCACTTCGCTGTTAACACCATGAACAACCGTTGCATCCATATCTGTGCCCGGCGCAGATACAATCACTTTTTTCGCACCGGCTTCAATGTGTTTAGCCGCAGCTTCGCGAGAAGTGAACAGCCCAGTACATTCAAGTACGATATCAACGTTTAGCGCTTTCCAAGGAAGATTTGCAGGGTCACGCTCTTGCGTTAGCGTGATTTCATCACCACCGATGACGAGTGTGTTGTCGTTAAGAACAACTTGTTCTTGAAAGCGACCATGTACAGAGTCAAATTGGGTCAAATGCGCGTTTACGTTCGCAGGCGCGAGATCGTTGATGGCAACGACTTTGATGTCTTTATTCTGACCTGACTCGTACAGTGCACGAAGTACGTTACGACCGATACGTCCATAGCCATTAATTGCGATATTAATCATGATAACTGTCCCCTAATCTATTTTACTTCACTTGCTTGTTTCGCAAGCGCTTCAATGGCTTGCCAGTCTTTGTTTGCGATAAGTGCTTTATCAAGCATCCAAGTACCGCCCACACATACCACATTGTCGAGTGCAAGATACTTAGGTGCAGTTGCCAACGAAATACCACCCGTTGGACAGAATTTAACTTGTGGAATTGGTCCACCAATGGATTTAAGCATTGGTGCACCACCTGCAGCTTCTGCTGGGAAAAACTTTAAGAATTCAAAACCGTGACTTGCAAGCTTCATCACTTCGCTTGGCGTTGCAGCACCTGGAAGAAATGGAATACTTGACGACTTAGCCAGTTCCAATAATTCGTCATTAACACCTGGACTTACCATGAAGTCAGCGCCGGCTTCTACAGAGGCATTAAAGGTTGCCTTATCCACTACCGTACCAGTACCAACATAGGCGTCTGGTAAGGCCGCTTTAATGTCTTTTACCGCTTGCGCTGCCACCGGTGTACGAAGTGTCACTTCAAGTGCTTTTAAGCCACCATTAAACAATGCCGTAGCAAGCGGCACCGCGTCTTCGAGGTTATCAATAACGATAACCGGAACCACTGGTGCTGCTGACAATATCTCTTTAATACTCATGCTCACCCTCATTCCCACTGTTATTATTCTTCGATGCCAAATGAGCATGCGCCTTGATCTGCACTGCTCACTACGTGTCTAAATCCTGAGAATAGCTCTCGACCCGTACCAAATGTTTGCGATTGCGGTGAAAGCTGTAATTCGCGCTGTGCCATTTCTTCATCAGAAACGTGTAGCACTAATTCACCTTTTGGTGCATTTAAGGTGATCAAATCACCTTCGTGTACTTTTGCAATTGCACCACCTTCAACCGCTTCCGGCGCAAGGTGGATCGCCGCAGGTACTTTACCCGAAGCACCAGACATGCGACCATCAGTCACAATCGCCACTTTAAAACCTTGGTCTTGTAATGTAGCCATGACAGGTGTCAGTTTATGTAACTCAGGCATACCTTTCGCTTTAGGGCCTTGCTCTTTGATCACGGCAATAAAGTCTTGGTTAAGCTTGCCAGCACTAAAGGCTTCTTGTAATTCGCTTTGAGAGCTGAATACTTTCGCCGGTGCAGTCACCGTTTGGTGCTGCTCTTGTACCGCAGACACTTTAATCACCGCTTTACCTAAATTACCATTAAGTAGTTGCAAGCCGCCTTGCTTGTTAAATGGGTTTGCTACTGGGCGAAGCACTTCTTCATCCAGTGAATTCTCAGGTACTGGTACCCACTTCACTTTGGCAGGACCTTGGTTATCGCTGATGATCACATTGTTGTTGATATCCAGTAGCGGTTCCTTCGTGTAAGCATCAAGCCCTTCACCCACAATCGTTTTTACGTCATTGTGTAAGAAGCCGCCATCTCTTAATTCACGCATTAAGAAGCCCATGCCACCAGCCGCTTGGAAGTGGTTTACATCGGCATGACCATTTGGATAAATACGCGTTAATAACGGCACTACTTCAGACAAATCCGCCATGTCTTTCCAAGTGATTTGAATGCCAGCCGCTTTTGCCATTGCGACTAAGTGAATGGCATGATTGGTAGAACCACCAGTAGACAACAAACCGACCAAACCATTGATCACCGTTTTTTCACTCACGATATCCGCAAGTGCATTGCCGCTTTTACCGTCAAGTAGCTGAGTGAGCATGGTCTCAACCGCACTCGCCGTTAAGCCATCTCTTAATTCTGTGTATGGGTTGATAAACGAGCTACCAGGTAAATGAAGACCCATGATCTCCATTAGCATCTGGTTCGAGTTTGCCGTACCGTAGAAAGTACAAGTACCTGCACTGTGGTATGAAGCACTCTCAGCTTCCAGTAACTCTTCGCGGCTGACTAAGCCTTGTGCAAACTTTTGACGAATACGTGCCTTTTCTTTGTTCGGGATCCCAGATTGCATTGGACCTGCGGGTAAAAAGAAAATCGGCAAATGGCCAAAAGACAAAGCACCAATTAATAGTCCTGGGACGATTTTGTCACATACACCAAGACAGAAAACCCCATCGAAGACATCGTGTGATAATGCCACCGCTGTTGACATGGCAATAACATCACGAGAGAACAAAGACAGTTCCATGCCATCTCGGCCTTGGGTAACCCCGTCACACATAGCAGGTACACCACCCGCTACTTGTGCAGTCGCGTCAAACTTGTTTGCCACTGCTTTAATTAAATCTGGATATTCTTTATAAGGTTCGTGCGCAGACAACATGTCATTGTACGAATTGATAATTGCTAGGTTTGGTTGCTCGTCTTCTTTTAGGCGAGCCTTATCACTGCTTGAGCAAGCAGCCATTACGTGTGCTAGGTTTCCACAGCCCAGTCCCGCTCGTACGCGCGTTTGTTTTTTTGCTTGTTGGATTCGAGCTAAATAGGCTTGACGTGTTGCTTTGCTTCGCTCAATGACGCGTTCGGTGACTTCCTGAATTCGTGGATGCAACATATTACTGACTCTCTAGTGTTAGAGGAAAAAGGCTCTGCACGATTACCAGCATTCGTGGTAATCCTTGTACAGAGCTGCTTTGATTTACCCGTTCAAAGGTACGCTATCAGGTTGTCTCTCACCCCAACCTGACACCGGTGTCACTATATTTACGCATAAAGCTGACACCGGTGTCAACCCTTCTTATAAATTTAGTCTAACTTTTTAAAATGACCAAATTATAACCGCTTAAAACTTTGCCGATATCTACGGTATTAAAATCATTACCTAACTGATTTTATTAGTAATTATTATGACAAAAAGCATAATATTAATGATTGAGCGAAATCATTATTTGGTAGGGAGTTTACAATGAGCCTTAACTTGGCAACGTGACCTTCAATCACTGGGTCAGCGAGCCTGATTATCGCGACATAAATCTGCGCATTTATCTAGTCCGCAACGTTTCCCTAGTAGCTGCGAAAATAAAAAGCCCAACGGCTAAGCGTTGGGCTTTGGGGCAAGTATAAAAATTGAAAAAGTTATGAATTCGAGCGCGCTTTCGTCGACTCTCGAGTGATGAGTTTAGCTTCTAAAACTTGCTGAAACGGTGCTTCTTGCGGTTGAGATATATGCTTAATCAGCTCTTCTACCGCTATCCGAGTCATTTCTTCCACAGGTTGTGCTATCGTCGTCAAACCCGGCCAAATATGCCTTGCGATAGGTGCGTTATCAAACCCAGCAATAGATAACTGCTCGGGCACTTTGATCTCTCGCTGTGTAGCAAGTTTTAACACGGCTGCAGCCATGTAGTCATTTGATGCAAATACAGCCGTTGGTCTTGGCTCTAAGTCCAATATGGCTTTTGCACTGTCTGCACCTGAGTGATAACTAAAGTTACCTTCTGCAACTAACCGCTCTCGATATTCAATACCATGCTTTGCCAGTGCTTTTTGGTAACCAGAAAAACGATTTTCTGTGGCACTGTGATCAGGGTGACCTTTAATAAAGGCAATTTCGGTATGACCTAAATTAATCAAGTGCTCAGTTAACTCAAAAGCGCCCTGCTCGTCATTACTGCGAATTGAAATCGAGTCATCGCCTTCAATGGCAGAAGCAACGCGTGCATAAGGAATATTGCGCTGCTTTAAAAAAGCAATAAGCTCATTGGAGTCTGAAAACGGCGGAGTAAGCACAATACCGTCAAGTCTCGATGTGGTAAGCAGCTGATCAACATTGTCGATAAGGTCTTGGCCGCGCAACTCACAAGGATGTATCAATAAATTGTAACTATGTTTCTGACACGCTTCCAGCGCACCACTTTGCACTCGCGTGATATAGCTTTTTGATGGGTTGTCGTATAAACAACCGATGATAAAGCTACGATTTTGTGCCAAACCGCGTGCGATAGGGTTAGGCTTATAATTCAGCTCTTCAAAGACCTTCAGGACTTTTTCCCGCGTTGCTGGACTAACATTTGGCTCGTTATTTAATACCCGAGATACTGTCTTTTTAGACACTCCGGCATATTCGGCAACGCTATTAATAGTTACTTTTTTCATCGATTTTCCCTTAAGCCCGGCGTCGCTCATGAATACATGCAGCTGCGCCAATCAGTGGGATATTATCTTGTACCACCAAAGTAACTGGAATTTGGCTCGTGTACTGTGACATCATGCCTTTTTCGGTAAAGCGTTCAACAAAACTACTTGCTTGTAATCGCGCTTTCATCCGCGGCAAGATCCCACCACCTATATAAACACCACCTAAGGCACCAAAAGTCAGTGCTAAATCGCCAGCCACACTCCCCATCCAGTCACAAAAGTGACTCAATGTTGCGTCGCACACTTTACATTCTTTCGCAAGCGCACTGATCTGCGCCGCATTAAGATCTTTAGCTTGCTCACCACGCACTTCTGCCATGGCTTTGTAGAGTCTCGCAATACCTGGGCCCGAAAACACCGTCTCGACTGAGACATGTTGAATACTCGCGCGCAGTACCGTTAACAGCTCTTTGTCTAAGGCGGTAACCGGTGCAAGCGAGATATGTCCCGCTTCACAGCTCATCACCGCGCTGCCGTTAATATCTCTAGCAAGACAAGCAGCACCAAATCCAGTGCCAGGACCCATTACGCCGATATTTGCACCTAATTCAGGCTGGCCTTGCTTAATCACTAGGTTTTTCTCTAGTGCTAAGTAGGGCGCCGCATAGGCAAAGGCAGCAAAGTCGTTGATCACGGCAAGTTCGGTAAAATCGAACTGGGCTTTGATGTCTTCGGAATTAAAATGCCAACCTAAATTAGTTAAATGAACTTGCTGAGATTTGATAGGACCGGCAACCGCGAGACAGGCTCGGCTTGGCTGCGCAACAGGTAGCTCAGTTAAATATTTTTGGATAGCGGATTCAAAAGACTGGAATTCAGCACTAGGAAAAGTGGCTTGATGCGTAATTACAAAATGGTTAGTTCGCGTATCAAAATCTGACACGATTGCAAATCTGGCGTTTGTTCCCCCGATGTCGGCAACGACAATCGGCTCAAACGGCACGGATGAATGGCTTGTTGTCTGGCTCATATTATTATCTCTTTATCACTGCGATTATGCTTGGGCTAACATCAGGGCTGCCAGCACACGTCCTGCAATTTACTGTCTCAACTCGCCAAAATTTGCACGCCTTGGCTTTTGCTCTTACCTATTATTCTGCTAATTTGGTAAAAAAATGCTGCCCTTGGCATAGGGCAGCCAAATACGTTTTGACAACAAAATGATAAAACATCGACATTATGACACCGGTGTCAGACTGTATCAATAAAAATTTGCAAATTCGGTGAAATTGGTTGAAAAAAAAATTGAATGGCTGACAATGTCACTGTCTTAAGCGTTGAGAAGAACATGAAAGGTAAAGCAACTTCATTTGATATCGCCCATTATGCTGGCGTTTCGCAATCTACGGTGTCGCGCGCCCTAAGAAATAGCCCTTTGGTTAACGAAGAAACTCGTCGTCGCGTTCATGAGATTGCTAAAAAGCTTAACTATAAGGTCGATAAAAACGCGAGTAATCTGCGCACTCAGCAAAGCAGTACATTGGCTTTGCTGTTATTTGAAGATCCCACAGAAGACGAGTCACAAATTAATCCTTTCTTTTTAAGCATGCTTGGCAGTATTACCCGAGCGTGCGCAAAAGAAGGCTATGACCTTTTAGTATCGTTCCAATCGACGAGCAGTGATTGGCATGCCGATTACGAGGACAGCCATCGTGCTGACGGGTTAATTTTACTAGGCTATGGTGATTACATCGATTACCAGTCAAAGTTACAAACTCTACTCGACAACCACACAAAGTTTGTTTGTTGGGGGGCAACGGTTGATAACCGTCCAGACCTAACTGTGAGCTGCGACAATTACGGTGGTGGTGTATTGGCTGCAAAGCATTTAATCGATATGGTCAGAACAGATTGTGCGTTTATTGGCGATGCTTCGGATCACAGCCCAGAATTTTTTGCGCGCTTTAAAGGCTTTAGAGACACCCTTAAAGCAAAAGGTATTGAGGTGAGCGACCGTAAGATGGCAAATGCGATTTCCACAGAAGACTCTGGGTATCATGCAACTCGCTCCTTAATCGCCAACAATGTTAAATTTAACGCGCTTTTCGCAGCTAGCGATCTCATTGCTATTGGCGCGATTAAGGCGCTTCAAGAAGCAGGCGTTCGCGTCCCTCATGATGTACATGTCGTTGGCTTTGATAACATTGCCGCGGCGGGTTATGTTTCTCCCTCTTTAACTACTGTGCAGCAAAACACCACATTGGCAGGACAAATGCTGGTCGATAACTTACTTACGCTTATCCGAGGTGAAGCAGTAGCCTCTACTCTCTTGCCGCCCAAACTTATTATTAGACAATCTTCGCGATAGCTAGGGCCTGTTTGACCTTTGCTGTTTGCTGCAAAAACAAACTTGAAAGATAAACAGGCCCTAGATCTTCAGCGGAATCGAATAAAAAATGCCGAACTCATCTTCGGCATTTTTTATGTGTTTACTTACTGCTTGTTATTTCAGTTTACTTTCTACGATTGGGTAGTGATCCCACACTTGTTTTTCATTAAGAGAGCGTACTAACTTTACGTATTCAGCATGTGTCCAAGCCAAAGGCGTCGCCGAGTTGGTTCCTTCGCCAAGTTGATAACCAAAGGTATTTTTACCCACACCATCCCATACTTGCTCTGGTAACATCATGCCTTCATTAGCAAAGTGCTCCATCCCCTTCACATAGGTATTTTGTATTTTGCTCTGCTCATCCGCACTCAACTCACCATCGAGCAGCGCCAGGGCAATATCATAGTGACCACGCTCTCCGGTAAAGAAAGGCCACACTCGACCGCGTTGGCCATCGGTATTCTGACCATTTTCGGCATAATTGATACCGCGCTTCTCGTCTTCACCATAACCGTCGTTACCGTAACGGCGATACCCCGGATAACTATTAACATCGCCATCAAATTTAAAGCTATATTTTACTCTTAAATTTTCAGCTATCGACTCATCATCGTATTCAGGTATGGTAGCCACAATACTCGGGGCGTCAGCCCCTCTAACCCCGTAACGCACAAGTTCCAAGAAGCCACCGTCGATGATCTGCTTCTTATCCATTCCGCTGCGGCCATTATTGGCATTTAAGGTCGTACTGGAATTAGGGTTTTCGTCTTGTCCAATACGGAAGAAATATTGACCGTCACTGTGTTTGCTTTGCAGACTCCCTTTGGTTGTGAACATGAATGACTCAACATCACGATTGTACTGCTGCGCCGTCGCAAGGAATTTCTCTTGTCCCGCTTTATCACCGGCCAATTTAGCAATGTCGCTCGCCGTCACCAGGCCTGCAATGATTGCCGCGGTCGTCGATGGTGAATAGCCATTTTGCTCTTCCCAACGCTCTTGTTGCGTCGCAGGCGGTGTGATTTGCGTGTCATTCCACAAGATTTTAGCCAGTCCTCCTTCAACTAAGAAATTAGCCGCAGGCTTTAACATCTTATTGTACCAATAAACCAGTCTATCATCGCTTAACACACCCGCTTGCCACAGTTTCCATGCCAGCATAATCGGCATTGCCGTTTGGTCAAGTTGTACACCAACCCACTCAAGCTCGCCATCTACATGCGTTTTTTGTAAGAACCAGCCAGTATCACCGTGGTTACCCGGTGTTTTATCCGTCACCTGCACTTTTTCTAGATACTCAAAAGCAGTGAGTGCTGTTTGTGTATCTCCCATCGCCAAAAATGCCATTGCTACTTGATAAAAATCACGTACCCATACAGCTTTATAACCGGTATGGCCTTGCTCTGCAGGCACTGTGTCACCCCAAGGATTTGACAACGATGCTATCAGCGCACCGGCATGGGTTTTATCTTCTTGCGCCTTAAGCACTAGCGCACTGGTGTAAAGTAACTTGCCGTTGTCTGCGGTATTTGCCGTCATGGACTTTAGTGGCGCTAAACTTTCGAGATAATCTTGCCAGCCCGTCGCTTCGCCTTGGCCATTATAATCAGCCAGTACTTTATCGTAACCTTTGGCTAATGTGGCAGCCCCCTCAGCAAAACTCTGCTGCTGAGAATGACCAAAACTCAAGGTAAGATCAAAGGTGCTGCTTCCCTTTACTTGCCCTAAGTTTGCCAACCAGTTAACGTTGCCACTTTCTTTGCCTGTAGACGCATAAGCCCGAGCTATATGTCCTGTAGACTCAAGTGCCGCTAAATTATCGCTGGTGCCAGTAAAACCAACAGATGCTTCAACAAAGCCGGTTTTGCTCTGCAAAGAGAGATAGTTCTTACCTTCCCATGCTAACAGACCTTGCTCTGTCACTTTCGCAAAATCGTTTAAGCCATTGTTATTCACGTATGGATTAACGTTCACAAAAGCCTTTACATCTTTGAGAGCACTGTCTACTTTTGCTCTAACAAACAAGGTTTGTCCATCAGGGTCGGTAAAAATGTGCTTTTCAAGGGTAAAGCGACCTTGTTTGTCCTTGCTTAAAATTTTGTAAGCTAGCGATAACGGTCGCCCACTGGCATCTTTATAAAGGTAGTCAATCGTGACATCTAGGGCGTCAGTATCAGATTCTTTCACTGCAAAGCCGTCACCCACGATGATAAATTGCATGTCTTTGATCTGCGCTTGGTGAATAAGTCCAAACATGGTCTCTGTGATCATCCCTTTTGCAACAGAAAACCATACCTTTGAAACTGCTTTAGTAACCGTAGAATCGCTGTACTTGCCGTCTTCGTAGGCTTCATACGATGTACCTATCCCCGTTTTTCCAGAGTATGACCAATAAGGTTTAACGCCAGGTGCACCTGGTGCCGTCAGGGTTTCATTGCCAGATTGCTGTGATCCGCAACCCACGAGGCCAGCACTTACTAAGGCAAGTGCGATTGTTGATAGTTTAATCATCTCGTTCTCCTTATTGAGCCTTTATCGTGACTCTTGAAACAGCTAATGCAGCGAGTAAAAATGACACGCCTCCGATGACGAGTGCGAATATCGGTTGGTTATCAAAACCATGACGCAGAATTAGACCTAGAATACTGGCGGCGAGTAATTGTGGGATCACGATAAAAAAGTTAAAGATCCCCATAAATACACCCATTTTGTTGCTTGGCAAAGCGTTACTTAACATCGCGTAAGGTAATGACAAAATAGATGCCCAAGCAAAGCCAATGCCCACCATTGGCAACCAAAGTAATGTGGGATCACCAATAAATTTGAAGCTAATTAAAGACACTGCACCAAAAAACAAGTTAGCTGCATGTGCCCCTTTGAGGCCGATGCGCTTAACCATGAATGGGATCACCATCGCAGCAATAGCAGCAAAGCCATTGTAGGCTGCAAATAACACCCCGACCCAATCAGCACCGTCGTTATAAAGCTTGCTCGTTACATCTGACGTACCATAGTGATGGCTCGTCACCGCTGAGGTGGTATAGATCCACATGGCAAATAGCGAAAACCAGCTAAAAAACTGCACCACAGCAAGCTGCTGCATGGTCTTTGGCATCGTAAATAGGTCAAAAATAACATGATAAAAACCATTACTTATACGCTGTTTTTGCTGCATCACATGCGCAATGACAAATACAATTGCAAAGGCGATAAGCAGCCCACTGAGCAAATAAAGCTCTTTTTCAAGGCCAAGAAGTGCAACGGCAAGCAACACAATAACGCCAATGAAACCGCTCACCGCACTGCCTTTTAAAAAGTTCACAGGTAGGTCTGACAGTGTTGCGCTTTGCGTATTTGTTTGCGCTTGTTCAAAGGCTGCGAGTTGTTCAGGGCTATATTCTTTCGTTTTTAGAATCGTCCACAATACGGAGATGAACAAAATAGCTCCCCCCCAGTAAAATGCGTATTTTACCGAGTCAGGGATTTGTCCTGCAGGAGCTGTGTTACTCACCTCAAACCAATTGGTCATCATCCAAGGCAGCGCAGACGCGACCACGGCACCAACACCAATGAAAAAGCTCTGCATCGCATACCCTGTTGCACGTTGCTTTTCATTCAGATTATCACCTACTAATGCTCTAAACGGCTCCATCGTGACGTTAATTGACGCATCCATGATCCACAGCATACCCGCCGCAATCCAAAGCGTTGGAGAATTGGGCATGATGAAAAGCGATAGCGTGGTGAGAATAGCCCCCCACAAGAAAAATGGTCTTCTACGTCCAAGTCTTCCCCATGTCCTATCACTCCAGTAGCCGATAATTGGCTGCACGATTAAACCCGTTAAGGGCGCTGCAACCCACAAAATAGGGATGTCATCGACCTTAGCACCGAGGGTTTGAAAAATACGACTCACATTGCCGTTTTGCAGTGCAAAACCAAATTGGATCCCAAGAAACCCAAAGCACATATTCCATATCTGCCAAAAACTGAGTTGTGGTTTTTGTTGTTCTTGTTGCATAGGTTACTTCTCTAATTGATAAACCACGCTGGCAAGCGGTGCTAGCGTAATCGTTGCGTTGGCGTGCTCGCCATCAGTCGTTGGTTGTAAATGTAAAGTCGGGTGTGACTCTAAAATATCGTTATAAACACCATGCCACTCTTTAGGCAGATTGACGGTGACTATTTGTTCTTGTTCTGCATTAAAGTTGCTCACGACCAACAGCTTTTGTTGACCTAATTTACGGCCAAATGCCATGACTGTTTCAGCATTGCTTGACATCTCAGCGCTCAGAGCGACTTGCTGGTATTCACCAGCCGCAATCGCCGGCTGCTTTGCAAGATTGAGTAATTTGACGTAGTAATTACGAAGTGCCTTTTGCTCATTTGAAAGTAGCGCGCCATCAAATTCCCCGTTATTCATCCATTTTTGATGTTCGGGTACACCAATATAGTCAAAGATACTGGTTCTGCTTGGACTGCCGAACCCCGCCTGCTCAGAGCCGTCTTCCCCTAATGTTTGTCCAAAATAGATCATCGATGGCGCTGTGCTTATCAGGTGACTAACCACCATTGCGGGTTTACCTTTTAGCGGATCGCCTACAAATTCAGGGCTTGCGATACGCTGCTCATCATGGTTTTCTAAAAAGTGCAACATATGGGGGGCAATATCGGCTACCGATTGATGCATATCCAACACCGCTTGGGCACTACCTTTGCCTTGCATTAACGCCTTCAAGGTGTCGTAGAAACCCACTTTGTCGTAAAGGTAATCCATCTTCCCTTGCTTGATATACGGGCGATATAAAGTGGGGTTATAAACTTCAGCAAGCAAGAAAGCTTCAGGATTTTTTGTTTTAATCGACGAGTTTAAGAAGCTCCAAAACTCTACTGGCACCATTTCCGCCATATCGTAACGGAAACCGTCTACGCCCTTTTCTAACCAAAAGTGGGTAATGGCTTGAAATTTGTACCAACTATCTGGCAATTGCTTGTGTTGCCAAAATTCAAAATGTGCACGGTAATCCTGCTGAGCATAATCGTCAGGCAAGCGGTCGAAATCGTAGCTACCGTCAGGCTTCACCCCGTAATTCACTTTGACGGTTTCATACCAATCATTAATATCAGGCTTTGCCGCACGAGCTCCGTTACCGGTCCACTTTGCTGGATTTTCTGCAAATTTGCCATCCGCCAATGGATGAGATCCACCACCTAACACCTGATAGCCTTCACTCGTTGGTACGGTAAATTCCTCACCAACCACGTAATAAAAGTTATTGTCCCGAGCATATGCAACTTGCGTGTCGTCATTCGCGCCAAAATCGACAGTTCCTTTAGGCGCACCGAGTGACTCATAGTTACGAGCGACATGGTTTGGCACAATATCAATGATCACTTTTAAGCCGGCGTCATGTGTGCGTTTGATTAAGGCTTCAAATTCAGCCAGTCGTGCAGAAGGATCGTTAGCAAGATCAGGGTTAACGTTGTAGTAATCTTTTATTGCATAAGGTGAACCCGCTCTGCCTTTTACAACATCAGGATCATCTTGGCTGATCCCATACTTGCTATAATCCGTCACTACAGCGTGATGGAGCACGCCGGTATACCAAACATGGGTCACACCCATCGCCTTAATTTGTTGTAATGCCGTAGGAGTAAAATCAGAAAACTTGCCTACGCCGTTTTCCTCTAGCGTTCCCCAAGGTTTGTTCACCGCTTTGGTGTTGCCAAAGAGCCTTGTGAAGACTTGATAAACAACGGGTTTGCTCACTGGTGCCACTTCCGATTGCAATGTCATTTGTTCGGTTTTTTTATCAACTGGCTTGGGGCCACAGCCGCTTAAACTTACTGCACCACCCAAAAGCGCTGACACAGCCAATAGTAGAGATTTATTTTTCATAGTGTTGTCATAATGCTGTTTTAAAAGAGTCTACTTGCGTATCCAAGTGCATTGAACCATCTGCATACGTATTCAGACTTTAATTCATCTCACCTTAATGCTGCAGTAACAGCAACGTCGTACTCATTGGTGCTACATCAATAGTGTCTTGTAATCTCATCATCTGGCCAGTCAATAAGTCTTTTCCTTGCGATACCGATTTTAAAAACTCACCAAATCGGCTTAATACTACGCTTTGCTTTTGCTTACTCTTATTCAACAGCACCAATACTTGCTGCTCATCTTGAATACGTGCATAGGCATAGATCCCATCGAAAGGACTAAAATGAACAAGCTTCCCCTTTTGCAGCACTGGATTTGCCTTCCTAAGTTGCAACAACTGACGCAAGTGTGCTTGCATTTCTTGTTGAGACTTATTGAGGCCTAGTCCTGTTTTAGCGTCTTGCTTATGTTCAGGAAAACCGCCTGGAAAATCGATACGAATATCACCATGGTCATCCGATGGGGTATTATCAAGCAAGACTTCTGTGCCGTAGTAAATTTGCGGAATACCTCGAGTCGTTAATAGCAGCGACATTGCCAATTTGGTTTTATTCAAATCTTGCTTTAATTGACTATAAACTCGGCTCATGTCGTGGTTATCAGCAAATATTAAGAGGTTATCTGGGTCTGGATACTGAAAATCATTGGCGATGGATTGATAAACTTTTATCCAACCTGTGTTCCAACTCTCTTCTTCATTCAACGCTTGAATAAGTGCTTCTTGCAATGAAAAGTCCATCACGCTTGGTAAACTCGACATATAGCCATCGCGATTTTGTTTGCCACGCTGCCAATAACTCGCAATAGCAGAATTTGGCGTCCACTCTTCACCCACTATATTGAAATTTGGATATTCCTCCATGATCCGTTCAGTCCACTCAGATAAAAAGGCCTTATCAGAATAGGAATAGGTATCGACTCGAATACCACTTAGCCCAGCATACTCAATCCACCAAATAGCATTTTGAATAAGATAATTAGACATATGTCGTTGCCGTTGGTTTAAATCCGGCATACTTGGTACAAACCAGCCTTCCACAAACTGCTTTTTGTCATATTCACTTGCGTGGGGGTCTTGCACTGTTTGCCGAGCGTGGGTTGTACTACTAAACTCCCCACCAAAGTTTATCCAGTCCAATGTTGGCTTGTCCTTTATCCACCAGTGTTCACTGCCACTGTGGTTGAGTACCATATCCATGATTATGCCAATGTTACGGCTTTTAGCCTCATCAACTAAGGTCTTGTAGAGGGCGTTATTACCCATTCTAGGATCAATACGATAAAAATCTGTCATGGCATAACCATGATAGGAGTAGCTTGGCATATTATTTTCGCGTACCGGAGTCATCCATATTTGACTGAAACCCATATCAGCAAGATAATCGAGATGATCGATCACACCCTGAATATCACCTCCGTGACGACCGCCTCGAAAGTTAGGCTGTGCTTTTTCAATCATTGCAGGCACAGAGTCATTGCTAAGATCACCATTAGCAAAACGATCAGGGTTTAGTAAATAGACGACATCTTCACTTGAAAAGCCGACACGCTCTCGACTCCCATCTACTCGTGCTTGTAACTCATAATTAAATGAGAGATTGAGGTCTTGATTCTTTAGTGTTAGAACACCAGGTTTTGCATCCTCACCAATATTCAGTGTGACAAAAGCGTAATTTGGACTATCACCGAAACTAACGCTCGACAAGCTTACATCGGCATAAGGCACTAATTGCCATGTTGTACCTTGTATATTGTCACCTTTAAGCAATAGCTCTACTTTCTGGTGTTTCATACCAACCCACCAGTTTTGCGGCTCTACTTTCAAATCAATGGCACTAGCTTGATTTACATAAAACCCAAATGCCATGAGAGTTGTTACTGTTATTTTTTTTATTCGATTCATGTTAAATAGCTTCTTAAAAAAGCGCGATGTGTCGGTAGCTCGTGCGCTATGTTTTGATAAATTTGCTTAAGGCTAGAGAACAGCTCTTGTCGCTGTGTGTCCGTTAATTGGTCTGCCAACGGGTGGCATTTTCTGGCTTGTATGCCCTGCCCAATTAACACTTGCTGCCAAGCAGCTTCTGTGAACAAGTCCTCTTCATCACGAGCTAATTGGCCCGTTTGCTCAAACAGTTCGAGCTTGTTTTGCAGTCGCGATGGAATTTCCATTTGTCTACACCAACGCCAAAAGTCACTATCACTGCGCGTAGTTGCCTTGTAATGTAGAATAATAAAATCACGAATTTGCTCCATTTCTCGAGTAAAGCTAGCGTTGCTTGCAGCAATTTGAACATCGTCAAAGCCGGTCTTAGGAAAGTGTTTAATTAACCTAACAATTGAAGTTTGAATAAGATGAATACTGGTTGATTCAAGTGGCTCAAGAAAACCACTCGACAGCCCAATTGCAAACACATTTTTATGCCACTGCTTTCTTCGCATTCCTGTTTTAAAGCGGATGAGCTTTGGCTTTGCCAGAGGCTCTCCTTGCAAATTTGCCTCTAGTGCTGTTAGTGCGGCTTGGTCATCCGTAAAACGACTAGAAAAGACAAAACCGTTACCAACACGATTTTGCAAAGGGATTTGCCACTGCCAACCAATAGCATGAGCGATTGATCGAGTATAAGGCGCAATATCATCGCTTGAGAGCGTAGTTGGGAGCGCGTAAGCACTATCTGCTGCTAACCAATGAGACCAGTCGTCATAGCCAACGTTTAATGCTCCATCAATCAGCAATGCATTCAGCCCACTGCAATCAACAAATAGATCTCCTGAAACCTGTTGGGAATCATCAAGGCATAGTGTTGTGACATACCCCGTATTTGGGCATAAACTTACTGATTCCACTTTTGCGTCGATATGTACCACTCCACGGCTAAGTGATAACGACTTTAGAAATTCGCCATAAAGATTCGCATCAAAGTGGTAAGCATAAGAAACACCAGCAAGTGAGGTATTGGGAATTTTCGTAAGCGGTGCAAACTTATTTGCTTTAGCGACTTGATAGTTAAGAGAGAAATCCCAAAAACTGCTCGATTCACCCAATTGCTGCGACTTCAACCAAAAGTGATAAAAGTCGCAAAACGGAAAAGGCTTACCTATTTGTCCAAAGGCATGCATATAACTATTATTCGCTCGTCCCCATCCTTCGAATTGTATTCCAAGTTTAATGGTCGCATTGGTTTTACGCATAAACTCACGCTCGTCAATACCAAGCGCACGGTTAAAATCAACCAAAGGAGGAATACTTGCTTCACCAACACCAACAGCTCCGATCTTGGTAGAATCAACAACCGTAATTTTGACAATATCACTCATCACTTTAGACAGCAGCGCCGCACTTAACCACCCCGCAGTACCGCCTCCCAAAATTACGACATTTTTTATTTCACTTGATGCCACAATTGTTTACCCCTTAAATACGCAAAAGCCCTTGCAAAAATAGACAAGGGCTTTGTAGCTATAAGCTCTAATTAGAACTTATAGCTTAGACCAAGAATATAGGTGCGACCATAATCTTGGTAATCACGTACTTGTAGAGCATTATCGCCAGAAAGTGCAGTAAATGGCTCTTCAGTGATATTTTGAACTTGGAAGTTAACGGTTAATCCCTCTAGGCTATCGAAGCCTCCATCAGCAAAGTCATAGCCGATTTGCGCATCCCAAATGGTTTCACCAAGAATGTCTACTTGTACTGTATCAAAACCTAAACCATAAACATCGCCTTTAAAGTCACTACGCTTACGCATACTGGTTCTGAATTGGAAACCATAGTTTTCGTAGTAAAGTGTAAAGCTTTGGATTGTTTTCGATAAACCAGGTAACTCATAGTCATTACCATTTTGGTCTTGAATATCTGAGTCAACGCCGGTATGACTTGCGATTAAACCAAAACCTTCTAAACTATCGTGGAATAAGTTGAATGGTAGTGTTACAGCAAGTTCATAGCCTGTGAGATCACCGCCGCCGCCATTAACTTTACCACTGCCAGATCCCATGCTGTTTGGTGGTACAACACCCGTAGCAGGATCTGCTACACCCGTTAAATCGACTTCATAATTACCATCAAAAATCCATTGCGTGATGTCTTTGTAGAATACAGCCGCAGAAAAATAACCTTCAGGGCTAAAGTAATTTTCGTAGGTCAAGTCAAAACCAGTTGCCTCTTTTGGCTCCAATAACGGATTGCCACCAGATACACTCCAGTAGTTACCATTATCATCAGGTTGTTGGTTGTAAGTAGCACTAAATGAAGCGTTCATCTCATCTAGACGGGCACGAGAAATAGTTTTTGCATAACCAAAGCGCACTGTTTGCTCATCATCAATTTTAAGCGACAAGTTTAGGCTCGGTAATAGATGGGAATAATCGTGCTCTGCATCCGTAGGAGATGTTACAACTTTTCCATCAATAGTATCAAATGCGTTGCCTTTAGAGCTTTGCTCAGTTCTTATGTAGCGTAATCCCGCGTTGCCCGTGAGCGGCATTCCATCAAGCTCATAGTCGATACCAACCTGAACATAGGCTGCTATCACCTCTTCTTCAACCTGCCACGATTTGGTAGCATGGCTTGAATTGGTTAAGCTTTCAGCAAGCAAACCAAACATACCATCAGCAACCATCGATCGTGAGTCATATGCAATCATATTACCCATGCCGATGAAGTCTAAATTAGCAGTGCCTAATCTATATTCTTCAGGAACCGTCATCATGCCTGGATTATCAGGGTATGAGAAACTCCCAATAGTCATAAAGTAACCTTCAGACTGTTTCGTCTTCTCTCGATTACGATAAGACATGCCGTATTCAATTGACTTAATAAAGCTACTATCAATCGATTGCTTTGCAGCCAATTTCAATGACGTCAGTTCATCTTCAACTGTCGGCGCGTTAATAAATCCATCTTGTAATTGGTTTTCGTAGTCAGTTCCCACAACACCATATTTTTCATTTAGTGCTGAACTCCAACCCCATGATAACGGACCACCGATTTTAATCAGATCATAATCACTGTAATCAAGCTGATGAGAAAATACCGCGCCCGTATTGCCAGAAGTAAATGCGTAACCTAAGTTATCTGCAACACCTCGAGCATCGCCTCGACCTGTCCCTGAGTAACTTTCTAAACTCCAAATCTTACGATCTACATTTGAGTGACTGGCATCAAACTCAAGTTGGATTGTGTCTGTTAAATCGTAAGCAGCATTAAAACCAAAAGAGGTTAATTCTGCATCTCGGTCTTCATAGTCATTGCGCACAACGACACGCTGGCCTTGGGTCACCGCACTAGTAACAAAACCAGACTCTGGGTCAACGGTAGCACCGGCTGCAGAGATTGTCCCTTGACCCCAAGCAAATGGAATTTCTATACCACGGAGAATCTTTTCATCTTTAAAGTCGACGTATAGTGCGTCAAATACCATCGACAGCCTGTCGGTCGGTGCAGCTTCCACCACTAACATTGCTGAATCGCGTTCTAATGTTGACGAACGAACGAAGGGCTTAGCACCGCCTAAAATAGAATAGGTATTACCATCCCTACCTTTAAATTCAGGATATCCCCACGCATTCCAGCGTTTTTCTTGGTTTGGAGATGTCATAGTAGTCAGTGCAAATGCAACCCCTATTTTATCGTCTGCAAACTTATCAATAAAAGAGAAAGTGCCACGTAAACCATCGTCATTGCCATCTGGATTTAATTTATCAAACCCTGTTTTTTCATAGCCAAGGTTTACTTGCACAACACGCTCATCAATGCTCAAGGGCTTCACAGTTTGCATGTCTATTACACCCGCGATCCCTTCGGCTTCCAAACTTGCACTTGGCGTTTTATAAACAGTTACGCCACTCATAATTTCCGATGGATATAAGTCAAATTCAACGCCTCGGTTATCACCGATAGAGACTTGCTCACGACCATTAAACGTCGTAGCACTTTCATTTTCACCGAAACCACGTATTGAAACTTTACTTGCACGGCCATCAAGTCGTTGTGCTGTCAAACCTGGCAGTCGAGCGATTGACTCTGCAATTGATGAATCTGGTAATTTACCGATATCTTCAGCTGTAATCGATTCTACAACTTCATCCGAAAAGCGCTTAGTGTTGATAGATTGAACAACACTCGCTCTGAAGCCCTTAACTTCGATAACTTCTACTTTCTTTTCGTTTTCATCTTTTGCTTTGGTAGCTTGCTCTTCTGCGTACGCGACATTAGTAATACCTGCGGAAATTAATGCCAGCGTGAGTAAACTAGGTTTGAACTTAGACATAATGTTTTATCCCAATTAACCATATTATATTGTGCGATTTGTTCATCAGGCGTGCAAACTGATGAAAAAACAAACGAGCACAGTTGTTGTCAGTCAAATACTAGCGGCTGATTAAATTTGTAAACAACTTTATGCATACGTATTCAAAGCTAGTGCATTTCAACGAAATTTACAGGCTTTTTACAGGGTTAAAACTCAACTACATGATAAATATACATTTTTATTAGTTAAGGTCATAAGACCGACCGCATTTATTTACCTGCTTTAATTTCACTAAATCTTAACTTTCATGGGCTATTATTGTCGACTGAGCATCAAAATATCCTCAACATGTCATCACTAGCCATACCCAAGTTAAATTGGTCTTACCAAAAGCTCTCTCTCGAAAAGCTTTATTTGTCTGGTTATTCCTTTTTAAAGGCCAATATTGGTAAATTTATTTTATAAAATAAAATTATGTAAATGACTTATCATAAATTTACCCAACAAAACCTGCATACGTATGCAGGTTTTTTACAGCCCCATGAGCATGACGTATTCTTTGGCAAAATTAATGGTGAAAGTGCCTAGCATAGTATTTACTTGATACTCAGCACTGCCAAAGAACAAACACGCACATAGCCTGGAGAAAGTGCATGGTAAATAATGAATGGTGGAAAGGCGCGGTTATCTATCAAATATATCCGCGTAGCTTTCAGGACAGTAATGCAGATGGTATTGGCGACTTACAGGGTATTATTCAACGACTAGACTACATTAAATCGCTTGGTGTTGATGCAGTATGGATTTCACCATTTTTTAAGTCACCAATGAAAGACTTTGGCTATGATATTAGCGACTATCGCGATATAGATCCTATGTTTGGTACACTCGACGATTTTGACACGCTTATCAGCGAAGCACATAACCGTGATATTAAGATCATTATTGATCAGGTACTTAGTCATACCTCAAATCAACACCCTTGGTTTGTCGAAAGTCGTGAAGACAAAACAAACGACAAAGCAGATTGGTATGTATGGGCCGATGCCAATCCAGACGGCAGTCCACCAAACAATTGGCTATCCATTTTTGGCGGTGTCGCCTGGCAGTGGGAGCCTAGACGTTGCCAATATTATCTGCATAACTTCCTCACTGAGCAGCCGGATCTTAACTTTCATCACCCTGAAGTACGTAAAGCCGTGCTAGACAACGTCGAATTTTGGCTTAAAAAAGGCGTTGATGGCTTTAGACTAGATGCCATCAACTTCTGTTTTCACGATAAGCAGCTTAGGGATAATCCAGCTAAGCCTATTGAGCTTCGTCAAGGTCGTGGCTTTAGCGAAGACAACCCTTATGCTTTTCAGTACCATTATTACAACAATACGCAACCTGAAAACTTACTGTTCATGGAAGAGATCCGTGCCTTATTAGATAGATACCCAGGCACAGTTAGCTTAGGTGAGATAAGCTCAGAAGACTCTTTGCAAACAATGGCAGAGTACACGGCCGATGGTAACAAGCTACACATGGGTTATAGCTTTGAGCTGCTAACTAACGACTATAGTGCAAAGTACATCAGAGAAACGGTTTCTCGCCTAGAGTCAGTCATGACCGAAGGTTGGCCATGTTGGGCGTTTGCAAATCACGATGTAGAACGGGTAGCAAGTCGCTGGAGTGTAGATGGCAAGGTAAACGATACACAGGTCAAAATGCTCACCGCCCTTCTCGGTTCATTGCGCGGTAGCGTCTGTATGTATCAAGGCGAAGAATTAGGACTTGGCGAAGCCGCCGTTGCCTTCGAAGAGCTGCAGGACCCATATGGCATTACCTTTTGGCCAAACTTTAAAGGCCGTGATGGCTGTAGAACTCCGCTTCCGTGGACGAAGGCAAAAACCAATGCTGGCTTCTCAGAGTCTAAGCCTTGGTTACCAGTTTCTGAAGCACATGCTCTACGAGCAGTAGACGAACAAGCAGTAGATAGCAATTCAACGCTCAGCTACTATCAAGCCTTTTTACAGTGGAGAAATGCGCAACCTGTACTAAAAACAGGTGACATTGAGTTTATTGATACCCCAGAGCCGGTGTTAGCTTTTTACCGTAAAACACAAACCCAGACACTGCTGTGCGCATTCAACTTAGCAGCTACTCAACAAAGCGTGACACTTCCTGAAGTTGCATTAACACAGTGTGACCTGAAGCACCTAAGTGGCACGGCAAGCGCAAATGTACTAACTCTTGATGCATTTGGTTGCTACTTCGCTGAAGTTGTATAATAGTTGGGCCTTTTAATTAAATAAGAGCGGTTAAGCCGCTCTTTTGTTATCTAACACTTTACCTATCTCACGCTGTAGTTGCGGCAGTTCCAGTGCTTTGAAATAAAGCCAACCTTGATGCACATTCACCCCTCGACTTTTGAGATAACGAGCTTGAGCTTGGGTTTCTACCCCTTCAGCAATCAGTTTTTTATCCAGCTTTTCCGCCATATCAATCACGGCCGATAAAACCGGAGATTGCAAAGTATCTAGGCCAATTGATGCAACAAAGCTCTGATCTATTTTCAGCAGGTCGATCGGAAAACTTTGTAAGTACTGCAAACCACTATATCCCGTGCCAAAATCATCAATCGCGATTTCTATTCCAGCACGTTTGAGCTCGGTGAGTACCGTTTTCGTTTGAGCCTGCGTCAGCACATCACGCTCAGTTAATTCAATAGTCAACGAGGATATTTGGTTTTTTGCAGCAAGTAAGGCGTCGATATAGCGTTTAGAGCCCAGAAGTAAACCATTAACGTTAAAAGAAACCTTAAAGTCTGGCTGAGCGGCTAAGATGTCCGTCAAATCTCGCACAGCATTTTCGACTTGTGCTATCGAGATATCTAAAATAGTACCATCACGCTCAGCTTCTGGCACAAAGTAAGCGGGGCCGAGCACTCCTTCAAGTGGATGACGCCAACGAATGAGTACTTCCACGCCCACTATCGATGGCACCTCTGCATTAACAAGAGGCTGATACACATTAAATAACTCATCATTTGCCAATGCTCTTAATATTTGTGTTTTACTGCTTAGCTGGCGCTTGTCATAGCTGATTAATAACAACGTGAGGCCAACCCAAGAGGCGCAATACAACACACTCCAAAGTACTAGCCACAGCCAACCTAGACTCACTAGTTGCTCATCATTTTTTGCAATAATTAAGCTCATCTGCGGCAAACTCGGAATAGCTGCAACGTACGCAAACTTTACCTTTTCATCATCAAAGAGTCCTTCTACTGCGCGGCTATTAGCAGTTGGAAATAGTTTTTGGCGGATTGGCAAAGCGTATTTACCATTTAAAAAAACTGGCACGCCCGTGCTATTGTCGACCAAAGCAGCAAAATCGGTATTATGATGAGCCGAGATATCAAGCATACTCTTTAGCCAATGATCCGGCATCAACACATTTACCTCATAACCATCGTCTCTCGTACGCGCTAAAACAAAGGCTGGAAGTTCTAAATAGTCGGTAATAATTGGGCCATAGTATCTAAGTCCGGGCTTTTTTATTGGGGCACTGGTATTCACAGGTGGAGTGAGTTGCCCAAAAGAATTGCAGACCAATTTCCCTTTACTATCTACGATCCCTATCTCGCTCATGCCAGGGTTTTCAAAAACCAATCGACGCATGTGGTGTAAACCCTCAGGGTCGCAATTTGGAGAAAGGTGGATGGCGTGTTTTAAGGTATCGTCTACAACGACAAACTCTTTGTTGATGTCAGATACAATTCGACTCGCTACGGTGACAAGATTGGATTTAGCGGTCTCTTTTTGATGCACATAAGTGAAGGCAGCCACAATTGAAAATACAAAGGTGCAAGACAACCAAGCAATAAAGATATTCTTAAACAACTTGCTTAAGGAGTGTGCTCCTCGCATAAGCTCCTCACTCCACGGAACGCAAACAGGCGCAGAGTGTAGCTTGAATATGTGACAAAACTATTTCAATATAAAAAAAGCCTTGGTATCACCACCAAGGCTTTCTTATATTACAAGTTTTTGCTTGTGCCGACCTCAACACGGGTTTTTAACTTTTGGCCAGGCCTAAAAGTTACCACGCGTCGCGCAGAGATAGGAATATCTTCCCCAGTTTTTGGGTTCCTACCTGGGCGTTCCTTCTTGTCGCGAAGGTCAAAGTTACCAAACCCGGAGAGCTTCACTTGCTCGCCGTTTTCTAGCGCTGAGCGGATTTCTTCAAAAAACGCTTCAACTAAGTCTTTGGCATCTTTCTTATTGATCCCCAGTTTTTCAAATAGGTGTTCAGCTATGTCGGCTTTAGTAAGCGCCATATCTAGTCCCTCAACGATGCATTGAATTGTTTGGCCAGTTCGGCCACCACGTTTTCTACAACCGCGCTGATGTCTTTCTCTTCGAGCGTTCTATCAACCGCTTGTAATGTTAGAGCAATGGCTAAACTCTTATGATCAGGTTCAACCCCTTGCCCTTTGTACACATCGAATAAGTTTAGGTCAACTAATTGATTTCCGCCAACTTTCTCAATGCACTCTAAAATATCGCCTATTTTTACGTCATCTGCAACTAAAATAGCAATATCTCTTCTATTTGATGGGAATTTCGAGATACTAACTGCTTCTGGAAGCAAGCGATTTTCTAAAGCAGCCATGTCGATTTCAAATACATATGGCGTATCTTTAAGTTCTAACGGCTTTAATAGCTGAGGGTGAACTGCACCGATGAAACCAACCTTTTTACCGTCTGCATAAATTGCAGCTGATTGACCTGGGTGCAAACCATCGCTCGCTTCTGCTTTAAAACTAAAGCGTGCTTTGTCGTTACAAAGCGCAAGTAATGCTTCTACATCGCCTTTCACATCAAAGAAATCAACTTTACGTGAAGGCACTGACCAATGTTCGTTATGCGTGTTACCATACGCGATACCACCGATCACAGCAGTTTGACGCACGCCGTTTTCTGCGTTGTCGTCTTTGATAAACTTAAGGCCCGTTTCGAATAAGCGAATACGTGACTGTTGGCGGTTTTGGTTATAAGAAACCGCATTGATCAAGCCTGTCATCAGGCTTACACGCATTGCTGACATTTCAACCGAAATTGGATGCGGAAGAATTAATGCATCTGCTTCTGGGTGTAGCTGCTGTTGTGCTTTTGGATCAACGAAGCTATATGTGATGGCTTCTTGATAACCACGGCTTACTAACTCATCTCTAAAACGCGCTACAGGCAAACGTGCTTCTTGATGATCTGTCATCTTTAACGCAGCGGTTGGTGCCACATTTGGAATATTGTTGTAGCCAAATACACGCGCAACTTCTTCAATTAAGTCTTCTTCGATACTAATATCGAAGCGATAGCTTGGTACTTGAGCTTGCCACTGGCCACCTGCAAATGTTACCGCTAAGCCCAGACGCGTTAAGATGTCTGACACTTTAGCATCTTCGATATGATAACCGATCACGCGGTCTAAACGCTCACGGCGTAAAGTGACTTGACGCTCTTTTGGTAAATCAGTTTCTGACACGGCTTCAACAATCGGTCCTGCTTCACCGCCAACGATTTCAAGTAGCAAGCCTGTTGCTCTTTCCATCGCATCGCGCTGCAATACCGGGTCTACACCACGCTCATAACGGTGCGATGCATCGGTATGCAAACCGTAGCTGCGAGCCTGGCCTGCAATCGCAAGCGGTGCAAAGAACGCGCTTTCTAACAAGATGTCTTTTGTCTCGTCACTAACACCTGACTGTTCACCACCGAAAATACCTGCCATCGCAAGTGCTTTATTATCATCAGCAATCAGTAGTGTTGATGGATTAAGCTTCGCCGTGTTGCCGTCTAACAATACTAGCTCTTCTTTCTCAAAGGCATTACGTACTTTAATTCCACCTTCGATTTGGCTTAAATCGAACGCGTGCATCGGGTGACCTAGCTCAAGCAACACGTAGTTCGTAACATCAACAACGGGATCAATCGAGCGTACACCGCAGCGGCGCAGTTTCTCTACCATCCAAAACGGGGTCTCTGCTTTAACATTAACGCCCTTGATCACACGACCTAAGTAGCGCGGACATGCTTCGCTGTTTACCAGTTCAATAGAGATTTTATCATCAATCGTTGGTGTAACTGGCGTGATAGCAACTTCTGTTACGTCGATACTGTTTAGTACTCCAACTTCACGAGCCAGACCTTTGATCCCCAAACAGTCGCTACGGTTAGCCGTTAAATCGACATCAATCGTTACATCGTTCAAGCCGAAGTATTCACGAATATCTTGACCGATTGGCGCATCCATAGGGAGTTCTAAAATACCGTCTGAACTTTCCGCCATACCAAGCTCTTCAAACGCACACAGCATACCGTGAGACGGCTGACCGCGAAGTTTAGCTTTCTTAATTTTGAAATCGCCTGGAAGCGTTGCGCCCACTTTAGCAACCGCCACTTTTAAACCGGCACGGCAGTTAGCGGCACCACAAACAATATCTAGTAGTTCGTCTTCGCCTACGTTTACTTTTGTTACTCTAAGTTTGTCAGCGTCTGGGTGTTGACCACACTCAACCACTTCACCGATCACCACACCTTGGAAGTCACCGGCAACAGGGTCTACACCATCAACTTCTAAACCCGCCATTGATAATTGCTCAGATAGCGCATCAGTATCAATTGCTGGATTGACCCACTCGCGTAACCACTTTTCACTGAATTTCATACTTTTGTCGCTCTTATCTGAATTGGTTTAGGAATTTTAAGTCGTTTTCGAAGAAAGCTCTTAAGTCAGTTACGCCATAACGTAACATCGTCAAACGCTCAACCCCCATACCAAAGGCGAAACCAGTGTATTTTTCAGGGTCAATGCCTACCGAGCGCAGTACGTTCGGGTGCACCATGCCGCAGCCTAGTACTTCAAGCCATTTACCATTTTTACCTTTTACGTCCACCTCAGCTGAAGGTTCTGTAAACGGGAAGTATGAAGGACGGAAGCGAATTTCCATATCTTCTTCAAAGAAGTTGCGTAGGAAATCGTGCAAAATCCCTTTAAGTTCTGTAAAGCTCACGTTAGTGTCGACCATCAAGCCTTCAACTTGGTGGAACATTGGCGTATGTGTTTGATCGTAATCGTTACGGTATACACGACCTGGCGAGATAATTCGTAAAGGCGGCTGCTCAGCTTCCATAGTACGGATCTGAACGCCACTGGTTTGTGTACGTAGTACCAATTTAGGATTGAAATAGAAAGTATCATGATCGGCACGCGCTGGGTGGTGCTCTGGAATATTTAGCGCGTCAAAGTTATGAAAGTCATCTTCAACCTCAGGGCCAGATTTAACAGCAAATCCTAGCTCACCAAAAAACTGCTCAATACGCTCAATGGTGCGAGTAACTGGGTGAAGGCCACCAGCTGGCATTGTACGACCCGGCAACGTCACATCAATCGTCTCAGCTGCTAGCTTCTGCTCAAGTGCTGCATTGGCTAATGCTTCACGTTTTACCGTAATCGCATCTTGTACTTGGGTCTTAGCTTGGTTAATCACTTGACCTGCATCTTTACGCTCTTCTGGTGCTAGTTTGCCTAGCGTTTTAAGAAGACCTGTGATCTCACCCTTTTTACCAAGGTAGTTAACTCTAACTTCCTCAAGGTGCGCAATTTCGCTTGCCTGCTCAACGGCTTCAAGCGCTTGCGCTAAAATATTTTCTAAATTCATTGTCTACCTGATCTTTGCTGAGGTAATTTGCTGTTATTTAATCTCTTATGATAACTGAATTGCAAGGCGATATTCTAGCCCTGTTACAGCTTTAAAGTGGCTTTTATAAAAGGAATTGTTAACTTTCTTTGCGCAGCCATGGATGCGTGATCGAGTTTATCCAATACATCAAGTAACGCGCGCATATCACGACTCAATCTCGTGAGCAAAAATCGCGCACATTCATCGGAGAGCTCAAGGCCACGCATGTGTGCTCTTTTTACTAAGGCTTCGGCTTTATCATCATCACTCATCGAGCGGATCTGAAAGGTCGTTCCCCAGGTTAGACGCGATTCTAAGTCTGGCAGTGACAAATTCAGCATGTTGGGCAACAGATCGGCAGTAACCACAAGGCATTTGCCTTTTTCATTAAAGCGATTGAAAAAGTTAAATAAGGCTTTTTCCCACGCTTCATCTCCTGCAACCAAATGCACATCGTCTATACAAACTACATCCAATGCATCGAGCCCATCTAACACTAACGGACCAAAATCCAACACTTCTCGCATCGACAATAAAATAGTCGAGAGTCCAAGCTCTTGCGCTTCAATGCACGTGGCATAAAGCAAGTGCGACTTGCCAGAGTCTGCCAACCCACACAGATAAGTGTACTGAAAACCGGTTAAACGACGGGCAAGACCATTTTTTAAGTGGCTTACTTCCAATGAAGCTTCGCCGCCAAAATACGAGGCAAAGGTTTCGTCATCAGGCAGCGTCACTGGCAACGCCATTTGACGTGGCGATTCCATCCTATTTACCCACCCAATTGTATTTAAGGTTGTTGTCGTCTGCGATTTGATAATAGGCTCTCGGGTCTTCGTACGCCTTAAAGCTTTGCTCCAATGCAATGGTTTTACGCAAGTCTGATACGCTTGAGGTATGTTCAATCGCAAATTTCACAGCTGTTTTCGCACGGTAGATCACATCAACATCCACCACGGTACTCATAGATAGCAAACGACGCTTCGCCATTTCTACATCCGTAAATGACTGTAATTGCTCAACCACAATTTCAGTTCGATGGGCTTCTAGAGTGAGATTAGGATCGATAACATATTTCTGAGCTAAGGTGCTAGATAGCTGGTTCACCATATCAATAATAACTTGTTGCTTGTCACCGACATATTGCTCAGGCTCAAAATATTCGGCATCAGTGTAGCGCCAGTCTAGCTGCCAAGAATTTGTATGGGGAGGCTGAAACAAACGTGCGGTGATAACGCGCTCCGCCTCATAACGCAATGACGCTTCCTCAACTTCGTTAGAAAAGTTTCCCCACACCTCTGCGATACTCACATTACTGCGATCTTCAAGATCCATCAAAGGAACAACCACTGGCACTCCCCATTCGTCTGCGGTGTCATAAATCAGGCGTTCGAGTTGAGGGTAGCTTTCTTGCGTAACAAACTCTCGGCGGAAATTATCTTCAATCACCATCCAAATCGCGACCATAGGACGGCGGTTACCCCAAAGCGGTAGACCAGCTTCTCTGACTAGATCTTCGACCTTACCAGGCTCAAACTCCACCTTTATTTTGGTTACGCCTTGTCGATCATAATATTCATATCTCAGCATGTAATCTGAGATGCGCTTAAGGCTCGCTTGGATAGAAGGGTGAGAAAAATCATCGGCTTTACCTGTGAGCTTTTGCAACACTTTTAATAATGCCTGTTGGCTCGCTTGCGCTCGCGTTGCGCGAGATTTGTCGCTAACACTCAGCGAGGCTTCATATAAATTTTGAACTTCTACTGCTTTTGCCGTCATAGCAAAACAAAACAGTGCAATAAGGATCAGCCTGATGATCATAATGTCCATGTTTTTCTGACTATAAAGCCTGATCCTAAATCAATCATCTGCTTAAAGCAAAGGGCAACGAGCAATATCATGAAATTTTATAAAAACATGATAAATAACAAAATATTAATCTTATATTCAGTGTTATTTGAAGCTAAATGAGACCTGATTTTTGCCCTTTCCTTTCGACTCATAAAGCGCTTGATCCGCTACTTTTAATAACGATTCCGCACTGAATTCTACGCCCTCAGAAACCGCCATGCCGATGCTACACCCGACATTGACCAACTCACCATTGGTAAGCAAGATATCTTCATTTATCACACTCAACAGGCGATTTGCTAAGCTTTCAAGCAAGTCTCTGGCAATTTTTTCATTAATCACAAAGACAAACTCATCTCCACCAATGCGACACACAAAATCATACTCTCGTAACGCTTCTTGTAGACGTCTTGCTACATGTACCAAAACCTCGTCACCACTATGATGGCCGTGATTATCATTAATCGGCTTGAAGTTGTCTAAATCGAGATACCCTAAATACACATTTACTGGCTGTCGCATCGAGCGAGCAGACATTTTATTCAGCTCGTTAAAAAGGTATTTTCGGTTCGCCAGTTGCGTAAGATTATCGTGGTAGGCGTCAAACTCTAGCTTTTCTTGAAGTGATTTGCGCTTTTCGACCTCTGTTCTTAATTCTTCTAAACTCACACTAAGTTCATGGGTGCGCTTTTCTACCATTGCTTCCAATTCAAGCTCATGGGTTCTAAGCGCTGTATTCGCTTCAATGAGTGCTTGCTGGTTTGCAAATGCATCCATCGCAGACGCAATAACATGGCTGACGGTATACAACAAATCCACCATGGCTTCTGAATATTCATCGCTACGACGGTAGGATTGGATCACAAACGCGCCTAAATGCTTGTCGCGATTGATTAGCGGAAAGCACAGCCATTGCTTGGGGAAACTGCCTAACATTTCAATAACCCCTTTTTCGGTCAGTGCCATCAAAGCGTGCTCAGAATAGTTCTTTACACTGTCAGAGCGCAGCGCATAACTAGTAAGCGTTTTGTCTATTTCTGTGCTAGTTAGGCTATTTAATTCCTCGAGCGAAATACTGTCTTTGACGTCATGGAAATAGGGAAATTCAAACTCGCCATCTTGTCTTTGCAAAACCACATAGAAATTGTCCGCGTAAGTAATTTTTTGCACAATACAGTGCACATTCAACAAGAAGTGCTCCAAAGATTCGCTGGTGTTTAAACACGAAACGATATCGGTCATGCTATCTATTACTTCAGGAAGTTCTGCCATCATTGAGCGCCCTTTTGAATCGTTAATTCTCAATCTCACAAAAGCTTAACTAGCAGTGCTAAAAATTACCAGAAATCAATTACTTTTTTATCCGCTCATCTAGGTGCCCGAGGTCTGTTGACCTTTCAATCTGATGTGTAACACTTTAAAATTTGCTGACTAGAGTCTAACCGGAATACATAATGAAATACTTACATACTATGGTACGAGTACGTGATCTTGATGAATCCATGAAGTTTTATTGCGACCTCTTGGGTCTCGTTGAAGTGAAACGTTATGACAGTGAACAAGGCCGTTTTAGTTTAATTTATCTCGCCGCCCCTGATCAAGTTGAGCAGGCGCAGCAAAGCTTTTCTCCTACTATCGAACTTACCTATAACTGGGATCCGGAAGAATACACTGGTGGTCGTAATTTTGGCCACTTGGCCTTTGCCGTAGAAAACATTTATGCACTTTGCCAAAAGCTGCAAGATGCCGGTGTGGTGATCAACCGACCACCGCGCTGTGGTCACATGGCATTTGTTAAATCTCCAGATGGCATTTCTATCGAATTACTCCAACAAGGTGATGCATTGCCTCCAGCCGAGCCTTGGCAGTCAATGGAAAACACGGGTAGTTGGTAATAATTGCTGATAATCACTAAAGCACCGGAGCGATGTATCTAACCTGGAATCAGAATAACTACGCTCCTTTCCCCCTTACTTCAATAAGCAAGATGGTAGCTTTTAAGCAATTTCACCAGTTGCTTTTTGAAAGGCTTGGAATCTAACACCTGTTGTAGCGCCTCAAAATCCGATGCTGAATCTTTAGGCGCCAATATTGCTCTAAAATAGGTTTCATGGGGATTTTGAGAAAAGTGAAACACTCGCTTCCAACCATTTTTAGCAATAAGATATTCTGTCGTAGAGCGACTGACAATGGCAATACTCACCCGCCTTTTGAGGATCATCTCCAATAGTGCTTCTTCGGAATTTACGTTCACTCGCTGGATATTGGCTTGCTCCACTCCTTGATCCAAGTGGCGATAGTAGTACCCAGCAATGGCGCCAACTTGATTACCGTACAATGAGCTTGGGTGATAATATTCAAACGGTTGCTCTACATGCGAGACGAATTCGTCCGTGTCATACATTAACGGGCCGCTCCACAAATACTTTTGTTTTTTGCGGTCATCAAACCAAGCTGGGTTTACCCCTAAAATAAATCCTTTGAGTGTTTGCTGTTCAAGCTGCTTATCTAAGCGTTTACGTGGTACAAAACGTACTTCTACCTGCAGCTCTTTTTGCACGGCATTAATCAGTTTTGCTAAATCAAAATAAAGACCTTTTTGCGATTCTAGATCAATAATATAGGGCGGCTTGTGATGATATACGTAGAGAATTTGGGTTTCAGCGGCTGTCACTGAAAAGGCCACCATTAACCAAGTGGAAATGGCAATAAAGTACTTTTTTAACACTGAGTGCCTCGTGTCTAACCTAAACTTTTAATACAGTCTAAAACTACAGCCTAGCTCCTTCTCGGCATATCGGTTAATTCCTTTCACATGTTTTTAAATGAGTAAAGGGACCAAAGGCCCCTTATTTTACAAAAATATAACAAAAACAAATTATGAACAAGTAATAACTGTGATCTCTATCACCCGTTTTATTACTTTCATTATGTCTGCCTTAGTATTAGGCAATTACTGACAACCATCTTTGTTATAAGACACTTTCAGCGCTGCCCCCGTTGGTGCGCCTGACACTTTCAAGTATCCCCAATATTCAGATTGCGCACTTATCTCAATGCACTCTTGGTTACCTTGATTGAACGAGCTTGCATCCACATTAGTGCCATTTGGCCATCCTGCATTGCTGTATTCAAGCCCAAGATCACCACTACCATGAGCTGTTTTGATCACCACCGATTGTTGACCACTTACATTCTCAAGGCTAAACCACATAGGCTCTTGGCTTCCAAGGCAAATTGTTTCATCCGCTGCTAATCTACCATTAGAGACACTACCCTGCGACTGACATACGTCCTCTATTGTTGAATTTGTTACGATTTCTCCTAACAACTGCACATTTTCAAAGCGATTATAACCATGCAGCATAATGTAATAGGTGCCAGCGGTAGGTGTAGTGATTTCACATACCTCTTCGTTACCGGATTGGTATGGTCTGCAATCATATTCGCTGAACGTTGGCGCCGAGCCTAACTTAACATAAAGATCGGCATCACCTGTACCTCCAGACGTGCTGATGACTAATTTATCAGTGCCAGCAGCGACATCGATTGAAAATGCAACTTGTTCATCTTGCTCGCCCGCAACCGTGACAGGTACGCCAGACTGTAGTTTGTTTGAAGTCGTTGCGCTTACAGTAGCCACTGTATTACTAGTGTGATTCAAACCGCTAGGATCGCTCACCGTTAAGCTAATTTGATACTCGCCTGCTTGCACATAACTGTGCGTGGGGTTGGCTTCATTACTTTGGCTACCATCACCAAAACGCCACAGATAAGTGAGTACATCACCATCAGGGTCGACACTACCTTGGCTTGAAAATAGTATCGCTTGATTAACATCACCGGAGTATGGCCCATTAACCTCTGAAGTAGGTGCGTTATTCTGACCACCAGCAGCAAGCTCGTTGCACCATTGAACAAACTCTGATTGATACTGTGATGCGAGGTGGTCCATACGGGCTTGGTACGCATTCCAATTTGCTTGTCGCGTTTCCTGTCGCATTGCGAGCACTTCATCAAAGTGTTTTTCATACAGGAATCTCACCCCTAAATAGCCCCAACGGTAAATTCTATCTTGGTCAAAACCGTCATACGTCGTACTGAATATTTCGGCTAGCGTATATACTGAGCCATCTTTGATTGTATCTATTGCGGCTTGATTATCATTGAGGTTTGCAATGTACTCAGCCACCCCTTCACTCCACCAAACGATAGGCTTAGTCGGAGCATTAAAGTCACCATAAAGATCAAAACGCCCATCAAGATAATGTACGTATTCATGCTCTAAGTTCCAGATGTAATGATCCGGCTTTGCATAACTGGCCTCGTATGCAACAAAATTAGCAACGTTATTCACATCGCTAGGATTACCCTCTAAATACATACCACCGTTGTCGGTGCTGATTTTAAAAATGGCTTTGGCATATTTTTTATAGTCTGCACTGCTATTAAAGATATTCACTTGCAGAAATTCATTGTTATCATCGGCAACCGGTAAGCGGCCTGTTTCCAGCATAGTGTGGAATCGCCCTTCTTCCGCTTCCATGGTTTGACACGCTGAAGTCAATTGCTGAGCGGTGAGTGCTTGTGCTCTAATCTTTATTGTATCGCTACAACTATGTTGTTGAGAAAGTACTTTGCTCTCAAGTTCTTTATCAAAATTACAAATACCAAACTGGCCACAATCAGCATAATAGGTCGCGACATCAGCCGCAGCTAACCAGACACCATCGCCAAAACCATAACTGTTATAACGCGAGAATAAAGCGGTTAATTGCGTGTCGACTGACTCTTGAATAGCTGCACCATTGTATAATTTAAGTCGAGCCAATTCGCTCGCAGCATTGATGATTAGATATTCAGAGTCTGAATTTACCATCCAAGTTTGTGCGGTGAAGCTCCCTAGTAAACTCACCAATTGTTGATCGTTTTTAACCAAAGCGACAAAGTTATCATTCCACTGACCTCGATATAAGATAGTGAAAATGCCGTTTACCGCACTGCGCATATTCCACTTTTGAGCGTAACTTTCATTCCATTTAGATAGCCATGCTTTTACAACTGGCAGATAGTGCCCCTGTAGTTCCGATGAGTCCATTGTAGTAATAGCCTCACCGAGTACTTTACCATGAGCATCATTGTCGTCGTAGAAATGGCTATTACTAACAAAAGCATCCAACGCATCTTTCACCGCAGGCTTAACCCAAGTAGCAAAAGTCACCTGGTCATTGTAAAACTCAACATAAAAGCCAGCGCGAATAAATAAATAAAGCGCTTCGAGGTCGGCACTGCCGTTGCCTGAATAGCTTTGCGAAAGCGATTTGGCATTTTGCGCCGCAGCGTACATTTTATCTGAAGTGAATACTTGTGTTTGGATGCTGCTGTCAGCGGAGAACAAAGCATTGATACAGCTCGTACCCTGTTGCTTTATTTCAGTAACAATTTGGCTACTGCTCGCACTTGCTAAGCTATTTAAATCACATGCAGCAATCGCTTCACTTTGGCTTACTGCCATCGCTTGCAATAATGGCGTGTGTTTAGCAGATAACAGCGGCATGCTCCGAGTTGGTGTATGTGCAACGGGTGCTCTATCATGCAAATTTTTGTGCTCATGGCCATGGGAAATGTTCGTTTCCACTTGAACCGATGCATCGAGCGGCTTAAAGAGTCGCTGTGATTCTTGATGTGCGTTGGCTGAATTTATCGCTGTAAGCGCAGATAACGCCAAAGTGAGTTTTGTAATTTTCATCATTTACCTTTCCTGTTGTGTATCCAAACCCGATTGGGTTATAGGTTTTTAACACTAAAATTACAATGTATACAATATATTTTATATAACTTTATGGAATAGTGGCTCGACGGAAAAGCCACCATAATCTTAAAAGCGGGTATCCAAGGGGGAAGGTCGTTGGTTATAAATTCACCTAATTGGTTGATCTTTATGATTAAAAGTCCAACCAATTGACGAAAAGAAGGAATAAAAATTTATAGTGAATGGAATAGATTAGATCTTATCAATATGGGAAATGGCGCCAGAAGTGATTTTTACTCTCACTCTATAAGTGGATAGCGTGATTGAATAAACACCGTCATTTGGCTTTTGTGCTAATAAATGCTGTAGCCCTAACAGCAACTCATCTGTATCGTTACCACTGCTGGTGTTTCTTGAATCTAGGTATTCTTTTCCCTGCTTCATAGCCTTATCCAATACCACTGAAGCGACTTGCTGAGTAGACTTATTTTTCAACGTCTTAAACAATGCGCTTTTTAATAAACTCATGGTTATTCTCCTGATAAAGATACCGGCTCATACTAACATATCATTTATGAACCGGTGCCTGATTGGTTTTGGGAACAATCCGAGTGTAACAAGCTCGCACTAAAAGTCTAAATCAAATTCGTTTCAAACTATGTCAGATGTGTATAACCCCTACGCTATCTCAGCTAAATAACCTGAGGTTTGGATAAGGAATGAGCCAACTCATTGTTTTTAATAGCACATTAAATTATCCCCTTATCTAGCCAGAGAGTTTTAGGGATAACCAGGCGAATTTACGCACCAATAGCTGGCTATTGGCAGTGAATTCAACGCAGTTAGCGCTAAAACTAGCTGCTAGAAAGGCATTAATTATTCGAAGTTCAGGTTAAATAATTTAGTTGCTCGGCAAGCTGCTTACCAGAGAAAAGCTTCGGTACAAAGTGTAATAGGTTCAAGGACAGCTGGTGCTCTGAGCGGGTGGTATTTACTAAACTGGGTAAAGTGCCTAATTCGCTGCTTATATCATGCCAAACGGGATTTGCCTCATTGAGCTTGTCATAAGCAATCGTATTGAACTCAAAATTTTCAAAATATTCATCAACCAAGAACAAGGGCTGAGTGAGCTTAAGCGAATCAAGTAACTCACGAGAAAAACTGTGTCGAGCTTCTGAGCTTTCACTGGTGAAAAAGTGGCCTGGCAGGTTATAGCCAATGATTAAATCAGAGCTTGCGTATAGGCTGTTGGTATACAACAAAGCAGTAAGAATAAGATAGGTATCATATCTCGCTAAGCTCACCCCTTGCAAAAGCTCACTCTGCTTACTAAGGTCAATCGCACAGCGACTACGCATGGTACGCCAAAAACAATGTTGATTCAGGGAGAGGTCCCGCGCGCCAGCGCCTGCCAACTTAGATTTCCAACTCGATATAAACAATTCAAACCCCTCTGTTTTGAATTGATCGACTTCAAATGACATCCTTTTCTCCTAAAATTGTTGTACCAAAAAATATACAGGCATCACACAAAGCTATAAGAATATAGAGAAATGGCAATTACACGGCATTACAGCAGCAAAAGTAGAAATGATTGTTATAGTAAAAAGCCCGCGGATGCGGGCTTTAAAAGAAAGGATTACTTGTATTCAACTTCGATGATTTCATATTCAACAGCACCATTTGGTGTTTGAATATTCACTGTATCATCTAGTTCTTTACCGATTAATCCACGCGCAATCGGTGAATTAACAGAAATCAAGTTGTTCTTAAGATCGGCCTCGTCGTCACCAACGATACGATAAGTTACTTCTTTGTCTGTATCTACATTCACAATAGTCACAGTACTACCAAAAATAACCTTGCCGTTGTTCTGCATTTTAGTCACGTCGATGATTTGCGCTGTTGACAGTTTAGCTTCAATTTCTTGAATTCGGCCTTCACAAAAACCTTGCTGCTCACGTGCAGCATGGTATTCAGCATTTTCTTTCAAATCACCGTGTTCACGCGCTTCTGCAATATCTGCAACGATTTTCGGGCGAACAACTTTTTTTAAATGATTCAGTTCATCACGAAGCAATTCTTCGCCTCGTACTGTCATCGGAATTGATTGCATAAGTATCTCACTCATTGCCAGAGCTGACGCTCTGGCCTTGTTCTTTTTAGTTCAAACGCTGGTGTAGTTCTTGAACAGAGTTTACAGAACTTCTGTCGTCAGCTTCATTCGCTGTACAGTTTGCAAACGCTGCATTTAGCGTAGTGGTGTAGTTAGTCTTATGCTGAAGTGCACCACGACGTAACACCTTCGAGTCCTCAATAGCTTGGCGACCTTCGGTAGTATTAACGATATAGCTGTACTCACCATTCTTGATACGGTCAAGAATATGAGGACGGCCTTCGAATACTTTGTTTACGCGACGTACTTCAATACCCGCTTCTTCAAGCGCTTTCGCCGTACCATTCGTTGCATCTAACTCAAAACCAATTGCTTTCATTGTCTTAGCTAGTTCAACTACGCGTGCCTTATCACCATTGCGCACAGATAGTAGCGCGCGGCCGCCACGTGGTAAAGTGTTTGATGCACCTAATTGGGCTTTTGCGAATGCTTCGGCGAAGTTTTCACCAACACCCATCACTTCACCCGTCGAGCGCATCTCTGGACCACGCATTGGGTCAACACCTGGGAACTTAGCGAATGGCAATACCACTTCTTTCACACTGTAATATGGAGGGATAACTTCCTTCGTTACACCTTGACTTTCAAGAGACTGGCCAACCATACAACGTGCAGCAACCTTTGCAAGTGCAACGCCTGTTGCTTTTGAAACAAATGGTACTGTACGAGCAGCACGCGGGTTAACTTCAATCAAGTAAACTTGGCCGTCTTTCACCGCAAACTGGGTATTCATCAGGCCAACAACACCTAGTTCCAACGCCATATCACGGACTTGCTTACGCATCACGTCTTGAATATCTTGCGGCAGCGTGTGTGCAGGCAATGAACAGGCCGAGTCACCCGAGTGAACACCTGCTTGCTCGATGTGCTCCATAATACCGCCAATGATAACGTTCTCACCGTCACAGATAGCATCTACGTCTACTTCAATTGCATCATCTAAGAAACGGTCAAGTAGTACTGGTGCTTCATTAGAAACAGACACCGCTTCTGTCATGTAGCGACGTAAGTCGTCTTCATCGTACACGATTTCCATTGCACGACCACCAAGTACGTATGATGGACGAACAACCAATGGGAAGCCAATTTCTTGTGATTTAGCAACCGCTTCTTCTAGTGAGGTTACCGTTGCATTTTCTGGTTGTAGTAGGTTTAGACGCTCTACAAGCTGTTGGAAGCGCTCACGGTCTTCTGCGCGGTCGATAGCATCAGGAGAAGTACCAATCACTGGCACACCATTCGCTTCAAGATCTCGTGCCAGTTTAAGTGGAGTTTGACCACCATACTGAACGATCACGCCTTTTGGCTTTTCAACACGGACAATTTCTAGCACGTCTTCCAGTGTAATTGGCTCGAAGAATAAGCGATCAGACGTATCGTAGTCTGTTGAAACCGTCTCTGGGTTACAGTTAACCATGATAGTTTCATAGCCATCTTCACGCATAGCAAGGGCTGCGTGTACACAGCAGTAATCGAATTCGATACCTTGACCGATACGGTTAGGACCGCCACCGATAACCATGATTTTGTCTTTGTCAGAAGGATTCGCTTCACATTCTTCATCATACGTTGAGTACATGTAAGCAGTGTCTGAGCTAAATTCTGCAGCACATGTGTCTACGCGCTTGTAAACAGGCAGAATTTCAAGCTGGTGACGCTTCTTGCGAATTTCTTTTTCTGATACGCCTGCGATTTCGGCAATGCGAGCATCTGAGAAACCTTTACGCTTCAAGCGGCGCAGGAAGTCTTTGTTTAGACCTGCCATGCCCACTTCAGCGATTGTCGCTTCATCTTTTAAGATGTCTTCGATTTGCACTAGGTACCAAGGGTCAACTTTAGTGAGTTCAAATACCTCTTCAACAGACATACCGTGACGCATCGCATCAGCAATGTACCAAATACGCTCAGCACCTGGCTCGCGTAATTCACGGATGATCGTTTCTTTTGCGTTTGGCGCGTCTAGTGCAACGATTGGGTTCAGACCCGTTGCACCCACTTCTAGGCCTCGTAGTGCTTTTTGTAATGATTCTTGTTGGTTACGACCAATTGCCATTACCTCACCAACCGACTTCATTTGCGTAGTTAGACGGTCGTTTGAACCTGCGAATTTTTCGAAGTTAAAACGAGGGATCTTAGTCACTACGTAGTCGATTGACGGCTCAAATGATGCTGGAGTTGCACCACCTGTGATGTCATTTTGAAGCTCATCAAGCGTATAACCTACGGCAAGCTTGGCTGCGATTTTAGCGATCGGGAATCCCGTTGCTTTTGACGCAAGCGCAGAAGAGCGCGATACACGCGGGTTCATCTCGATGATAACCATACGGCCATCAACAGGATTTACACCAAACTGAACGTTTGAACCACCCGTTTCAACACCAATTTCACGAAGTACCGCCATCGAGGCGTTACGCATGATTTGATATTCTTTATCAGTTAGCGTTTGTGCTGGTGCAACTGTGATTGAGTCACCAGTGTGTACGCCCATTGGATCGAAGTTTTCGATTGAACATACGATGATACAGTTGTCGTTTTTGTCACGAACCACTTCCATCTCATATTCTTTCCAGCCTAATAGGCTTTCATCGATAAGCAGCTCATTTGTTGGTGACAGGTCAAGACCACGAGTACAGATCTCGTCAAACTCTTCCATGTTATACGCAACACCACCACCGGTGCCGCCCATCGTGAATGAAGGACGAATAATACATGGGAACCCGATTCGAGTTAAGATATCGTGCGCTTCATCCATTGAGTGTGCAATTTCAGCACGAGGACATTCTAAGCCGATATTTTTCATCGCCGCGTCAAAACGCTCACGGTTTTCCGCTTTATCGATTGCATCTGCAGTCGCACCAATTAGCTCAACGCCATGTTTAGCAAGCACACCGTGCTTATCTAGGTCTAGCGCACAGTTAAGAGCTGTTTGGCCACCCATAGTCGGCAGCACCGCATCAGGCTTTTCTTTTTCGATGATCTTTTCTACCACTTCCCAGTGAATAGGCTCGATGTAAGTTGCATCCGCCATTTCAGGGTCAGTCATGATAGTCGCAGGGTTAGAGTTTACAAGAATAACTCTATAGCCTTCTTCTCTAAGCGCTTTACAGGCCTGAGCACCAGAGTAATCGAATTCACATGCTTGGCCGATAACGATTGGGCCTGCGCCCAAAATCAGAATGCTTTTTATGTCGGTACGTTTTGGCATTATTACTCCGGTCTAATTAAGCGTTGCGAGATTGCATTAATTCAATGAAATGGTCGAATAGCGGTGCCGCATCATGTGGACCAGGACTTGCTTCAGGGTGACCTTGGAAGCTAAACGCTGGCTTATCAGTACGGTGAATACCTTGCAGTGTGCCATCGAACAGTGACTTGTGCGTTGCACGTAGCGTATCAGGAAGCGTTGCTTCGTCAGCAGCGAAACCGTGGTTTTGTGCAGTGATCATCACGACATCACGATCTAAGTCTTTAACCGGGTGGTTACCACCATGGTGACCAAACTTCATTTTTACTGTTTTCGCACCAGAAGCGAGTGCTAATAACTGATGGCCTAAACAAATACCAAAAATAGGTGTATCTGTTTCTAAAAATGCTTTGATTGCTTCAATGGCATAAGTACATGGCTCAGGGTCGCCAGGGCCATTTGATAGGAAGATACCATCAGGGTTTAATGCAAGTACGTCAGCAGCGGAGGTTTCTGCTGGAACAACGGTTAACTTACAGCCTCTATCAACTAACATTCTAAGAATGTTCTTTTTCACACCAAAATCGTACGCAACAACATGGAATTTTTCTTCTTCAGCAGAAAGCGTTTTAAAGCCCTCGCCTAGAGTCCAGCTTGATTCACGCCATTCAAACTGAGATTCTGTTGTTACTACTTTTGCTAAATCCATCCCTTTCAAGCCAGGGAATGCTTGCGCCGCTTCTAGCGCTTTTTGCTCGTCTACTTCGTCGCCTGCGATGATACAGCCGTTTTGAGCGCCTTTATCACGTAAAATGCGAGTTAGTTTACGAGTATCAATATCTGCGATCCCTAAGATATTGCGTTCTTTCAAGTAATCACTCAATGATTGTTCGTTACGGAAATTACTCGCAAGCAGTGGTAAGTCACGGATCACTAGGCCTTTTGCCCAGATCTTGTCCGCTTCCTCATCTTCGCTGTTAGTACCGGTGTTGCCGATATGTGGGTAAGTAAGCGTAACGATTTGTTCCGCGTATGAAGGATCCGTTAAGATCTCTTGATACCCCGTCATTGACGTATTGAATACCACCTCACCGACTGACATACCGTCAGCACCGATAGCAGTACCGCGAAACACCGTGCCGTCTTCAAGGACTAACAGAGCGGATTTAGTCAAGTTAACCTCCTAATAGTAAAAAACGGGCGAAAGCAAAACGCTCAACATCCCGTCTACAAAGCGCTTGGTAACACGCAGTTATTAAAATTTTGGCAAATTCGTTATAGTCTACAGCATGAATGCCTTTTCGTCTAATAAAAATCACAAAAATTATAAAAATAAGCCATTAAACTCTTTTTTTGCTTTAAAGCCTCAAAATGTTATACTTACTTCTTTAAATCTAGCACATCTTGCATATCATAAAGGCCTGCTGGTTTATCTTTTAACCACTGTGCAGCCCTTACAGCACCTGATGCAAAGGTCAATCTCGACGCTGCTTTATGTGTTAATTCGAGCCTTTCCCCCATTGTCGAGAAGTAAGCCGTATGTTCACCTACTATATCTCCCGCTCTAAGGACCGAATAACCGATTTCTTGTTGAGATTTCGCTTCATGGCTCTGACTTCGGTCGTAAACCGCAACCTCATCATGTTGCCAGCCTTTTGCTTCTGCAATCGCCTCTCCGATAGCGAGCGCAGTTCCTGAAGGCGCGTCGATTTTGTTGCGATGGTGCGCTTCGAAGATTTCAATATCCATGTCGTCAGCCAGCTTTTGTGCGGCTGTTTGTACTAGGTTCAGTAGCAGGTTAATGCCAACGCTATAGTTGCGAGAAAACACAATTGGGATATCTTTTGCGGCTTCGACCAACAGCGCCATTTCACTTGCTGTCAGTCCAGTAGTACCGATCACCATCGGTTTTTTAGCAGCAATTGCAGCTGATAAATGCTGCTTCATGCCCTCTGGCAAAGTGAAGTCTATTAATACGTCAACATTTTCAAGCTTACTTTGCTCGGAGCTAAAACAGATATTTGCGTCTGCTTGAGGCTGCAATTGATTAACTGCTTTATCAAGATATTGTGAATTATCTCGTACAAAGGCGTTGGCCAGCTCTACTTGTTGCGACAAATAACAGGCTTCAATCAATGCTAACCCCATTCTGCCATTCGCACCGTAAATACCTATTCTTGTCATACGTTACCCTTTTTTATTTGCGATGTTGATTATCCAAAAGGCAGCAACGATGGCTAACCGGATAATAGAAGTGTGTTTTTGCGGGAGTAGAGTTTACCGTATCTGTGTGTCATAGTCAGTTAAGTTGAAAATAATAAAACATTAGACTTTAGACGTCTAAACATATAAACTGCCGCGCTCGCTCACTCACCTATTGAAGTTGAGAGATTTTCATCTTATGCCAATTGCATTAAGTAAATGGGCTATTTTGAAGCGGAGAAATAGCTTTAGTAGCTAGGCAAAAATTTTGCTATTCATTTGTTCTAAATGAGAAATTTTTAACGACGCTAATATGCTAGTTCCCCCTTCAAATTGGTTGGAGAATTAATACAATTGGTATTAGGTGTGTTGTGCGGTTTTGCAGCTGGTTATTGGCTGTGCTTTATTGTTGGGGAGTGCTATGCAACCAAATTACAATCAAACAAAGGCGAAACTATCATTATTGCCGCTGTTGACCTTTGTAGGGATTTTTCTTGGCGCAGGATTGTATTTGCAATCGCAAGGCGTTGACTATGCGTTTTATCAATTAAAAGCTCCTGTCGCGATTCTACCAGCCATCGTTCTCGCTTTTTTACTTAATAAAGATACCATCAACCGCAGTGTCGAAACTTTTATTCAAGGCGCTGGACACAGCAATATTATCACCATGTGCCTCATCTATTTATTAGCAGGTGCTTTTTCTGCGGTTGCAAGTGCCACTGGCGGTGTTGACGCTGTGGTTAACGCCGGTTTATCACTTATTCCTCCGGCATTTTTATTACCCGGCTTGTTCCTTATTTCTGCTGTCGTCTCTACCGCAATGGGAACCTCCATGGGCACAATTGGTGCAATTGGACCTATTGCTGTAGCCGTCGCGATGAAAACCGGAATTGATCCGGCACTGATGGCTGGCACCATCGTTTCGGGCGCAATGTTTGGCGATAACTTATCCATTATTTCTGATACCACAATTGCAGCAACGCGAACGCAAGGCTGTGAAATGAAAGATAAATTTAGAGAGAATCTAAAAATAGCCCTACCAGCTGCACTGCTGACTGTTTTACTCTTGGTGTTTTTAACCCCAGAGCCGCAGGTTGTAGAAACCAAGCCGTTTGATTGGTTATTAGTTTTACCATACGCATTTATTTTGGTCTTGGCGGTGATTGGTATCAATGTTTTTGTTGTGCTCTTTAGTGGTATCGTTTTTGCTGGCTGTATGGGTTTTGCCGGTGACTATCAAGGCGCTGCGTTCTTAAACGATATCTATAAAGGCTTTAGTGATATGCAGGAGATTTTCTTGCTGTCGATGTTCATTGGTGGTTTATCTGAGTTTATTCGTATCAATGGCGGCCTAGATTTTTTAGCCAAACAGATCCAAAAAATTACCAGCATTATCGCAAAATGGCACCGTCAAGTTGCAGATCAACTCGGCATTGCTGCACTCGTGCTAACAAGTAACTTGTGTATCGCAAATAACACGGTAAGTATCATAGTTGCAGGCCCTGTCGCTAAAAAACTGGCTGACGATGGAAAGATCTCAGCTAAACGTTCAGCAAGCTTATTAGATATTTTCGCTTGTGTTATGCAAGGCTCTTTACCCTATGGTGCACAAGCGCTGCTACTCGGGGCCACGTTTAAAATCAGCCCTTGGGATGTATCTAGCTCTTCTTATTACTGTTTCATTTTGGCTTTCACCGCCATTACCGTTATCTGTCTAAGAAGAAATAAAGCATAATTTATTCGGTTTACGCGCCCAACTTTGGGCGCTTTTGTTATACTTTCATTTTTAACGCTATCCGAATTAATAAATGAAAATCAACACGCTCATCATTTCCTCCTCACTCGCTTTTAGCACATTTGGTTATGCTGCTGATTGGAGTACAACGCAACTACATATAAACCGCGGTGATTTCAAAAACCCGTTTACCAGAAACGAAGCAACGGCAACGGTTTACTCATTACAACATGCGTCTGGATATCGCTACGGCGATAATTTCTTCTTTATCGATTACAGCAAAGATGACCTTAGTGATGGTTACCAAGACGGTGACTTTTATGGAGAGTGGTATTCGAGCTTGTCGATGTCAAAGATTGCAGGCTTTAAGTCTTCTTTCGACGCCATAGCTGACGTTAGCTTAACCATGGGTTTCAATGCAGCCGGAGACGCTAAGGTGATGAAATACTTACCTGGTGTCAAAGTAAATTGGAATTTTGACGGGTTCAATTTTTTCTCTTCTACATTCACACTTTATCAAGACGACAGCCAAGGTATTAGTCATGGCGGTGCACCTAAAGAAAGTGATAGCTGGATGATAGATCTCGCTTGGGGTTACCCCTTTACAATTGGCGAGCAAAAGTTCTATCTCACAGGTCACGTAGAATATATTGACGAGCGAGAAAACGAGTTGGGTAATGACGTAAAAGGCTGGTTGCTCGCGCAGCCAATTCTACAATGGGATCTCGGCTACGCAATGGGCATGCCTGACAATCAATTAATGTTAGGTGTTGAATGGCAATATTGGCGTAACAAACTTGGTACAGATACCAATGAATCTGTTCCCCAGCTACACCTAGCATGGACTTTCTAACTCTAAACTCGCTGTTGACCTTTGATGTTATACCAATTTAACTTAATACTTGTTCAATTTGAGGAATTAAATCTGACGCTAGCTGTGTTAAAAATTTATCATTTAGAACAACTAAATAGCAAAATTTTTGCCGGGCTATCGACAAGATTTTTTTGCCTCAAAATAGACCACTTAATTAAGTAAATTGGTATTACTCTGTGATGGTTGAGTCAAAGGTACTCATTATTTATCAGCCACACCTGACTACATCTACTATTCAAAGTATAAAGAGTAGTGCTGTGGTAATAGTTTTTTGTGATGGATTAGTGTTCACACCAAGATAGTGCAGCTTCCGGTAGCGAAGTATCCGGCGGTACATTGGCGGCCACTTTTTGCTGCTCAGACAGTAACGTATTATATGACGCTATCAATTCTGGGAGTTGCAATGTATAAACATATTTCTCCATATTACTGCCGTAATCACTTTGGAGCAATATGGGTAAAGTCGAAATAAGAAACTCAACTTGATCTCCTTTTGGCTGTATGCCATTTCTACTTTTTTGAAAAATCAGCTCCTGCCAAGTAAACACAATGGATAATTCTTTATCCTCTACCGCACTTAGCTGAGTTTTCACTGTATTCATATAGCGCCTAAAGTTTTTCCACTGATTAGCAAGCAAATAAACATTTAATAAATTTAACCCCGTATAGCTTGCTTCGTAAGCTTGCTCTGCTTTTTGATGATAGAGGAAAGCTTGCCTATATAGTCTCGCAGCATGCTGATATTTACTCATATCAAAATAAACATTAGCTAAATTATTGTTAAGTGCCGCTTCCAGTTGTTCATCCTTCACCTCAGACAATGTCGGCGCTAAAATATTGATTGCTTCTTCTAACTGCCCTGTTGTTCGATATAAAACAGCAAGATTATTAACGATAAGTGGCCTTTGCTCGTGAGTTGAGTACTTAAGAGCACATTCATAGTTTTTTTGCGCAAGCGCAGGCTTACCGATCCGGCGATAATAAATCGCGAGGTAATTTGCAATTTGCCCCTTTTCGGACTGCAAATACGCAAGCCACTCAGTATTGTCGGAAAATAGCGCTACTATTTCACGAATTCTGACCGTATCGTTTGTTTTAATTGCAGCTTCTAAACCGGCGCGATGTAACTCATAGATACCTTTAGAGGGCTGTTCTGGAAGTTTGGGTAACGCTGCTTCATATACTCGAGTTGCTTGTGTTGGGTTAGAGATGTTTAAATCTTGAATAACCTGTAATGTCTTAAACAATTCATCAGGGGCGAGTACTGTCAGAGAAGAAACAATAATTAAAACTGGTAGCACTTTCGCTCTCCGATTTCCTGATTTAAAGTAATCATAGTGGAGCTTCCGCCGGTTGGCAAAATGCCCGAGCGTGCAGAAGTATAAAACCGCTAGCGACTTCACATTAAACACATCAAACCCATTAAAGTGGGTCATCAAAATATGGACTCTGTGGCTACAAAAACTAAAAGCAGCACAACAAGGTATTTACTCGATGCAGAAAGACACAGCAATTAAACAGTCACAACTTAATAGAAAGATGACACAGGCCATCGAGTATTTTACTTCGGGCCAAGATCAAGCAGCAGAGCAAGCATTTCAGCAACTATATCAACAGCAGCCCACCCAGCAGGTCATTTTATATCTCGCACAATTGGCACAGCGTAGACAAGCCGGGAGTGAATGGATTGAACAACTTGAAGCACTGCTACATAAACACCCAGATGTACCAGATAGCTATTATATTCTCGCTCGCAGTTATCAACAAAACAGACAACTACCACTCGCCGCTCAAACCTTCTATCAAGCGCTAGGATGGCGCTTGCAGCATGACGCACTGACAAACATTGCAGCAGTTCAATCATCCGAAGTACCAATACATGAAAGCGCGAGCTCAACTAAACTAACTCCTGAACACGCTTTACACCTATTACTACAAACCTTGTCATCCTTAAAAAAGGCCGGATTTTATGCTTTTCCTACGGCTGGTACTTTGCTCGGGTTAGAGCGTGAAGGTCAACTCTTAGAAAATGATAAAGATGTTGATATTGGTATCGACTGGTCTCACATGGAAAGCGCAATCGAACATTTACAGCATCTTGGCTGGCAGGAAGAAGCGCAATCCTATGGACTTATAAACCCTCGATGTTTTCGCCACCAATCTGGCTTAGTGCTTGACCTTTGCGGTTATGCCACAGAGCAAAGCACTGGAGACACCATATCAGGTTTATGGATGCAAGACGTACCTTTTACTTGGAATAGAGTGACGCGTTTCTCTGCTATTCAAGTTGTGAGCATCAGCTCACCTGCCGGAGAGATTTGTTATCCCCAGTATCCAGAACAAATCTTACAAGCATTATATGGGCTGGATTGGAAAATACCTGACGCAAATTTTGATACCATCGTCTGCGCCCCGAATATTATGCAAGATTCCTACTTATATTACTGTTATGCCTACTCTCACCTCTACACTGAGTGGAAAAAAGGCAACTTCAAAAAAATGCATGCCATGCTTAAAGTGCTATTACAATTCAAACCTCATGACGGCCTTTTAAAAAATCTTATGCAGTTCGTACTAAAGCAGGAGGAATCACATCAGCCGTGCCGTGTTTTAGCGCTTGGTTTTTTTGATCTGCTTCACCCTGGTCACTTAAGGTATTTGTCGTTAGCGAAATCACACGGAGACTACTTAGTTGTTGGGGTCGCACCGGATGCTTTTGCGTTAAAAAGTAAGGGACGACCGCCAATAATGGATCAAGACGAGCGCTTAAGTATTATTAAGGCATTAGCATGCGTAGATAAAGCGGTTTTAGTCGGTGCACCAATGGCCGATACTGAGCGAGCAGCACACTGGATCGCACAACAAAGTGTAAACCTTGTGATCTGCGGTGATGAATGGCAACACACGCCCCGCTGGCAAGCGTTGGAAGCAGCTTTAGCACCACAAAATATTCAGGTTGTTTATATCCCTTATACCCAAGGAATTTCTAGCACTAAAATTAAAGAAAGAATACAAAACTTCAATGAGAGTTAACGCTGTGTATCTGCCGGGAGCGAGTGTTGAAACGGGTTTTGATGTACATGGTTTTTTTGCCGGAACTTCATTGCAACCTATCGGCGGATAAACCACCTTATATGGACTCCTCCAATTGTACAAGCCACTTTTAGCATTATTAGTGTGATTGCGTGCTTATATCCGGGCTCTTGATGAGGT